>JAGCVN010000009.1 GCA_017962315.1 Kiritimatiellia bacterium
ACTCGCCGCCGCAACCGCCGAACGCGAACGCCTTGCAGCGGACTTTGCCGAACGCGAAAAGACCGCGAGGGAGGCGTCCGAAGCCGCGCTCGCCGCCGCAACCGCCGAACGCGAACGCCTTGCAGCGGACTTTGCCGAACGCGAAAAGACCGCGAAGGAGGAGAGCGACTTGTTGACCGCGAAAGTTGCCCGGCTTGAGAAGCTTTGCGACTTGGGGCCGGACGCGATCGTCAAGTTCGAAACGGATCAACGAGCCGTTTACGGCTTGATGAAGGAAGAGGTGGACCAGCTCTCGCAGAAACTTGAAGACGAGCGCACCTATCTGGAGAAATTGAAGGAACTCATCAACGCCCATCAGGAGGAGATGCTGGATACGCGCCGGAGCCTTCTGCGCAGACTGGGGACAAGCCCCATCGACATGACGCACCAGGCCGTCCGCGACCGTGCGTCCGAATCGCAGCTTGCGACGTTGCGAGGCCAAATCGAAAATTCAAACCTCAACGCCCAGCGCGATATGCGGCTTGCCGAACAGCGGGAGACCGAATTGCTCCAGAAAATCCGCCAGCTGGAAGGCGAGATCGCGCATATGCACGACGCGATCCAGATCGCCGAGCGCAAGGCCGCCGACACCGAACGCCTGAAGGAACAGCTTGAACTCCGCGAGAAAGAGTTGAATGACGAGCGTCGCGAACGTGCGTTGGAACAGGAACAGATCAGTGCCGTCCGCAAGGCGTTGCTGATCCGTGTCGAAACGCTTGAAGCGCAACGCGGCCCGCAACCGCCGGCGGGAGACAGCCCGACGCCATGAACGTCTGGCTTTGCAACCCATTCGACAACCTTCCGGAGGAAGGAGGGCGACGGCAACGGTACGCCCTTCTCGGACGGGAACTTGTCGCGCACGGCCATGCGGTCGTCTGGTGGACGTCCGATTTCCGCCATGCGACGAAAACGCACCGGCCTTTCCCGTCCACCTTTGAAAACGCGGACGGCGTAAACGTCCGGTTGGTCGCGACACCGCCCTACAAGACAAACATTTCATTTGCGCGAATCCGGAGCCACGCCGCGTTCGCGCGGAACTGGTTCCGCGATGCGTGCACAGCCGTAGACGCAGACCGGTTGCCGCGTCCGGATAAAATCGTGGTGAGCCTGCCGCCGCTCGGCACTGCCGAACGTGCGTTCAAGATGCGCGAACGCTGGCATTGCCCGGTCCTTGTAGACGTGCAGGACGCCTGGCCGGAGACTTTCTATCAACTTTTCCCCCCGCTGTTCAGGTTTCTCCATTCTTTGCGTCCGTTGGAACGACGGACGGAACGGGCGCTGCGAGACGCGGACGGCGTGAGTGCCGTGAGCGGGAGTCACCTTGAATGGGCGGAACGAAACGGTGCCGCCAACGTGAGACACCTCGCCTACCTCGGTATCGAACCGGGAACGCCACCGGCACGCAAACCAACGCAACGCCCAAGGCTCGTCTACATCGGCAACATGGGCCGCTCTTACGATCTTTCCACCGTGATCGAGGCGGCCAAGGAAACCGGATGGTCGCTAGACCTCGCCGGGACCGGTCCGACGGAGGCGGCGTTAAGGAAACAGGCAGAGGGTGCGCCGAACATCACCTTCCACGGGTTCCTTCCTGAGAAGGAGGTCCGTGAACAGCTCGCCCACGCCACGGTCGGGATCGTCCCTATGTTCGACGCCTCCTGTGTCGCCGTGCCGAACAAGGCCGCCGACTACGCGGCCGCGGGATTGCCGATCGTCACCAGTCTGGATGGCGAATTGCGCCGCTTGCTGGAGACCTACAAAGCGGGTGCCGCCTACCCGGCGGGTGACGTCGCCGCGTTTCGCAGGGCGGTCGAAGCGTTGCCGGCGGATTCGGGGGAACACGCACGGACGCTTGCGCTCGAGCAATTCGACGCCGGCAAGATTTATCCCGCGTTTGCCGCGTTTGTGGAGCGTTGCACCCTTGCCAAAGAGATACGGACCGGTCTTTTCTCGAAACGCGTGTTCGACCTGGTTCTCGTATTGGCGACCGCTCCGATCTGGCTTGCGTTGATAGCGGCAACCGCGCTAGCCGTAAGGATAGCGATGGGCAGTCCCGTCCTTTTCCGCCAAGAACGGGCAGGACTGGCGGGGCGTCCGTTCACGCTTTTGAAATTCCGCACGATGCGGGACGGAGAAGGGACGGACGAGGAACGGTTGACACGTTTCGGGCGTTTTCTGCGATCGACAAGCCTAGATGAGCTTCCCGAGCTCTGGAACGTGTTGCGCGGCGAAATGTCGCTCGTCGGCCCGCGCCCTCTGCACACGCGCTACCTGCCGCGTTACAACGCACGCCAAACGCGACGTCACGAAACCCTTCCTGGACTTACGGGGTGGGCGCAGGTACACGGACGGAACGCGCTTTCCTGGGAAGAAAAATTCGCCTACGACCTCTGGTATGTCGAACATCGTCGTCTCGCTCTCGATATCGCCATCCTGTTCCGCACCGTGGCGACGGTTTTCTCGCGGAAGGGAATCCAGAGGGAAAACGAAGCGACCACATCGGAATTCAAAGGCACGCAGGAGAAGGAGACATGAAACAGCTCGTCATTATCGGCGCGGGTGGCTTCGGACGCGAGGCCGCCTGGATTATCAAACGTATCAACGCCTTCATACCGACGTTTGAACTACTCGGTTTTTGCGACGATGCGCCTGACCGCCAGACGGGAACGTGCGACGGTTACCCGCTACTGGGCTCCGTGGCGAACATTCCCCCTGGAACGTTTTTCTTCTGCGCGATCGGGAAGAACGCGACACGGCTGAATGTCCTGCGCCGGGCGGAGCAGGCCGGGCTGGTCGCCGCCACGCTCATCGACCCGACAGCCGAGATGGCGCCGGATGCGGAAATCGGCCCCGGAAGTTTCGTCGGTATCCACGCCGTCGTCTCGGTCGGTTGCCGGCTTGGACGCGGAACGATCGTGAACCACGGCGTCTGCATCGGGCACGACGTGACGGCGGGGGACGGGTGCCAATTCTGCCCCGGCGTCTGCGTCTCAGGTGGATGTGCGCTGGGCGACGGCGTGTTGATGGGAACGCTTGCCGGCATGATCCCGCTAAAGAAAGCGGGCGACGCTTCCGTCATCGGTGCGGGTACCGTTCCGTTGCGGGACGTTCCCCCCGGTGAAACCGTCGCCCGTATCCGTTAGCGCGACGCTTTCATCTCCCCGCCCTTCCCTGTTTCGGGAAGCGTCCAATCGACTTTCGCCTCGCGCCGCTGGCGGGAGAGCCAATCGATTCCGGCTTCAAAATTACCGCCGTGCCCACCCTCAAAAATCGTCAGGCGGACGTTCGCGCTTGTCTGGCGCAGATGGATCCGGTTCTTTTCGCTGAAGAAGGGATCGTGCCCCTTGAACGCAAGTTCTTCGGGTACGCGCTGGGTTTGCTCCATCACGGCGATATGCGCCTCGGAAATCCGGTCGCTTTCATCCGCCAACGCATTGAATCCCCGGATGGCGTGGCCGATCGGGACCGAACCGGAGTGGCCGTCGTGTATCCCCGTGGCGATCTGTATATGTACATTTGCCTTACGGGCCTCCGCGAGATAGGTCAACGGGGAACGATTCGCGTACTCTTCCGCACGGACGTCGGGGGTACCGCCGCACGCGCTTTCCATGTGCTGCCGGTAGCGGTTCCGCCGCAGCGCCGAATCCGCGTGCCAGCGGGCGAGATCGGTGATCGGACAAGCCGAATAGACCCCGGCCCAGACGGTCGGCGAACGTCCCGCGAGCAATAGCGCCATCATCCCGCCGCCCGATGCACCGATCACGTACACGCGGTCGGGATCGACGGGGGCATGCGCCTTCGCATACTCGACTGCGTCGAGAATGTCCTGCACGGCTAAAGAGGAACCGCACGCCTGCGGCGTCCAATTCGGCCCGCGGAAATCGGGATACAAGAACGCCCACCCGCGCTTGCGGCACTGCGCGTACGCCCAGTCCAGCGGATTCCGGGCCTTGTAATTGTAGCTCCACGTGTGAAGCGCCACAAGCAACGGGATCTTCTGATCCGCCTTTGCTTCCGGCGCGTAGAAATACGCCGGACGCATCGCCCCGTCAATTGAACTTTTCACCCGAATTTCGGGAGGTAGCGGATTCGCCCTCTGAGCGGCTTCGACCGGAGTTGCCATGCACATCCCCGTCAACGCCAACGCCATCCATTCTTTTGCCGTTTGTTTCATTTCACTCGAGTCCTTTTCTGTCTGCACGAATTCATCCTTCGTCAACCCAGTCCCACCCGCTTCGCAACGCTCGGCGGAGAGACACACCATCGGCACAACATCCCTTTCCGGGACGGCGAAAGACCGTGAAACACGGCATCCCGGAACCCAGACCACTTCATCGCCGCAGACGACAACCGGGATTTTCGGGCGTTCGTCCACCGGGATCTTGGCATCCACAAAAAGGTCTTGGAGTTTGCGGCTCCCCTCCATCCCGAACGGCGCCAACCGGTCGCCCGGACGGCGCGCTCGCACACTCAGGGGCATCCCGTCGCGAGGCGCGATGGTTATCCAGGCCGGCGAAACGCCGGCGCCTTCCGCCCGGCATGTGACGGCATCGACCCGTGTGGCAAAGATTTTCCATCTGCCCCATACAACGCAGCCGGGAACCGGGAGTTCCACCGGATCAAGGGGGGAGGACTGTAACGACGTTTCAAGGAACGAAAGTTCCCCGTCGCATGCTTCGATCCGGCGACCTCCCGGAAGAAACATCCGCCACGTATCGCAAGACTCGAACAAACCGAGGATTTCCTCCGTCCGTTCAAAATCGAACGCTGCCGCGGCGTCATGCCCGTAGAACCAGCGGCGCAGGAGGCGACGCCGGATGGCGGGCGGGTACGAACAAACGGCCTGGATGGAAAGCGCGTCCCCCGCGGCACATGACGCAAACGCCGTTTCGGCAAGGGCTTCCAACACGTCGTCTTCGGCGGCAAGAAGTTGCGCCGTCGTGCAAAGGTGGCGCGTCAAGGAAGGGTCGAAATTTGCCTTGAGTTCCGGGAAAACGCGGTGCCGGATCCAGTTGCGGGAAGCCTCGAGAGACTGGTTGTCGGGATCCTCGAACCAACGTTTCCCCTTCCCCGCAAGCCATTCGCAAAGTTCTTCGTGTGCGACGTGGAAAAGCGGACGGATGAAACGGATCTTCCCGCAATGCGAGAGCGGGCGGATCCCCGCAAGCCCCGTCGTACCGGAACCCCGGCACAACCGCAGAAAAACCGTCTCCGCCACGTCGTCCGCATGATGCCCCGTGGCAACCGCATCCAGCGAAAATTTTTCGCGGCACTCCTCCAAGAACGCGAGCCGGACAGCGCGCGCGCGGGACTCCAAAGAAGCGCCCGCGGCAAGCGCGTTACGTTGCGAGACGAACGGAAGGCAGAGGGCTTCCGCCTCGGCGCGGACACATTGCGCAGCCTCCGCCTCGCCGGGACGTCCATGGTCGATCGTCAACACCACCAGTTCAATGCCGCGCGATCTGCAAACAGGCGCAAGCAGCAAAAGCAAGGCAAGTGAATCCGCACCGCCGGAAACGGCGACACCAAGTTTGCGGACGCCCGTCAGAAGGCCGTATCGGTCGAGCGTCTGTTCAACCCGCTGAGGAAGCGGAACGCAAGCTAACCGGTTGTTGTCATTCATAGGTGAGCCGACGCCTCCCGGATAACCTCCTCAAACGAAGGGACGTTCATCCCTTCGGGAAGCGCCTTGACAAGGCGTTCGTAGAAAAAGCGGGACATCCATTCGTTTCCCGCCGACCGTTCCAAGACGGCCAACTTCCCGAGAAACCGCAAAAAGACCTTCTGCATATTGCGCGAGGGGAATTCGCGGTACGTCGCGGCAAGTTCGTCGGCCGCGGAAACCGCGAAAGCGAGGTTCTGTCCCGGATTCCACTCCGTTTCATACTCCACATTGAGTTTTCCGCGCAACACCAGGAACATCAGGGACTGGTAGATGAGCCGTCGCGTCATCAGGCGTTCCGGCCCCGTAGTAAACGGCAGTCCGTAGGAGGCCCAGTAAATCGCGTGCGACTCGCCCAGTCTCCAGTCGAGCGGACCGTAGCGCCGCTGGAGCTCCAGCATCCGGTCGAGGTCGAGCTTCCGGTCCTTGAGACGTTCGCGGTTCGCCGCTGAGACGACAACCGTTCCGTCTTGCGCGAGGTAGGGCGCGAGGGCGTTCGCCAGCTCCCGCTTGTAGGCAAGGTGGCAGCGGTCGAGCGAATCGCCGATTTTGTTCTGGTACATCCAGGCGAGTTCGCGGAAAAGCCTTCCCTCTTTCGGGTTGAACCGAATGGCGTCGTCCCGCAACAGCAGGACTCCGTTCTTCACCCAGCGGAGGCGGTCTTCCGGGCGGGTATACATGGCGCTGATGTTGTAGGCGAGGTTCCACGCCATGTAGACCCATGTTTCCGCAGCGTGAGGTTCCAGTCGCGTGAGCCAGTCGGAAAGCTGGACAAGCTCCATGTAACGCCCCTCGTCCTGAAGGCGCTCGGCGCGGAACCAGAGGACTTCGGAGGCGATTCCGCGGAAGCCGCCGAGTCCGGCCAGGATAAAGGAGAGCGCGGGCGGCTCGTTGGCCGTGTAACCGGCGTACGCTTCGGGGAGTCCCGCCCTGCGGAGAGCTGCGAGACGTCGGCTCTGAAAGGCGGCCAGCGCCACAAGGAGAAGCAACAGGACCCAGATCCATGCCGTCTTTTTCATGCGTCGCCTCCCGGTTCCGGCAGCGGTACGTCCGTTCCTCCCGAAGGAATGGCGCGATCCGGATTCAAACGAAACTGCAACGTCGTCCTCCGTTCGCGCACCTGGTTCGTCGCGATGGCGATGGCGACGGCTTTGGAACTTCCGACAACAAGGCAAAGCTTGCGCCCGCGCGTGATGGCGGTATAGAGCAGATTTCGTTGCAAGAGCATGTAATGCTGCGTGTGGAGCAGGACGATGACCGCCGGATATTCGCTACCCTGGGACTTGTGGATGGAACAGGCGTAGGCCAGCGCAAGCTCGTCCAGCTCGTTCTGCTGATAGATCACGGGACGCCCGTCAAACAAAACAACCAACGCGCGTTCTTCGGAATCGACCTTTTCGATAAAACCGATGTCTCCGTTGAACACGTCCTTGTCGTAGTTATTCTTCAACTGCATCACGCGGTCGCGTTCGCGGAAGTGCGTCGCGCCGCGCACGAGAGAGGGGCCGGACGGATTGAGGGCATGCTGGATGGCGTCGTTCAGATTCTCGTACCCCAGCGTGTTTTTTCGCATGGGCGTGAGGACTTGGACGTCCGCGAACGGATCGAGGTGGAACTTGCGCGGAATACGGCGCACCATCAACTCCACCGTCCGGGCAAGGATGTCCTCCGGACGACCGGTCTCAATGAAGTAGAAATCAGAATCGCCCTGGCGAAGTTCAAGCTTCTCGCCGTTGTTGACGTGGTGCGCGTTGCGGACAATCAACCCGGAATTGTCCTGCCTGTAGATGGTGTTGAGACGGGCGAAGGGGATGACATCCGAATCGATCAAATCGCGAAGGACGTTGCCCGGTCCGACGCTGGGGAGCTGGTCGGTGTCGCCCACGAGGATCAGGGTGACCGTGTCTGGCAGCGCCTGAAGGAACTGGTCGAAGAGGCGGATATCCATCATGGAGGTTTCATCCAGGATAAAACAATCGCCTTCCAGCGGGTTCTCCGCACAGTAGGTGAAGGCATTCGACTGCGGGTTGAACTTGAGCAAGCGGTGGATCGTCTGGGCGGCGAAACCGGTGGACTCGTTCATCCGCTTGGCGGCGCGGCCTGTGGGCGCGGCAAGGCGGAGCTTGAGTTTGCGCGCGCCGAAAATCTCCGTCAACGCGCGGATGATGGTCGTCTTGCCCACGCCGGGACCGCCCGTGATGATGGAGATTTTGGAGCGCAGCGCATTCACAAGCGCCTTGTACTGCATCGCGGCAAGGGACAGTCCCATCTTCTTTTCCGCCCATTTCACGGCGGCATCCGTCTGGATCGGCTTGTAGGGAAGCGGCGTGTCCATCAGCCGCTTAAGCTTTTCGGCGACACGTTTCTCGGCCAAATAGAGCGAAGGGAGGTAAATGCGGTTCTCCTCCTTCACGAGCGATCCCTGCTCCAGCGAGGAAGCGAGCGCGGTTCCGAGGATTTCAACCGAGATGCCGAGCAGTTCCTGGGCATGGAGAATCAAGTCCGCGCCGATCGCGAAACAGTGGCCGCCATCCTCCGATTCCGACTCCAGCGTGAAAAACAGGCCGGCCTTGGCGCGGATCTCGCTGTCGCGCGGGATACCGATGGAAAGCGCGATCGCGTCCGCCGTCTTGAACCCGATTCCCCAGACATCGGCACACAGGCGGTAGGGATTCCGCTTGACGACGGCGATCGCATCCGCGCCGTACCGGCGGTAGATGCGCGACGCCTTCGCCGCGCCGATACCGTGCGACTGCAGGAAAATCATAATCTCGCGGACACCCGCCTGTTCCACCCACGACTCTTTGATACGGCGGCGGCGCGCTTCGCCAATTCCGTCAATCTCGCAGAGGCGGGCCGACGCGGACTCGATAATCTTCAGCGTCTCTTCGCCGAACTTGTCAACGATGCGCCCCGCGAACTTCGGCCCGATCCCTTTGATCATCCCGCTCGCAAGGTACCGCCGGATCCCCTCCGCCGATGTCGGCGTCACGCAGGTGAGCGACTTCGCATGGAACTGCCTGCCATACTGGGGATGGATCGTCCATTCGCCCTCGGCGTGCAATTCCTCCCCCTCCCAGATCACGGCGCAATTCCCGACAATGACGAACGTATCGCCGTCATCGCCGCGCCTGCCTTCGGGGGCGACGCGGCAGACGGTGTACCCCGTCTCGTCGTTGTGGTGTACGACGGACTTCACGGTGCCGCTCACCGTTTCGGAAAGCGGGCTTCCGCGATCCAGAATTTTGTCCGCTTGAAAACTCACGACGAAAAGTATACCACATCCCCTCCCGTTGTGCTATACTAAACACGTGAACACCGATGAATTAGAAAAACATGGTTTTTTCCTCCAGGGGGAACTTCGCGAAACCAAGTACGCCGTGACGTACCAGGCACTTCAACAGTCACTGGGACGGCATGTTCAGTTGCGTCTATTGAAGCAGGAATACGAAGACCGTCCGGACGTGGTCGCGTATTTTCTCGACACCGGGCGGCTCCTCTCCCATGCGAAAAGCGAAAAGGTGATTTCGATTTTCGACATCATCAGCACCCCCGGATGCCACTGCATCGTGACAGAGATGACGGCGGACATGACCTTGCAGGAGGAATTGGACGCCGGCGCGGCGTTCACGCGGCAAGAGGCGCTGGCGCTCGTCCTGCAGACGGCGGAAGGCGTCGCGTTCCTCTGGTCGCACTTCAACATCGTCCTGCACGATCTCTCGGCGGAAAGTGTGCGCCGTGATGCCAACAGCGGGATCAAGATCACCGAGTTTGAACAGGCCGAACGGGCGGACAACGACGGATCCATGATGCCGTGCGACGACCTAATCGGGTTGGGCGCCCTTCTCCAGCGTCTCTGCGCCGACGCGGACGGAGCGTTGCCGGAGGACATCGCCGCCGTCGTTGCACGTCTTCTCTCAGAAGATCCGCAAACACGGTTCCTCGGCTGGGACGCCGTCTTTGAAGCCTTGCGGGGATTGCTTGCGGAAACCCCGGTGCCGCAACGCCGGGACCGGAGCCAACGGAACGCGCGTCCGGCAAAAGAAACCACGTCACAGCCGGCGACCGGGATCTTCGCCGAACACGAACGGCAGCTGCGGCAAGAACGCCGCCAGCACGAGACGATGCTCTGGATCCTGCTTCTAGCCTGGTTCGCCCTCCTCTTCTGGTTCCGTTCCTCCCCTACGAAGTCAGACCTGAAAAAGCGGATCATCGCTCCCGTCCAGCAAGCGAAGGAACAAGTCCAGGAAGCGATTTCGCCGAAACGTCCGGACGGCAACGAGCAAGGGGACACCGTCCAGACCGACAGTCCGGAAGAACCGGCATCGGACGTGAAACCGGTAACGGAGGCGAAACACGATTCGCCCGACGCCGCCATCGCCGCGCAACGCAAATTGGTCGCCCTCTTCCTCGAACAGGGGCTTCAGAAAGCGCAGAAATCTGCCGCGTCCGACCCTGCCTTGCCGGACCGCATCAAAGCCGTTTTCCGGGAGGTACCTACACAGCAGGAACTTTTGGCGAAACGGCTGGAACCCCAAATCGGCAAGACGATCCCCCTGAGTTACAGCGGGAAAAAGTACGAGGTCAAACTTGTCTCCGTGAACGCGGACTCCCTTTCCCTCGAAGCGAAGGGAAGGTGTATCGACCTTCCGTTTGAACGGCTCAGTATCGAAGAGAAAGTCGCCTGGATCGGAAAAACCGACACCCCGGGAGAAACGCTCGCCCTCTGCGAACTCCTCTTGAGCATCGGGCGGAAAAAAGAAGCTTGCGACCGTCTCTTCCTCGATGCGTTTTTCCGTCCCTTCGTTGAAGTCTCTTTCTGACCCTCTGCGACTCCGCGTTAAAAAAGTTGCGGCGGATCAGCCAGTGTACCCCGAAAGTGGGCAGGAGGCATCGCCAGCGAGGAAATCCCCTGTCGCGGCGTAAGACCGTGCGCGGCAGCCACCACACTCGAACCGGAACCGGCATTTGCCGCACGTTCCGCCGAGAAGATTCGGATTGCGAAGTTGCTTGAATACAGGAGATTCCGTGTAGGCTTTTCCAAAATCCAGATCCACCGCCCGGAGGTCGCCGCACGGGATGTCCAGAAAACCGCAGGGTTGCAGAATCCCGCGATGCGAAATGAAGACGAACCCGCGCCCCCCCATGCATCCCGCCGGATGTTTGCCGGGACGTTCAAGGCTTTCCCAGATCCGCACTGCCTGGGGCGCACACGTCTCCCGGACGGCAACCGGCCCCTTGCGATCCATCTCGAACGCCCAGCCCAGCGTCCGTTCCATCTCCTCTGCCGAAAGCGCCAGATCCGCCAGTTCCCTTCCCCTCCCGACAGGAACTAGGAAAAAGAGATCCAGCGTCCGGGCACCGAAACGGATCGCCATCTCCCGAATGGCGGGAAGTTCCTGCACGTTCCGTTTCGAGACGGTGCAATTCACCTGGAAGGGCATTCCGATTTCGGCGGCGATCTTCATTGCGTTCGTCACATGGGCGAACGCCCCTTCGACGCCACGAAAGGCATCGTGCGTTTCCGCCGTCGCGCCGTCGAGCGAGAAGCTGCACGCCATGACGCCCGCGTCTTGCAAACGCAGCATCGAGTTCCGCGTCACCAGCATCCCGCAGGGAGCCATGACGGAACGCATCCCCAGTTCCATGGCGCGGTTGACGAGCTTTAAAATGTCCTTCCGGTACATCGGCTCTCCCCCCGTCCAGATGACCATCGGACGGGAAAAGTCGGAGAGAGATTCTAAGATCCGGAAACACTCTTCCGTGCTGAGTTCACTGTCAAATGCATGATCCGCCGCCCCCGCCCGGCAATGTCGGCAGGCGAGCGGGCAACGCCGCGTCACCTCCCACGCCACGACACGCGGGTTCTTCCCTCCGGTCCCGCTTTCGGCATGGCTCCCCGGATGACCGTACGCTTTCCCGTCAGTCTTTATCACGACAGAAAATCCCCTCGAAAATACGTTGGTTCCCGAAAAAAAGGATACAATACGGTCCCTTCTCGTAGAACATGTATTTGTTGTCCGCCGAACGATACCGCATGCCGCCCGGCGAAACCGTCCGAAGACAGGTGATCTTCTTCCCGTCTGGCAAGAGGATCTTCACCGCCTCTTTGAACGGGAACTCCACGCCGTTGACGGACTCGGTATGCGCCTTCTCGAAATACACGACATGGAGACGGTCATTGTCCATGTCCACGTACTGCCCGGTCCGGATGATTTTGGGCGAAGAACACCCGGCGATCGCGGACACCAGCACTGCCAGGAAACAGGCGGCGATTCCGCGCCCCCATGCAGACGGAGGCGGCATTCCCCCTCCCGGTATAAGGCTTGTTGCCGTTTTCATGACGCACGCTCCGGCGGGATATTCCTGTAGTACGGTTTGGAGTCGGGTGGACGGATATCCGTAAGCGTTCCCACGTAATGCCGGAGCCAATGGTCGGCCTTCGGATGCGCGGCGGCCGCCTCTTCGTTCAGTTCAATGCCGAGTCCCGGACGGTCGGACGGATACATCAGCCCGTCAATGAAACGCACGTCCTCGTCAATCACGTCGCCCCGCCAGGGGACGTCATCGAACAACGTCTCGTGGATGCAGTATCCGGGCGTGGAGACGCCGAGGGCGAGCGTCACGGCGTTCGCCACGGGGCCGCTGGGATTGTGGGCGCAGAACGGGATGTGGTGCGCGTCGCAGATCCCGGCAATCTGCTTCATGCCGGTGATCCCGCCGGCGTGGGAGGAATCGGGCTGGAGATAATCGCAGGCACGGAGTTCGACGGCATCCAGAATCTGTTGCGTCGTATACAGCCTCTCGCCGCAGGCGATGGGTACGCGGACTCGCGAACGGACGTCGGCGAGCGCGCGCAGTGTGTCCGGGACGACCGGTTCCTCCACCCAGTACGGCTCAAACTCCTCGAGCGCGTGACACACGCGGAGGGCGGTCGGCACGTCGAAACGCCCGTGACATTCAATCAAGATCTCCGCCTTGCCGTCCGTCGCCTCCTTAACCGCCTTCACGCACCGCAACGCCTTCTTGAAATCCTCCGGCGGAAGCTGGCGGTAGTTTTTCCCGAACGGGTCCCACTTGAGTCCCTTGAACCCGCGTTCGACGGCGGCCGCAGCCTTTTCCGCGAACGCTTCGGGTTCCTTCGCACCGGTGAACCAGCAGTTGGCATAGCAGGGAACGCCCGCGCGGCACTTGCCGCCGATGAGCTTCCACACGGGAAGTCCGAGCGTCTTGCCCTTGATATCCCAGAGCGCCATGTCGATCGCGGATAGTGCGCTCATCAGGACGGCACCGCCCCGCCAGTAGGCGTCGCGGTAGTTCTGGTGAAAAATCCATTCGGTGTCAAACGGATCCTTGCCGACAAGCGCGTGCTCCAAATCGGCGACCGCCCCCAGGAGGGCGTTTTCCTTGTATTCGAGCGTCCCCTCGCCGATACCGTGTATGCCTTCATCGGTGGAAACTTTGACAAAGACCCAGTTGGTGCGGAAACAATCAATGGCGAATGTCTTTACCGAGGTGATTTTCATTCCGAAATCCTGTCCTTGTTGAAGGTGAAAAGGATGGAACAGAGGATGAGCGCCGCCCCGATGAGATAGGCCGCCGCCATGCAAGAAAACCCGATCTCAAAACCGGGTAGTCCAAGCTGGTTCACCTGCTCGACGGTGAGATGGGCACGTTCAAGGACGGGTGCGACCGCCTCGGCGGCGGGATTCGCCAGAACAGCCGCAAGGTCTCCCTCCGCCACGCCGGCCTTCATCAGCCCCGCGACCGCGTAACGGTTGCTCAGCACACCGATCAACAGCGGCGAGAGCGAGCCGATGAAAAACGCGGCCATCGTCATCAGCCCGACTGCGGTGGATCGGTACTTTGGCTCGATCACATCGAACATCGAGGCGTGGGTGTTGACCTCGAACAACCCGCGGAATACGCCGTAGGCGCCGACCGCCAGCCACGTGGCGGCAAGCGTCCCCGAAATGCCGATCAACGCCAGCGCGGGCGCACCGAGAAGCAATGCGGACGCCTGAAGGACAAGCCGGAAGCGCGGCCAGCGGCGCACGAAATGGTCGGTCAGGACACCCCCGATCAGAATCGCGACGAATGCACAAAGGTGGTGGTAGAACATCGTCCCGTTCCCCGCCGCGCCGATGCCCAGCCCGAACTTGCGCGCCATGAACTTCGGTGCCCACGAAAGATAGGCGTTGTTGGCGAAAACCACCGCCACGAAGCCAGACATCGCAAACAGCGCGCTCGGCGTCGTGGCGTACACCTTGACGGCACAGCCGATCTCGCGGAACGTCCGGAAGATGCCGCCCAGCACGCTCTCCCCCGCTCCTTCTTCGGATTCCGCCGTCTGCGCAGAAGCGTCGCGGGGCGCATCGTGCAACTTGAAAATGAAGAAGATTCCGAGCAGGAACCCCAACCCGCCGAAGACGAGGAAAACGGGACGCCAGTACCCCAGCTCACCGAAACAGCGGGCGACAAACGCCCACGCCTTCAGCTTGTGCAAGACCCACGCGACCAACGCGCCGCTCGTCATCAGTCCCACGTACAACGCAGCCTGGTGGACGGAGAGCGCGATGGAACGGGTGCGCTTGTGGTAGGAGGCGAGCAATGCGTAGGCGCTGGGCGCGTAGAATGATTCCCCGCCGCCGGTCGCAATGCTACGGAAGAAAATCAGGCCAAGCATCCCGCCGACGAACCCGGTGAGCGCGGTCATCAGGCTCCAGAAGAGCAGGCTGCACGTAATGATCCACTTGCGGCTGAAGCGGTCGCCGAGGAAGCCCGCAATCGGCGTCATCACGGCGAGCGTGCAGAACAGCGAAGTGTTGATCCACCCGATCTGCAAGTCGTTCAGTCCGAGCTCTTCCTGGATCGGGATCGTCAACAGGCCGAACAACACGCGGTCCGCCTGATGGAAGAAGAACGCCAGCGAAAGCATCGCCAGCAACGTCCACTTGTAGTTCTTGCCCATACGCAGCCTCCCCTGCCCCACGTTCAACAATCCGCGTCCGGCGGCATATGCTGGACGCTGCACCCGCCATCGACCAGAAGCCGGACTCCGCCGATGTTACGCGACGCGGGCGAGGCGAGGAACGCCACCGCCTCGGCGATGTCCTCCGCCTTCGCCTCGCTACGGAGCGGGCAATTCAAACGGCGGCGCGCCTTGGTCGCCTCGTCGAGCTTGTCCCAGCGGTCGGTGTAGATGTAGCCGGGGGCGACCTCGTTGACGCGGATTCCCTTCGGGCCGAGATCGAGCGCGATGGAACGGGTGAACGAATCAATTCCGCCTTTGCTCGTGACATAGGCGGTACGGTTGCGGATCGCACGCGTGGAAACATTGGAGCCGAGGTTGACGATCACCCCTTTCTCCGGTTGTTCCAGCATCATCTTCGCCGCGTTCTGACACATCAGGAAAAGGCCGAGCAGGTTGGTCTTGATCACCGACATGAAAAATTCAGACGACATCTCCTCGAACGCGGGGCCGATCCCCTGGTTGCAGGCGTTGTTCACCAGAATGTCGAGACGTCCCGCTTTCTCCTTCACCGTTTCAAAGAGGCGGACCACCTGCGACTCGTCGGAGATGTCGCAAGGCACCTCGGTGAAACCGTCCAGTCCCATCGCGCGCAGCTGGTCGCCTCCCTTCTTCGTGCTTTCCGGCGTGGAGGAACAAGTGAACACCTTCGCCCCTTCGCGGATGAACAACGCCGCGATTCCGACACCCGTATTCCGGCTCGTCCCACTGACGACCACAACTTTACCGTCAAACCTACCCATACGACGCTCCTTTCTTCCTCTGTCCAAACCCGCCGACACAAACGGCGAACGGGGAGAAGTATAGCACAAAACTCCACTTCCGCAAGCAAATGGGTACAATCTATCCCCTACGCCTCTATTTCACACCGTCCACCTGCTTTTGGTACTGTGCGCGTTTTATCGGTTTCAGGGTTTGCCGTCCGTGAACACGTTCCCATTACCCTGCGCTCCACCCCGCCTCTCTCGCCGCCATGGGAGGGCCGCGACCCTTCTCAGCATCCTCTGTGCCACTCGTCAATAACTTCACCCCACGGCTTGCCGGGGGTACAGTATGGCAAGTTATCTGGATCGAATCACTCGCGCCGAGGCGCGAGCGGGGGCTGCGTTAAAAATTACACGCCGCTCTCTTGCCATCCGCCGCACCCCGCGACAGGCAACGGGGACACTGCCCCTCCCGGACGACACACGCGGACTGGTTTTCCTCTTTGCGCGATCACGCGCCCCGCCGTGTCCGTCGCGGGAGGGGCAGCGTCCCCGCTGCCCTCCGGCCCGCCCGATTGCTTTCACCAAAAATGAAAGGTTTGGCGCACCATTTTACACTTTACACTTTTTCATTCGACCACCAGCGCGACGCTGCCGGCCTTCTTGTTGAAGGCCGTGCCGTAGCCGACGCCGTCCGTGACCGCGCCGTTCACCGTAAACTTCGTCTTCGCGAGCTTGCCGCCCTTCACGGAGTACACCGTGAACGACCCTTTGAACGTGCCGGTCTTCGCCGTGTAGGCCAGCTTCAGACCGGAGACGTTCGCGCCCCCCGCTATGGACACAGAGCCGCCCTTGTACGTCACCTTCGCCGCCTTGCCCGCGTCCCACTTGGTCCCCTTCACCGTCAACGGGATCTCGAACGGCGTCTGCCCAATCGCCCCCGGCACGAACGCCGACAGCCTCACGCCGTCCAGCCCGGCCCTGCGCGTTCCGGCGGCGACGCTTCCCTTCGCGCCGGCCGCGGCCACCGCCCAGTCCATCGTGAAGGCGGGCTTCACCGTGTTCCTCCACGGCGTCAGCGCGGTCACTTCGGCCAGCTGCCGCGTGTCCCTGTCGAACCACGCCACGAACCCGAACTTGCTCTTCTTCGAGCAGATCACGGGGACGCAGCAGTAGGCGTCGCCGACGGTCATCTGCGCGGTCGCCGTCACCTTCGTGCCGTCCGCCAGCACGCCGGAGACCTTCGCCTTGCCCGTCGCCGCCATCGCGATGGAGAGCGTCGAGAAGCCTCCCTGCGCGGGAACGTCCGAACCCTCAAGCACGATCACATACGACTTTCCGGTGAACTTCGCGAGTACGCCGAGCGCGGCCTTGTCCTTCGCCTTGACGGCATCCGCGCCGCCGTCCAGCGCGCCGCCCCTCGCGACCGTGCCGCCGACGGCGTCCGCGCCGAGCG
>JAGCVN010000086.1 GCA_017962315.1 Kiritimatiellia bacterium
GCTGCTGCTGCTGCTGCGGCTTCGTCCGGACGGGCGGCGGCTTCGCCGGCGGCGCCAGCCTTGGATACGGCGGGTTTCAAGATGTCCGGCGTCTGGTCGGACTTGCGCACCGGAAGCCCGTAACGCTCCATTTCGTTCAACGGGATGAGGTCTTCGCCGGTGTCGCTGATCAGGGTCGCAGTCACGAAGATGAGGAGGTTCTTGTTCATCTTCTTCTTGTCGTCGGTCTTGAAAAGGTAGCCGAGCAAGGGGATTTTTGAGAGCCAGGGCGTCCCGCCTGTCTCCTCTTCCTTGACGTTGTCCACGAGACCGCCCAGCACCACCGTCTCGCCGCTGCGCACGACCGCCTCGGTTTCGATGTACTGGCGCGCAAGCGTCGGAATCTCGATTGCCGGCTCGTTGCTTGCATCGCCGCTGTGGAGGCTGCTCAGGCGGTACTTGCGCCACTCCTTCACCGAGGAGATTTCCGGGCGGAGGACGAGGTTGATCGTGGAGAGGTCGGCACCCACGCTCGGCGTGACGATCAGGGACTTGCCGACTTCGACCACCGTCGGCTCGTCGTAGTCGTACGTCACGTTGTCGCGGCTCTCGCCACTGCCGTAACTGGACCCGCTGGTCATGATCTGCGTGTCAACCTCCTCGAAGTACTCGATATCCTCGCCGACGCGGAACCGCGCCTCGCGGTTGTTCAGCGTGGTGATACGCGGCACGACGATCGTCTGGGTGTCGCCGTTGGCCTCCAGCGCGTTCAAGACCGCCTTGAGCGCGGTGTCGCCCAGCAGAAACTGGTAGGCGACCGACGCCCCGCCGATGGCGCCGCCGTCGGAGGTCGAAACCGACTGCAACGCGGAGGTGAAGACGTCACGCCGGGCGTTGGGAACTTCCGTCTGTCCGCGCGCCCACGGATCCGTCGAAGAGAGCGAACCGGAGTCGAACCGCGCGACGCCCCGGTTGTCCACGAGCCATTCCACACCGAGTTTGCGAAAGTCGGAGACGTCAGTCCGGACGAAACGCGCCTCGATGAGGATCTGCAGCGGGCGGACGTCCATTGCGTCGATCAGGTCTTCGACCAGCGCGAGGTTTTCACGCGTGTTCTTCACGATGAGCGCATGGACGCGGTCGTTGAAGAGCAGGTCTGCGCCGTCCGGCTGCGGAACGAACCGCTGGATCGACTCGATCAGGCCGATTTTCTGTTCCGCCGTCTCCTCCTGGTTGTTGCGGTTCTCGTTGCGCCGCGAACCGCTGCGCCGCTCCTCAGGCCCCTTGAAGAGCGATTCCCCCCGCGCGCTCTTGCCCAGTTCCGAACCGAGCAGACCCTTGCGGAGGCGGTAGACGCGCGTCTCCATCGGGACGATCGCGGCGGACTCCTCCGCCTTCGGCGTCACCCAGATCAGGTTCTTGCCGACGGAGAAATTCACGCCGAGGTTCCGCCCGATGTACTCCAGCACTTCCAGCAACGGGGTCTTCTCCGCGTGGATCGTCAACTTCTTTTCGAGCGACGAAAGGTCGCTGTCGGCAATGATGTTGACGTTTTCGGACATTCCGATCTGGGCGATGATCGAATTGAGGTCTGCGTCGACCAGGTGGATGTCGATCAGCTTGTTCAACACCCGCTGCATCACCGTCGGCGCGGTGCGAAGCGGCGCCTGTTCGCCCATGACATGCTGCACCTGACGGTAGTTCTGCGGGAGGGAACTGTACCGCTCGGCATCGGAGGTGCCCAGCGCGGTAAGGCTCTCGGCGTGCGCACGGGCTTTCGCGGCGCGCTCCTCGGCGAGGTGCGCGTTGATCTTGCGCTCAAGCTCGGCAAGCCCGCGCGCTTCGGGGCGCTTGCGGTTGATGTCCACGCAGGCGGCGACCGCCTCCTGAACCCGCCCCTCCTCGAACAGCTTCGCGGCGGCCTGTACCTCCGCCGCGTCCGGCGGTTCCGGCACGACTTCCGGTTGCGGCCCTTTCGGTGTCGTGCAGCCGATCAACAACACGACCGGAAGGGCGATCGCCCGTGAAACGCTCGTATCGATTCTGGTCATCATTCGTCTCTCCTTGTTCGTTCAAATCCTATTTTGCCGTCTCGCCCGGATGGATCGTCCCTTCCCAGTAGAGCGGCCCCGTGAAAACATTGCCCGCATACGCCACGTTCAACGTGATGTACTGGCGCGTCGCATGCCCCGATTCCTTCGCCTTTTCGTCGTTGTACCCCCAGATCATCTGGTCGCGCCAGTGGTGGTAACACCGGATGATCGGGATGCGCGAGGCGGAATACGGGACGTACACGTTATTGACTTTGCTCGCCTTGTCCCCGTATTGCATCTGCGCCGTCTTGTACTGCCCCATCGTCAATGAGCCGCCCGGCTTCTGCCCGTTCGGCCATGCCACGCTGGCCCACCAGCTCGCAGGCGCCGTCGCATGGGAGAACTCGTACAGGTAACTACAGCTCTCCACCGTCTGGTTCCGCGTCGAATCGCTGTTCTTTTCGTTGTCCCAGAACCTCGACGTGTCCGTCTCGTTTTTCGCCTTCTTGATCGCCACCAGCCGCAACGGGCGCGGCGTGTCCTTCCCCTCGTTGTCGTCCGACGGACAGACGAACATCCCCCGCGCATCCACGTAGTCCGGATACAGGTTCGAAATCCAGTCCGGAACCCGGTTCTCGTGTTCGCCCCGGTAAATCGTCAACGCGACCCCGAATTGCCGCAAGTTCGCCTTACAGCTCGCCTGCCGGGCCTGTTTGTACCCCGAACGTACGGAAACCGTCAACGCAGAGGCCAAAGCTGCGATGATGCAGATCACAACCATCATCTCGATGAGCGTGAACCCCGTTTGGCGCGAAAAATGCTCACTATGGAAAACGCTGTTCATTACCTTTCACGCGTATGATAGCAAGAAACATACCGCAAGGCGAGTGATTTTTGCGACAGGGGTGGACAAGGATGCCGCTCGGTCGTCATCCAGTTTGGAACCGGAACTCACATGAAACGCAAAGACGCAGAGACGCAGAGGGGGCGGGAAGGGATTGTACCCGCAAAAACGCACGGTTTGCCGCGCTTACGGCCTTGTTTTGCCGCGCCGTTGCGTCCTTTCGCTTCAAAAACACCCTCCGCAGGGACCATGTTCGCCGCTCTCCTGGCGGGCCTGTTCTGCCTCCACTCGCTCCCCCTTTTTTCTCTCCCGATTCCGTGGCGCGCCCCGAAATCCCCCGTCCGCAAGGTCGTCGTAAGAGGTCCGGACGACTTTTTCCTCATCCAACTGCCTACTGTTGTAGACACCTGGAAGGTTGTATCGGCGGCCGCCTTCGCGGAGTCCGCCACCAACCGGCTGCCCGTTCGCGTGGTCTGGCGGGACAAGGACACCCTTTCCCTTCTGATCGACGGCTCCGGACTCAAGCACAGCGAACGGGTCCACGTCTACCCGTGCCCCGCCGACGACGGCCAGGCGCCCGTCGCCAAAGACCCCCTGCCGCTCCGGGGACGTGCCGCCCGGACCGCCGGCATGGATCTCCCTTCGACTTGGGAACAGGTCGTTTCCCTTCAGACCCGTTACGACACCGCGCCCCGCCCCCTCTCCGCCGCCTCGTTCGAGGAGCTTCCCGCGACCTTCAAGTCCTGGTACCGGGGCGACTGGACGCGCAAGAACTACCTGGTCGAACTCCACACGTGGTTGCTCGTACCGCCCGGCAAGGGGAATACGGGCGCCGGGGATGTTGCCCCTCCCGGTGTGCAACTCGCCTTCGGAATGGCGGGAACATCCCCCGCCTGGCTCTTCATCGACGGTTCCAACATCCTCGTCCATCCGCCCGGACAGCCCTACGAACGCTGGACGTCCTCCGCCCCGATCCCCTTTAAAGCCGGGCTCCGCGAAGTCAAGGTTGTCACCGCCCTCCGCGAGAAAATCGATACCGGGCTTGCCTGGAAACGACCCGGTGCCACGAACATCGCCTCCGATGTCCGCATGATCACCGGCGGGACAATCCGGGACGGCCGCTGGGAACGGCGCGGCGTCCGTCCTTCCCTTTTCGCCCGCGCCGAAGAGGGACGGACCTACCGTTTCGCGGAGAAACCCGACACCGTCTTCGTCCCCTACACGTTCATCGACCGCAGTTACGGCGTCTCCACAAACGTTTCGCACTGGTGGATCGACGGGCGTCCCGTCGGGACGGGGCGTAAGTTCGCCACCGTCCTCGCCGGCACGAACATCCACACCGCGCAGCTGGCCAACGCCGGCGCGACCTTCGACCTGCCCCCGCTTGCCTGGTCCGGCCGCCTCTGGCGCGAGGAGCATGTCTCCGTTTCCGTGCGCGGCGTCCCCGCGTTTTGTTTCGATGACGTATCCGTCGCCCCGATCCTATCCGTGCGCACGACCGCCCCGGACGACACCCCGTTTACCCTGCGCGTGACCTCGTTCCCGCCCGGAAACGGCGTTGACCCCGTCGTGCGGGACTATCCCGTAACCCCGAACGGGGGCAAGGGCGCCGTCTATTTGCCGCCTTTTGAGGTGTCTACGGTAGAACGCATATCGTGGACGCTCGTTCATGAGGGGGTCGCCCTGAAAACCGGTCAACTCCTCTTCCCCGTTTCGACGGGGTCCCCCCGCGCCTACGGCATCTTTCCCGATACGTTTTCCGGCGAAACCCTGCTCGCGGCGGGCGACTACCTTTGTTACCTCGTCCCGCGCGCCTCGGCCTGGCGCTTCGGCGTCCCATCCGCGCCGCAGCCAAACCGTCCCGCCGCGTTGTTCGTTTCGGAAGGCCGCAGTTGGGGGACGCTCGCCGATACCTTTCCGCACAGGCTCGCGCCGCCGGAGGACACCCCCGAC
Source organism: Kiritimatiellia bacterium (assembly GCA_017962315.1). Taxonomy (GTDB): domain Bacteria; phylum Verrucomicrobiota; class Kiritimatiellia; order RFP12; family UBA1067; genus RGIG8368. The sequence continues at coordinate 4,810 of JAGCVN010000086.1, forward strand.
TGCGGGAACCCGGAACTCGCCCTCTTCGCCGCCCTTGCCTCGGTGACCGGGACGGTTTCGACGGCAAGCGAAGAAGAACGTTCCACAAGCGCAGAGACGCAGCGACACAGCGGAGAGAACGACGGGGACGTTTCCCCCTCCATCACAGGCGACACCGTCCTATCGACAGGCGTCGTCTACGCCCCCGTGGTACGGATGGCGGACCTCGCCGATCTCGACGCATTCGAGTGCCGCGTTTCCGCGATGCTGGGACTGCTTGCCGCGCCTGCGTTCGGAAACGTCACCGTCCTCGTGCCTCCGGTTCCCGACACCCTGCCCGACTGCGGGTGCGTACCGGCGAAAGGCGGACGGCCGCCCTGTCCGCACGCAGCCCGCATCCGGGAGGCGGCAGAACGCGTGCTGAGGGCGGCCGACACGCGGAATGTCTGGACATTCGACCTCTACACCCTTTTCCAGACGACGGATTCCGGCTCGACGTTCTTCACGCACGGATGCCTGACCCCGGACGGCGCAACCCTTATAAATAAAAATCGGTAGCCGCCGATTGCCATCGATTGCTACCGAATTTCGCGCATATCCGCCGCGTATCCGCCGTTTTTTAGGTGTACCGCAAGACTTCATCAACCGTCGTGTAGCCGTCGAGGACGTTGCGGATCGCGTCTTCGCGCATGGTACGCATACCCAGTTCGCGGGCGCGTTCGCGGATGAAGAGCGTCGGGCGGCGTTCGTTGATCAGCTCGCGGATCGGATCGCTGATACGCAGATACTCAAAGACGCCCTTGCGCCCTTTGTACCCCGTCTTGTTGCACGTCCGGCAACCGGAACCGAAGTAGAACTGGCGGTTGCCGACGTCTTCGCGTTTCAGGTCGAGGCGATGCAGCGTGTCGTCGTCCGGATCGTATCCCTGTTTGCAATCGGAACAGACGCGGCGCACGAGACGCTGCCCCAGCACCGCTTCCAGCGTCGAGGCGATCAGGTACGGCGCGACGTTCATGTCCACCAGTCGCGTGACCGCGCCGGCGGCGTCGTTCGTGTGCAGCGTGGAGAAGACCAGGTGTCCGGTGAGCGAGGCCTGAACGGCGATTTCCGCCGTTTCAAGGTCGCGGATCTCGCCGATCATCATCACGTCCGGGTCTTGACGGAGGAAGGCGCGCAGCACTTTCCCGAAGGTGTTGCCGACGGAGGGGTTGATCTGCACCTGCACAACACCGTCCATGTCGTATTCGACCGGCTCTTCGGCGGTGAGCAGCTTGGAGTCGATCGTGTTAATGCGGCGGAGGCAGGAGTAGAGCGTCGTCGTCTTGCCGGAACCGGTCGGTCCGGTGACGACGATGATGCCGTTCGGCTTTTCGATGTCGATCGTCAACGGCTCGTAGATGTCTTCCGGAAGGCCGACATTTTCCAGATCGAGCGAGACGACGCTGCGGTCGAGGACACGAAGCACCACGCTTTCGCCGTGGATCGTCGGGAGACAGGAGACACGAAGGTCAACCGCGTGCCCGGCGACGACCAGCGCGATACGCCCGTCCTGCGGGATGCGCCGTTCGGCGATGTTCAAGTTCGACATGACCTTGATACGCGAAATGATGGCGAGCGCCAGGTTTGCGGGCGGGGGCGTCATTTCGTACAGCGCGCCGTCGACGCGGTAGCGGATCTTGAAATCCTTTTCGAACGGCTCGAAGTGGATGTCGGAGGCGCGGTCGGTGACCGCCTGGTAGAGCACGAGGTTCACGAAGCGGATGACCGGCGCGGAGGCGGCCTGCGCGGCGACGTCCTCCTCGCTCTGCCCGGCTCCTTCCGCCGTGAGCGACAAATCCGACGAAAGGCTGTCGAGCATGTCGGCGGCGTTCGCGCTCTCCTCGCCGTAGAGGTCGAGGATCTTGGAACGGATCGCCCCTTCGCGGGCCATCGCAAACTGGATGTCCTTGGTCAGGACGAACATCAGCTCGTCCATCACTTCGGGCGAGACGAGGTTGGAGATAGCCAGCGTGACCGTCCCGCCGTCCATCGCGATCGGCAGGACGTTGTACATCCGCGCCACGTTCGCCGGAACGCACTCGAGGATGTCCGGGTCGATTTCCACCCCGTCGAGATCGATGACTTCGCAACCCTGGTAGGCGGCCATCATGCCGAGGAGGTCGTCTTCCGCGATGTAGCCGTCGTCAACGAGGATTTGGCGAATGGTGTGGCCGGAGTTCTTCTGCTCCTCGCGAATCTCCTCGACCTGCTGCGTATCCAGGACGCCGTTGCTGATGACGAGATCCAGCAACGGGTCGAAGACCTGTGCCGCCGGGGAGGCAGCAGAGTTCAGGATGTCCTTCAACTCCGCGTTGACCGCGCTCTGGGGTTTGTTTTGCTCTCCCTCCATAGCTTAACGCCCTCCCTGCATTTCGCGGAGCTTGGCGACGAGCGTGTCCGGATCCTGCGACTTCGTGACGAGGTCGTCGTAGGCGATCATCCCGCGCTGGTAGAGGTCGAGCAGGTGGTTGTCGAGCGAAACCATGCCGAACTTCGCGCCGGTCTGGATGTCGGAGTTGATCTGGAACGTCTTGTTGTCGCGGATGTGGGAACGGACCGACGGCGTGGAGATCATAATCTCGAACGCCGCGACGCGGCCGGGTTTGTCGACGCGCTTCAGCAGCAGCTGGGAAATGACGGCGACGAGGCCGACGGAGAGCTGCGTGCGGATCTGGTCCTGTTGGTCCATCGGGAAGGCGTCCACGATACGGTCGACCGTCGCGGCGGCGCCGGTCGTGTGCAGCGTGGCGAAAACGAGGTGTCCCGTTTCCGCTGCGGTGATCGCCGCCTGCATCGTCTCCAGGTCGCGCATTTCACCGACAAGGATCACGTCCGGGTCTTGGCGGAGCGCGCGGCGGATCGCCTCGGCGAAGGACGGCACGTCGTTGCCGATTTCGCGCTGGGTGACGATGCATTGCTTGTGCGGGTGGTAGTATTCGATCGGGTCTTCGATGGTGATAATGTGGCAATCGCGCTGCTGGTTGATGATGTTCAGCATCGAGGCGAGCGTGGTGGACTTACCCGAACCGGTTGGCCCGGTCACGAGGATCAGGCCGCGGGGCTTGAACAGCAGTTCCTGAATTTCGTTGGGCAGGCCGATCTGCTGGAGCGTCAGCAGCGTCGCGGGGATCATACGCATGACGATACCGTAGCGGCCGCGTTCTTTGAAGACGCTGGTACGGAAACGGGTGTCGCCGAGGGAGGTCGCGAAGTCCGCGCCGCCGTTGTTTTCCAGTTCGTGCTGCTTGTCCTCCGGCGTGATGGAGTAAACCAGCTGGCGCGTATCCTCCTCCGTCAACGCGGGGACGTCGAGCGGGGTCAGGGAACCGTGGATGCGAAGGCTCGGGGGGATTCCCGAACGGACGTGTAAATCGGACGCGCCCTCATCGACCGTCACCTGCATCAATTCCGTCATCGTAAGTTCAGTGCTCATCAGTCAGCATCTCCCATCGTAGCCCGCAGAACCTCTTCCAAGGACGTCATACCCGACGCCACTTTCAACATACCATCCTCGCGCAAGGTGCGCATCCCCATTTCGCGGGCGCGGGCACGCAAGACCGTCGCGGGAGAATGGTCGAAAATCAAACGCTGGATCGTGTCATCCACCAGAAAGATCTCGAAAATGCCTTTCCTTCCTTTGTAGCCGGATTTGCCGCATTTCGCGCAGCCGGCCCCTTTGTACATTTTGGAGATCGTGTTCTGCCGGCCCTTTGTGAGCGCGCCGAGCATCTTCAGCTCGCGGTCGGTCGGGGTGTACTCCTGGCGGCAGTTCGGGCAGATCTGGCGGACAAGCCGTTGCGCCATCGCCGCGCGCAGGGCGGAGGCGACGAGGTAGGGCTTCACGCCGATATCGAGCAGACGCGTGACCGCGCTGGGCGCGTCGTTCGTGTGCAGCGTGGAGAAGACCAAGTGCCCGGTGAGCGCCGCCTCGAGCGCGATGTCCGCCGTCTCGCCGTCACGGATTTCCCCGATCATCACGATGTTCGGGGCCTGGCGGAGGATGGAACGGAGCGCGGCGGAGAAGTCCATGCCGACGTCCTTGTTCACCTGCACCTGGTTGATACCGGCAAGCTGGTATTCCACCGGATCTTCGACGGTGATGATCTTGCGGTCCGGCAGGTTGATCTGGTTCAGGCAGCCGTACAGGGTCGTCGTCTTGCCGGAACCGGTCGGACCGGTCACCAGCAGCACACCGTCCGGCAGACCGATCAAGCGCTCGAACTTCGTCTGGTCGTCCGAAAGAAAGCCGAGTTGCGGAAGGCCGAGGCGCAGGTTCGACTTGTCGAGAATACGCATGACGATACTCTCGCCGTGGTTCGTCGGGACGGAAGAGACGCGGAGGTCGAGGTCGTTGCCTTTCACCTTGATCTGGATGCGGCCGTCCTGCGGAATGCGCTTCTCGGCGATCTTCATGCCGGACATGATTTTGATGCGGCTGATGATTGCCGCCTGCAGACGTTTCGGCGGATCCTCCATCTTCCGCAGCACGCCGTCGATGCGGTAACGCACGCGGAACGTCCGCTCCATCGGCTCCAGGTGGATATCCGAGGCGTGCATCTCGATCGCCTGGGTGAGGATCATGCTGACGAGGCGGATGACCGGCGCCTCGTCGTCGCCGCCGCCCGCGTCGCCGCCTTCCGCCTCCTCGCCTTCCTTCTTCTGCATCACGCCGTCCGCGCCTTCAAAGCCGAACTGCTCGCCGAACGTAAGGGGATAGAGCTTTCCGATGGCAGCCTTGACCTCCGCACGCGGCGCGACGACCGCCTGGATGTCGTAGTCCGGAAGGACGTACCGCAGGCTGTCCATCGTGTTGTCGTAGCTCATCGGGTCGTCCAGCGCCACCGTCACGCTCTGTCCGGACCGGACCAGCGGGACGACGCCGAACTTGCGCGCCACGTCCGGGGGAACCACCTTCGCCACCTCGGGATCGATCTGCTCCGGATCGATCGTGACGTATTCCATCCCGAACTGCGCGGCGATCGTCGCGAGGACGTCATTCTCCGTCACCGCGCCCGTCTGCAACAAAATGTCGAGCGACGTTTCACCTTCCTGCTTGATGGAACTCTGGACGCGCTCGATCTCCTCGGCCGAGACGATTCCCTGCTCCTCCAGCAGCTGCAAAACATAATCATCGTTTGATGTCACGTAAGCTTCTCCTTGTTTGCGGGAAAAAGTGTAACCTTTTCCCCGCCGGTTTGGAAGTCCGAAAATGGAGTTTTTTCGTCAAAAATTCTCCTTGTGCTTTCGCCGTTCTTTGGGTATAAAAAGTCCCGTTTTTGAGCGTCGCCCGGGTTGTTGCGACGCGGAAAGAGACCCATGAAACACGCATACCTGCATCCACGCGATGAACTCGCGCTCACCCTCGATAGAATTTACCGTTTCAAGATGACCACCACATCCGGCGGGAATCTCTCGATTCTCGACGAAAACGGGGACATCTGGATCACGCCGGCGCGTCTCGACAAAGGTTCGCTGAAACCGGAGGAAATCGTCCACGTGAAAAAGGACGGCACGGTGACCGGTCCGTACAAGCCGTCTTCCGAATACCCCTTCCACAAGGCCATCTACGCCTGCCGCCCGGACATCCGCGCCGTCGTACACGCGCATCCCGTCAGCCTCGTCGCGTTCTCCTGCGCGAAGAAGACGCCGGACGCGCGCATCACGCCGCTCGTCCACGGGCTCTGCAAGCAGGTCGCCTTCGCGAAGTACGGGATTCCCGGAAGCGAAGACCTCGGCCGCAAGCTCGCCGCGCATTTCGCTAAGGGGTCGGACAGCGTGATCCTCGAAAGCCACGGCGTCTGCTGCGGCGGCGCGACGCTGCACGAAGCCTACACGCGCTTCGAGACAATCCAGTGGGCGGCACAGTCCGAAGTGATGGCCGCCCAGCTCGGCAAGCCGAAGTATTTGACCGACGCCCAGCTCGCGTTCGCCGCTTCGCACCTTCCGAAACTCGCGTCGTTCAAGCGCGGCGCGATGACGATCCGCGAGAAGGAACTGCGCTGCAAGATGTGTGCGTTTGTGGAGCGCGGCTACAGGCAGGGGTTGTTCTCGGCCGCGACCGGGGCGCTCTCCGTGCGTCTCGACGCCGGCTCGTTCCTCACGACGCCCCACGGCTTCGACCGTATTTCGGTGAATCCGGAGGACTTCGTGCTGGTCCGCAACGGCAAGCAGGAGGCCGGCAAGGAGGCGACGCACGCCGCGCCCGCCCACGCCGCCGTCCTCGCCGCGCACGCGGACGTGGGCGCGGTCATCACCGCCTGCCCGCCGAACTGCCTCGCCTTCAGCGCCCTGCGCCGGGCGATCGACACGCGGACGCTTCCCGAATGTTACATCTTCCTGCGCGAAGTCGGGCTGATCCCCTTCGAGAAGTCGATCAGCGACTACGACATGATCGCGAGGCAGTTGTCGATGCGCCATCCCGCGGCCGTGCTGGAGAACAACGGCATCATGGTTGTCGGCGAGGACGTGCTTTCCGCGTTCGACAAAATGGAGGTGCTGGAATGTTCCGCCGGCACCTTGCGTCAATGCCTACCGCTCGGCGGCTGTACCCCGATGGGGAAGAAAGTCATTGACGACATCATCCACGCGTTCAATCTGCCGAAATGACCATGAGCGACCGTTCGTTGACCATCCTGGCGATCGGGGATCTGCATTATTCCAACCTGGCGCAGCAGAGAGGCCAGACGCCTCCCAGCCGTGGCGAACTTGCGCGTACCCTGCTCAAAAAAGTTTTCCTCCGGCTTGAGCACATGGGCGTCAAACCCGACGTGGCGGTCGTCCTCGGCGACCTCACCGAAAACGGGGATGATCCCGCCGCGACGGTGGACCTTGTCGCCCTCTACGGCGAACTCTCGCGCACCGGCGTCCCGTTCCTCACGCTGCCCGGCAACCACGACCTGGATACCGCGCATTTCAACGACCGTTTCGGCACGCCCGCCGGCCTCTACCGCTTCGGCGGGTACGGGCTGGTCGTGTTGAACGACATCTTCAAGGGTGTCTCCCACGAATGCATCCGCCCGGCCGGACAGTTCAACCTGTTGCGCGACATCCACGCGAAGAATCCGAATCTTCCGCTGGTCGCCCTGCAGCACGCGCCCGTCTACCCGCCGATCGACTCGCATTATCCCTACCGGCCGCAGAACGTCGCCGAGATCATCGAGTCTTACGAGAACAACGGCGTCGTGCTGTCGTTGAGCGCGCATTACCACCCCGGCCAGCGGCCCCGTTTCCACAACGAGGTGATGTACCACACCGTGGCCTCGCTCTCCGAACCGCCGTTCCATTTCAGCCTCATCCGGTTGGAAGGCCCGAAGGTCGAGATCGAGGAGCAGACCCTCGCGCTGAAACTGCCCGACGTGCCGGACGTCCACTGCCACACCGAATACGCCTATTGCGGCACGACCATCGACACCGCGCCGTCGATCGCACTCGCCGAGGCGATGGGCGTCCAGACGCTTTGCCTCACCGAGCACGCCTTCCACCTTTACTTCGGGAAGCACGACGCTCTCGATTTCGAGTGGATGACCCGTCCCGAAATGGTGGAGCGCGCCTGGGCCTCCCCCGGCCGTTTCCGCATGGAGGCGTACCGCCGCTACGTCGAACGGCTCCGTTCCCCGTTCATCAAGCTGGGCCTGGAACTGGACCTCTACGGCGACGGGCAGTTGCTGCTCGCCCCGGAGGATGCCGCGTTCGACTGGGACGTCCTGATCGGCGCCATCCACAGGGTTGCCGGCTTCGAGCGGGGCAAGACCCCGCAGGCGGAGGCGGAAAAACTTTTCATGCGCGATCTCGAATATCTGGTCGGCTACGACATCCACGTGCTGGCGCACCCCTTCCGTTTCTTCGCGAAGAATGGACTGAAGATTCCCGTACACCTCTACGACGAAGTGGCGGGCCTGCTTTCCGACAACAACGTCGCCGCCGAGGTGAACTACCACACCCCCGCATACAAGCCGGATCCCGAATTCATCCGCATCTGCGTGGAGAAGGACGTGAAGATCGCCCTGGCCTCGGATTCCCACGACCTGTCCGAGGTCGGTGAATTCTGGCCGCATTTGAATGTCTTGCGCAAGGCGGGGGTCACCCCGAAGACCTTCGCGGACACGCTCTTCCGCTTGAAACAGTCGGCAGACTAAGGCCATGCTCAGCCTTCTTTCCACTTCTGCCGTCGCCGGACCGGCTTCCCTGCCGGGTTCCGTCACGACGCCGCCGAAGAAGTGGAGTCAGTTCGACCCGCTTGCGAAACGCTGTTTCGCGGCGGCATGGGAGGTTTTCCAGTCGTTACCGCCAGGCATCGCCCCCGACCGTTCCCGCTGTGCCGTCGTGCTCTACGGACGCGACGGGTCGGACACCGCGAACGCCGCCTATTTCCGCGATTATGCGGAGAACGGCCGTGTGATGGGCAGCGGGCTGCTTTTCCGCTACACCCTGCCGAGCTGCCCCGCCGCCGAGGCGGCGATCGGCCTGGGACTCCAAGGCCCGCTTTTCTACCTGCGCACGGAGTCCCTCCGCCTGGACGAGCTGGACGCGGTGGCGCAGGCGGAAACGCTCGATGCGATCCTGCTGCTCCGCCACGAAGGCAATCGCGTGGAGGCGGCGCTCTATGCCTACCGCCCCCGGCTCGCCGCCGTGATCCCCGTCTACAATCACGCAGACACGCTTCCCGCCGTTGCCGGGGAAGCGACCCGCCATGTTCCGCTTGTCGTGGTGGTAGACGACGGTTCCACC
>JAGCVN010000087.1 GCA_017962315.1 Kiritimatiellia bacterium
CTTCACCGCGAAGGGACACACCACACCGTGAACAACCAGCGCATAAGCCGCGCAGAGGAACGAAGACTGAGTGTCCAGTATTTGGCAAATCAAAAACCACCAAGTTATCTACAGAGTGTCTTTTCTATTTGACAAACTGGGCCCGGTAATGAAGTTGATTGAACCACAAAGTTCGCAAAGGCCGCAAAGTATTTGCAAGTTGCGATTTGCGAACACTCCCCATGTCATTCCCACGTGCATTCCTGTGCGCGACGCGGGGGGCGTCGCCGGTCAATCATCCATCTGCGACAACAACTGATAGGCTGCGGCCATGGATGTGAAAGGGCGTCCTGTGACCGTTTCATACGTTTCCTTCGCCACCTGGACGGCGGCTTCATTTTGAGACGTTAAAACCCGGATAAGCGATTCGACAACCCCTTTTTCGTCCAGCCCCGAATACTCTAACGCCACGTCTTCCAATGCAGCGGGATCTGCCAGTCTGGACATCGCGTCTTCGATAAAACGAATTTTCTCCTTCTCGTCGGTCACCTCTTGGATGGCCGAATCCCACTGTCCAAGCGCGTCGTTTGAAACTTCCGCATCGGCATCGGAGAGGAATTCCGTCAATTGGGGCAATGCCTTGCGACCGAACCATCCGAGCGACCAGACCATCGACGACCGGATTTCCGGTTCCGGCGCATTCCGGGCCTGTTCAAAGAGTTCCAGTGTCTTCTGGAGATCGTCTGCGTCGTACGCGCTTTCAATGGCATTTAGCAGCCGCCGCCGGTCGGGCGGAAGTTGCGTCTTTTGCCCTCCGTTGGATACCGGCGGACGTACCGTATGGGCGGACGGAATGGGCGAAGAGGGAAGACGATATTTCTTTTTCGGAGAGAACTCCTCCTTTTCCCGTACTCCGCCCCCTTTGGCGGCATACCCGCCGGATGGACGGTTTTTTTCATCGTTTGCGCGGAAGAGGAGAAAGATGGCGGCCGCCGCAAGGGCGGTCGCCATCCCGAAAAGAACGATTGTTTTCGTTTTCGCCATTTTAGTTCAACCGGATCAATGCCGGCGCGGAGTGCGTCTTGTTGATGTTGATGTTGCAATCGCCCCATCTGTTGGCGAAGACGCCGTTCACCGTCACCTTCTTTTTACCTTTCGTGGTCAGCGCATAGAACGATCCCTTGATCAGGCCGGTCTTCTGATTGTACGACAGCTTCATCTTGCTCGTTGCATCGTTCACCGCCGTCAATTTGTTCGCGGAGAACGCAAGGTCGTACACGGTATAGTATCCCGGGAAGGCGGAATACTGGACCGCCCCTCCCGCGATCGTCTGCGGAATCATCTGGAGCGCGTTATCGGGAATGAACCATCTGAACCGGGTGGCGTTCGGCTTGGCGACACGCGAAGCCTCGTCGAAGTAGAGGGCGGCCTGTAGATTCTTTTTCCCTCCCTTGTTGTTCCAGATACCCCATAGCGCATTCACAGGAAGGCAGGTGCCTGTCGAGAGCAGGACTGCGCCGAAACTCCCCTTCTTCATGTTGATCGGGGCATAGACCGGTACGTAGGTTCCCAGATCGTCGGCTTCCAGATAGACGGTGGCCGAGACCTTGCCGAGGTCGGGAAGGACGCCTACGAGTTTGGTCTTGCCCTTCAAGCCGACCTGGATGGAAGTCCCGATGTACCCGTTACCCGCGGCCGTTGTCCCCGAAACCGGGAGCGACAGCATGGAGAGTACGTAGTTCCGCTTCGCCGCATTGATCTTGCTCTTGTACGCCGCGCCGCCCTTCAAGTCCATGGCGAAGTTCCGGGCGCAGTCGAAGAAGTAGGAGCCGCCGTTGCCCCTCACGTATCCCCAGGCGTTTTCGTGGTTGAGGTAGAGTTCCAGGGTCTTCCCGCTTCCGCTTAAGATGGCCGTCGCCCAGTAGCCGTTCCTCAAGTTGCCCGTCCACCCGGTTGTCGCGCCTTTCAGTTTGGCGGGAACGCCGCCCTGCAGCGAAACGGTCGCCTGGAGCCGGCTGGAACTGTTTTTCAACGCGGCCGCCTTGACTTCCACGGTCCCGGCAATCCAGCCGTCGCCGTCGAAAATGTGGCCGAAATAACTCCCCTTCGCGTTCAAGGTGGTCCGGGCGCCGTAGGTGAGGTAGAATTCCTTCTGCGCTTCCTGCACCTTCGTCCACTGCGCCGTGAGTTTGACGGGATGCGGGGGCATGGTCACGGATTCGCCGACTCTGCGGACCGCGCCATCGAAGTTCCATCCGTCGAATTCATATCCGTCGCGGCTAAGCCCGGCTCCCGACGGAAGCGTCAAGCTCCCGCCCGCGTAGCAATAGGCCATGGCGTCGGACGTGACTACACTGTTGTTTCCGTCCGAGAGATTGACGTTCCCGTTTCCGCCGGCCGTGTCCACGGTGATTCCGTATGCAACGGAAATCCAGTCAACGAGACCGAATGAAGACGCGCCGGCCGCGTCGGAGACGTTGTTAAAGAAACACCATTCAAACAGATGCGTCCCGGCGGGGATTTCGGCGCTGCCGTATTCCCACTGCGAGGACCCCGACACCAAGAGATTGACCTCATTGTCCTCGTCCAAATAGGTGGCAAGTCCGATACCATCCGAATAGTCGGAAACCAGCGCCCAGAGGAAATCCACATAGGCGGGACCCTCGATTGGCGTATAGAAGGACGACCAGGAATACTCGCCCACCGTGCCCGACTGCATCGAGCTTCCCCCTTGTGTGCTATACGTCGACTGGGCGAACCAGCCGTTATACGTGCCGCCCCCGTACTGGTCGAAGGAAAGCGACGGGCAGTCCACCGCGTCTGCGATGTTCCCCCCGGCGGGCGCCGGGTCGGCACCGTACTTCGCAAGCGCACGGTATCCGTCATCGTCGTTCCAGTCGCCGACGTTATACAGCACCGAGGTCTCGCCCCAGATCCCCTGTACAGACCATTCGCCCGTGGAATTGTTCCACGTCACCGGGCAGTAGGCGACCGTATTCGGAGCGGATGCGCCGCCCCCGTTCGTGGACTGCGAATTGTCCGGGTCAACGATGAACAGGGCTTTCAGCGAGCTCGGGTCGCTGCTGTCCTTGGACGTGTCGGCGACATAACCGACGCACAACACGCCGTGCGTGACGCCGCCGCTGGCATTGCACCAGCTCCATTTCGGGTTGTTCGTCGTCCTGAAGTACACGGCTAGCCGGATCACGTGGCTGCCGTCGTCCAGAAGCGGACGGATGGTTTTGCCGAACGTGCGGTCGATCCTGCCTAACGTCGTGTAATCCCAGAGACAAACGCCCGTTTCGTCCTCGAACCAGTCGAAGAGGCCGTCGTATCCGTACTCGCCCTCCTCGACGTCGCCGTTGTTCCATGTCCGGAGAAGCGTCGGATAGGAACGGAAGTAGTTCGCCAGATCGTCAACGGTCGCATCGAAGGCCGCCTGGCCCCATCCGGTCCAGAAGAGCGCGTTCATATCGGAGAGCGGGTAGCACCAGGTGTCGTCGTTTTTCATCGCCGTCCCGGCCGTTTTCTCCGCATCCACAATGCCTGCGTTGACGAGAACCTTCGTTCCGAATGCATCCGTTCCGGAGAAATCGCCCCACTGGACGTTCGACATCCCCGCGATGGAGGCGCGCTGCGTCCCGGAAACCGTGAACTGCGCGACCTCGCCGACGCCGAATGCCGGCACCGAACCGCCGGCCGCGGCGGAAACCGATTGCGGCGAGGTAATCGAACCGACGTTCCCGTCCTTGGTGCAGGTCAGCGTATCGGTGATGTCATAAACCGTGTCGCCCGACGCATCCCAAACCTTGAGTTTGATACCGGACTCCGTCGCATTCTCAAGCGAGACGGAAAGCTGGTAGAGTTTGCAAGTCGGTCCCGAGAGGATCTCCGTACGGCCGCGGCACTCTCCGGACGGAGAGAACGCCGCGAGGACGCTGCCGTCCGCCTCGAAATATCCGCCGCCGGGCTTCGCGACGCGGAGGTAGGCGATCGCGCTGCCCTCCTTCGCCACGGGCTGCCAGCCCGCCGGGACGCCCTCCTTCTGCCCGCCGCTGGATTTCACCGTTGCTTTCATGGCGTTCAACCATGAAATCGAGCAGTCCGCGCAAGCAAACGAAAGGGTTCCTGCTTTTGCAAGGTTGATCTTGTATCCCTTGCCCGCCTTGACGGTGAAGGTGTCGGGGTACCACTGGCCCCCGTGATAGGTCGCGGCGCTGGCGGCGTCCTTGACCACGTCGTTGTCCGCGAAACCGGCGGAATGTTCGATGTCCGTTATCGAGCTGTCGTCGGGCGTTGTCGACCCAATCCAGTTCCAGCCTGCCTTGACCGGCAGGCCGTCGTCCATAGGCGTACCCGAAAGCGTGAACGACGATGTCCCGCTTGTGCTCTTTTTGATGCAGTACCCCTTTCCGGGTTCGATCCGGAAACTCGACGGATACCAGGCGCCGTCTTGATAGGTGGCGGAGGAGGTCGCCGATTTCACAACATCCCCGTTGGCGAAAGAAACGCGGGAGAAGATCGAGGCGACGGTCATGTCGTCCGCCTCCAGGCAAGTGGAGAACCAAGTCCAACCGCTGGCGAGCGACACCTGGATCTCGGAGGCGCCTGCCCTGAATTCCCGCGGCGAGCCGATTGTACCGATCGTGCCGTCTGACGTGCAGGAAATCCGTTCGCCGATTTCCGAAGTTTCGCCGGATGCGGCGTTCCAGACCTTCAGTGCGAAACCGGCCTCCGACGCGCCGGAAACGCCCACGGAGAGCTGGAACAGTTTGCCGTTCGGCCCGGCCATGATCTCCGTGCAGCCGCGGCACTCGTTGTCTTTGAAAACCGCGAGCAGGGAACCTGCCGCCTCGACGTACGAACCGAGTGAGACGTCATACACCTTCGCGTAGACGATCGCGGAATTATCCTTCGCGACAATCTGCGTCCCCCAGTTCGGTTTCGGCACAGAGGACGAAGCCGGCTGCGTAACGGTAAAGGTATACGCCGAACCGAAGACGGTCACAGGGATGGTTGCGGTGCGTAGGCTTCCCGTCGTGTTTGCCGACGCTTCGTAGGTGATGGTGATGACATAGTTTCCGGACGATGTGGCCTGGCGCTGGCTTATAGTCAGCCACGACTCATTCGGGGACGAAACCTGGTAATTCACGCCGGACGAAGTCGGCCACGTGACGGTAAACGTCCCCGTCCCGCCCGCAGCGGGAATGGAGGCCGTTCTGCTCGACGGGGAGAACGCCGGCGTACTCGCAGAACTGTTTGCTGCTTGGGTCACCGTGTTGGTGACGGTCTTCGGAAAGTACGCTCCGGCGCCGGCGGTCGTGACGACGTATCCGCTTCTCGCAACGCCGGTCGTATTCGCAGCCGCGATGACAGAGAGGATTCCGTTGCCGGACGTTCCAGATGTGGAAAGGGAAAGCCAGCTATCTGATTTCGCGGCGCTCCAGGAAGTATTGGCCGTTACAGAGAGGGTTGCGGTCCCGCCCCCGGCCGCCATGGAGACGGTCTCCGGGCTGGTTGAAAGCGAGACGAGGATGTTTCCCCAGTCGCTGCCGCTGAAAGTCGATCCCGCCGAATTCACGGCCTCGACCCAGTACCAGTACCTGACGCCCGGCGTGAGTCCGCTCGAAACATAATTCTTGTAGGGCGATGTCACGTTCGTCGCGACCTTCGTCCGGCCGGATGTCGAGTCGGACGTGTTGCGGTAGACGTTGTACGAGGTCGCGTTGGCGGCGGCCGACCATTTCAGTTCGATATAGGACGTGTTGGCGTTTGAGCCGTACGTGGATATTGTTTGCAAAGAAGGTGTACCGGGCAGGGGGACGGCGGCGCTGAGCGTCAGGTCGTTTCCCCACGAGTTTCCGAGAGTCCCGCCCAGATTTGACGGTCCGATATAACTGCCCGATGCATTGAATACGGAGTTCCCCGAGGCATCGGCGATCCCGCCGCCCGAAGTCTTTGTCGCGGTACAGGCGACGCTCATGGTCAGGGCAACCAGCCGCCCGTCCGATGTCTGCGTCCCTTTCGCCGCCGAAACCCTGTACGAGCCGGAGGTTGTCACCCGGAAGGAATAGATGCCCTTGGCGTTGGTCGTCGCCGTCCTGGTCCCGCCGGACGGCGGGGTCAGCGTCACCGTCGCGCCGGAGACGGCGTTCCCGGAGGCGTCCAGGACGCGGCCTGAGATCACGTCGCCGGAAGTCGTGGGATGGATGTTGTACCCGACTTCGTCCATATACCCGAATTCCGACGAGGTGATATAGCCGCCGAGCAGGTTGTACCAGGCGTCTTCGCTACCGCTCCAGCCGCAGTTGATGTGGCAGTAGATCGTCGAGGCGCTATACCCGTACCCGTCGACCACCATCTCGTGTCCGCCATAGTCGCCGCCGACCCCGATTGCGACGGGCATTTCGGCGTCGAGGCTGGCAAGAATAGCGTTCCTGAACCCGGTCTGCTGTGTCGTGAAGTCTTGGGTAAGCCCATATCCGGTGATGTCGAAATACGATTGCGAAGAGGCGTAGCCGAAGCGGGAACGCAACGCCTGCGAAGCATAGCACCCCAGCGTTCCCGAACCATCCCCCGACCATTCCATCTGCGAGGCGACGCCCACGTCATAGAGAAGTTTGCCGATGGCCTGCCGCTGCGAGTCGCTCGTACACGTGCTTGAAGTCAGCGGCATATTGCTCCAGGAATACGTACCGCCTTTCATCGTATAGGTCGAGCCCGTCCCGTCGACCCAGCACCGGTAGCTGCCCGCCGTCACGCTTGACGTCGGCTTCTGCCAATAGCGCATGATCTGGGCGAAGGCCGTCGCGACACATCCCGAAACATACTTGTTCGGCGTGTAATAGTTGAACGTAGCGTACCCGTTCCAGGTACTCTGCCCCCATTTCGACTGCACCATCGGCGCAACGCGGACGTCCGATAGCGAATCAATCGCGCCGTAACTCATTTTGTTCTGATCTCCCGGCCGCAGCAACGCATCCCATTCCTTTTCAAATCCGTTTTTGACGCTCCCCGCGGCGCCGGGGCCGGTCGCTTTGGAAGATGCCTGTTTGGCCGACAGGGCGGCGATCCTGCCGGCCATATCCCGTTCCAGCAGTGTGCGCAGAGGGTTGCCTTTTTCGGCAAGGTTCAGCTCGCCGGCGTCGGAGAATGCAATGACGGGCGGAAGCTGCGTATCACCGGCGGCGACAACAAATCCACCGTCGGCCAGGTTTACGACGTGGTAGAGCGCAAGCCCCTTGTCGTTCGTCGAGGTGAGGACTTTGTCTATATTCGCAGTTCCAAACTTTGCCGTCAACCGTTTGGGGCTTTTCGACACCCAGTTTGCCGCCGCGACGCGCGCTTGTTCCGGCGTAACCTCTACCGCCCATACCACTTGGCCGACGGCGATCACCGCCGCAAACCATGCACATTTGAGTATTCCACGCATCTCAAGTTACCTCAGTCCCGGTTCGGATTTCACAACGATCGGATCTTGGTGCGGGGACGTGACACCTCCTCCGATATATCGTGCGAGGTGCGTAGGATGAACCTTGAAAGATACACCAAGAGGAGGCGATACTGCACGCTAAGGCAGTGCCTTCTGGTGTGTCTTTCAGTGTGTGGCAAGTTTCCTACGCTTCCGCACGACACAACCCCCGGTACGACACGAATGAAATTCGCGGCCTACCGGAGGCTAAAAAACTCTGGCATACGCCAAAAACGTGTGGATTATGCTAGATCCCCTTTGTCAATGTCAAACAAAATTTTAACTCACGGAGACACAGAATTCTGTGCGTTTGCGGCGGTTTGCCTGCGGCTTCCGCCTCGCCCGTTTTTGGTTCAACTTTTACATTGTCCTTGAAGGGGCGGTTGTGGTAAACTGGAGAGCAAGAAGACAACGGAAAAGGCTTGACGGGGGAGACGGACGGTTTCCCGGAGGGGCGTTTCCGCGAGTCATGGAGTGTTTTTATGGCAAAGTTCAACTACATCGCTGTCGATTCGAGTGGAAAAGAAGTCCGCGGGAGCATCGAGGCTCCCAGCCAGGCTCAGGCCGTGGCCAAGATCCGGGACAAGCAGTTGTTCCCCACGGCGATCGGCGAGGCCGGCGGGGGCGGCGGAGCGCCTGCCGCGAAGGGCGCGCCGAAGGCGGCGTCCGGCGGGCGCAAGGCGTCGAAGAGCATCGAGATCAAGCTGCCGAAGTTCCTGCGCCCGAAGGTGAAGACCAAGGACCTCACGACGCTCACGCGCCAGCTCGCGACGCTGGTGGACGCGGGGCTTCCGCTGTTGCGCGGGCTCCGCGTGCTGCAGCGCCAGTCGGAGAACGCGACGCTCAAGGACGCGCTCGGCGGCATGGCGGAGTCGGTTGAAGGGGGCAACACCTTTTCGGAATCGCTGACGGCGTACCCGAAGATTTTCGACAACCTGTACGTGAACATGGTGAAGGCCGGCGAGGCCGGCGGCGTGCTGGAGGTCGTCTTGAACCGTCTGGCGGAATTCGCGGAAAAGGCGGACAAGATCAAGAACAAGGTCAAGGGCGCGATGGTCTACCCGATCGTCGTCTTGGTGGCGGCCATCGGCATCACGGCGTTCCTGCTGGTGGCGGTCATCCCGAAGTTCCAGGGGATTTTCAAAGACCTGCTGAACGGCAAGCCGCTGCCGGCGATCACGCAGTTCGTCATCGACGCGAGCCAGTTCGTGATGCAGAACGGCCTTCAGGTGGTGATTGGGATCGCGGCGTTCGTCATTATCATGAAGGTGCTCCTCAAGACCAAGGCGGGCAAATACACGATGGACGTGATCAAGCTCAAGGCGCCGGTCTTCGGGACGCTGGTGAGGCGCACGGCGATCGCGCGCCTGACGCGCACGCTGGGGACGCTGATGTCCTCCGGCGTGCCGGTCTTGCAGTCGCTGCAGATCGTGCGGGACACGGCGGGCAACGCGGTGATCGCGAAGGCGATGCAGAGCGTACACGACGCGGTGAAGGAGGGCGAGACGATGACGGCGCCGCTGGCGGCCTCGAAGGTCTTCCCGCCGATGGTGATTTCGATGGTGGAGGTCGGCGAGGAGACCGGTGCGCTTCCTGACATGCTGACCCGTATCGCGAACACCTACGAAGACGAAGTGGATAACGCGGTGGCGGGGTTGACGTCGGCAATCGAGCCGATGATGATCATCGTCCTGGCCGTCGTGGTCGGCACGATCGTCGTCGCCATGTTCATGCCGATGATCCAGATCATCGGGTCGCTGGGCGGCGCGTAAGGCGGATCCGCCGGTAGCCGGAAGAAGGCGAGGAGGCAAGATGAAAAAGAGAAACAGCGGTTTCACGCTGGTGGAGATCATGGTCGTCGTCGCGGTCGTCGGGATGCTGATGGCCGGGCTCTTCAAGTTGATCAGCGCCACGGGCGAGAACACGAAGAAGGCGCGCACGGTGGCGCGGCTCCAGCGCATCCAGAACGCGCTGGCCGGCTTCTACGCGGAGAACGGGACCTATCCGCCGGTGCAGCAGTTCTGCTCGCCGAACCCGTACAAGGTGGAAAGCCGGCATGACGGTAAGTCGGACTGGAACGACGTGAGTGAGCTTACCGCCGCGAACGCCAACCGCGCGGCCGGTGCGCAGTCGGTCGCCTTCTTCTACCCGAACGTGAAGGGGCTGAACGAGATGTGCGTGGTGGCGATGGGGAAGCCGAGCGTGAACGCCTCGGCGGAGGCGAACAGGACCCACCAGAAAAGCGAGGACGTGGCCTGGGACAATTGCCGGATTTTCAAGTTCGGCCTGCTCTCCTACCTCGTCCCCCGCGTCGAGATGATGGGCGGAGAAGACCTGGTGGCGGCCAGTTCCGGCGGGAGCTGGGGCGACGGCACCCCGGAGGCGAACTTCTTCAAGACCACGCAGTGGGGGAAGAACAACGTCGGGACGATCCGCTCGGTCCACGAGCGCGAACAGCACCAGTGCGCCCGCTGGATGCCCCACCTGGAGGGGTGCATCAGCGGCGTCGGGACGATCCTCGGCGAAAACGTGCGCGACACGGAGAACGACAGGAACGGCACCATCCACCTCACGGTGATCGACGGGGAATACGTGCTCCAGTACATCACCCTGAAGGACGGGTGGGGGAACGAGTTCTACTACTACTCCGCGCCGCCCTACCAGAGCTACCGCCTCTGGTCCGCCGGCCCCGACGGCACCACCTTCCCGCCGTGGATCACGATGGAGACGTTGAAGAAGAAGAAAGGCGACAGGGACGCCAAGTTGGCAAGCCACTGGATTGAGGACGACATTGTGAGGTTCGATCGATGAAAGCGAAAAACGGATTCACCCTCGTCGAGATGCTTCTGGTCATCGGCATCATCGGCATTCTTTCCTCCGTGATGATCGTCTCGTTCGGGAAAATGGCGCAACACGCGCGCCGTTCCGACGCCCAGCGCACGGTGAGCGAGGTCGCCACCGCGTTCAACCAGCTGCTCATCAAGCAGCGCGAATGGCCCAAGGCGCTCCTCGAATACGAGGAGCAGGGGATGGTGCCGCAGGTCTGCTACGTCTTCCAGAAGCACAAGCTGCTGGACATCACGACCTACACGCGCGACAAGAAGACGGGTGCGTTGGACAGCATGTCCGACTCGAACCTCAGCAAGACCAGCGTGGACCGTTTCGGAATGCTCGACCCCTGGGGGCGCGAATCCCTGAAGAAGAACCCCTCCTGCAACAGCGACCAGAATACGATCATCGGCGGTACCGGGTCGTACAAGGATCACTTGATCCAGTACCGGCTCGACCGGAACTATGACGGCTACGTCGATTCCGAAGACGGCGAGATGCCCGTCACCGGCCTTCGCATCCGGGGATCGGCGATTGTCTGGTCCCGCGGGCCGGACGGCAAGGACGACGGCCAGGCGCACAAGCGGTATCCCGTGGATGACAACATCAGCTGGTCTCTCGCCGAGAGACAGGCCAAGTAAGGAACGGAGTCGGAGATGAAGACGAGAAAACGCGCGGGTTTCACGTTGATTGAACTTTTGATCGTCATTTCAATCATCGCCATTGTCGCCACGCTGGCGATCGGCGCGGCGGTCAAGGCCATCCACCAGGGGAAGGTCAAGCGCGTCGCGGCGACGGCCGAGACGCTGAAGATGGCCATCATGAACTATCGCGGACAGCGCGGCAACTGGCCGTTCGTCCGTCCCGGGGGAAAGAGCGACGGCGATTTCGCGTCCGCGCCCAAGGGGACGGAAGTCCGCACCATCAAAGGCGGCAAGGACAGCAAGGCGGGCGACGTCTGGGCCAAACTCTACAAGAACAGCTACATCGACGGTTCCGGCATCGTCTGCTACTACAAGGGCGAGATCAAGACGCTGAACACCATCAGCCGGACGTCCGTCAGCGAAGGGCTTCAGCTCGGCTTCCGCGACCCCGACGAGTCTACCCGGTTCCGTTACTTCAACATCCAGTTTAACACGGCCACGGAATCCGTACACGTCACCTATTAGGGCGGGCCGCGCCCGCCCGGGCGACGGCACGCACGAAACGGAAGGAGTTCCCGTATGCGCGTTGTTTTCAAAAAAGGGTTCACCCTCGTCGAACTGCTGACGGTCATGGCCATCATGGCGATGCTCTCCACGATCGCCGTCTCCAGCTATTTCACGGCCATCCGCGGCATGGCGCGGCGCAGCGCCCTGAAGCACCTCGCGAACACCTTCGTTCTCGCCCGCCAGCGCGCCTGCATGGAGGGTGCGTCGATGAGCGTGATGATCTTCAACGAGATCACCGGATATGACAACACCGAGGCCAGCACCGGTTCCGGCACCAGTTTCAACCCGACCTACGTCATCTGCCGCAAGCTCGGCCGCATCAGCTGCCTGCCGGACAACGGGAGCGGTAAAGGCGACCACCTGGTGGACGAATTCCTCTCGCTGGACGTCCTGTTCGGTTCCATCCTCGATGAGAACGAGACGAACTACAAACGCGATCACGAGCTGGAGTCTTTCCGCCTGTACAACCTCACGCGCGGCAAGTGGTCCGACGTCTATCCCAAGGTTGTCGAAGAACTTCTGGACAACCGTACCTCCAGCGCCAAGGGGAGCGAGTCGTTCAGCGACCAGAAGAAATACAAGCACGACCTCCCGGTCTATGCCTTTATCGTCCAAAACCAGAACAGCGTCAACTGGCGCGTCTGCGATGCCTACGGAATCGAGGTCTCGCCGCCGAACACCCTTCCGCGCGGATTCATCTTCCCCGATTTGAACGAAGACAAGGAAGAGGACGTCATCACCGTCACGTTCAATCCGGACGGAACCTGTTCCGGCGACCGGACAATCCGCCTGCAGGAGGTCGCCGGCGGCAAGACCACCAGCATCAAGCTGAACGCCAACGGCGACGTGACTTGGGACCAGAGGCCCGGCGCGTGGAAGTAGGAGGAGGGAGTTATGAAACATGGAGGCGCAGAAAATGGAAGGGCGGCGCACGTGCTGTCCGGTCGAAGGCTGTCGAAGGTTGTCGAAGGCTGTCGAAGGCTGTCGGCGAAATTCAAGGCGGGGTTTTCGCTGGTCGAGGTCAACATGGCGGTCTTCGTGATGGCCGTGGGCATCCTGAGCATGGTCGCGCTCTACCCGCTCGGCCTGCGCGAGAGCATCAAGGGGAAGGAAGACCTGATGGAGGCGGTCTTCGCCGACAACCTGCTGAACCAGGCGGTCGCCATCGCCTCCAGCCGCACCCTGAAATGGAGCGACTGGAACGACAAGAACGACAACCCGTACGTCCCGTATCCGAACAACAACTCGTCGATGGAGAAGCGGCTGGAGTTCACTGCGGAGGACAGCTTCAACGACCTGCCGGGGTTCCTGCGTTCCAAGATGAAGAAGCCGGAACTCATCTCCGACAATTCCGACGCCGGCGGCGTCCGCCACTTCCGGATTGCCTGTATGCGCCCGCAGGCGCACTCCGGGCGCGTCATGGGGATCATGGTCCAGTCGACCACCGAGAACGTGGGCGACCGCAACGACTATTCCAACCATCCCATCTACTACGCCGAGGCCTACTTCCAGGGGAGGTTCGACCAGTGAGAACAAATTTAAAAGCCGGTTTTTCCATGATCGAGGTGCTGGTCGCCTCCAGCATCCTGATCATCATCGTAATGATGATGGGGATGCTCTTCCAGCAGGGGAGTACCGCCTGGCGTATCGGTTCCAAGCGTGCCGACAGTTTCATGAAAATGCGCACCTTCCTCGGATCGCTCGAACGCGACGCTTCGCGCGCGGTGGATGTCAACGCCCTCAAGCGGATGCGCGGACTCGCGTCCGCCGGCGACGGTTCGGGCAATACCGATCCCAAGGCGGGCGGGTTTTCGGATCAAAAGTTCAGCGGGTCCGAACTGGTGTTTTACACGCTGGACGGCGTGACCAACCGTGCCGTCACCCGGCTCACCTACAGTCTCTCCGGATTTACGCGCAAGGAGGAGGTCCTCTTCGCCAGTGGCGACAACCAGTCGTGGAAAAGCCTCGGCTCCCGGACGCTCATCGACAAGAGCACGGACGGCGTTTCGCTTCCCTCGTTCCAGTCTGTGAAGGCATACTGGTACGACGACAACGGCGGGATTTCCACTTCCAAGAAGGACGATCTGCCCGCGTTCATCACCTTCAAGGCGGACGTCCAGTCCACCGACCGCGCCTTGGATATCGGCGCGGCCTCCGCCGGACCTGACGGCAAGTGGGGTACGAGGGACGACATTCAAACTTGGAACAAGGAGTAGCAGCCATGAAAAAGAAAAACTCCGCTTCCCTCCGCGATGCGTTCACGCTCGTCGAAATGCTGGTGGTGATCGCGATGCTCGGCCTGCTGATGGGGTCCGCCGCCAACGGCATTTCCCAGGCGAAGAAGCAGGCGAAGATCACCCGCGCCCATGCCGAGATGCGCGAACTGGTCAACGCCTGGCTCGCCTACGAGCAGGCCTACGACGACTGGCCAATCCCGAGCAACGCCCAGAGCGAGGAAGGGATTCTGGCCACGGAGTCGAACCTGAAGGAACTGATCGGCCAGGGGGACGATGGCATGGTCTACCTGAACGCGCCGATGACCGCCGGTTCCGGCGGCCGGGCGTTTCGCGACCCGTGGGGAACCCCGTACCGCTACCGCATCATCGAGGTTTCGACCTCCGACAGTCAGGACGACAACACGTTCGAGGCGTCCATCGCCTTCCCCAACCGCCATCTAGGCTGGCGGTAAAATGAAAGGATATTGAGCTATGACCGGGAAACAGGTCTGTCGCGGCAATCGAAGGCAGTCGATGGCGATCGATGGCGATCGGAAAACTCGAGCGGACGGTTCCGCCCTGCTCATTGTGCTGGGCTTCCTCAGCTTTATGATGGTCAGCGCGGTCTCGTTCGCGATTTACATGCGGATCGAGCGCGAAGCCTCCTCCAACTACCGGCAGACGGCGATGTCGCGCCACCTGCTCAACACCGCGCTCGTCCGCGCGATGGACGAGATCGACTCCGAGTTGCGGATCACCGGGTATGCGGATTCCAACCGGAAGATGGCCGGTGGGGCGGGCACGTACAAGGAACTTCCGGACGACGTCTCGTTCGTGGCGGGGACGGTCCCCCCCTTCAAGTTCCCCCTCCATTGGCCGGGCCGCGTGCGGTGTTCCGCCGTGGCGAACCGTTCCGGGAATTCGGGCAACACGCGCGTCCTTTCGCTCGACGCCCTCGCCTACCTTCCCGCCGCGCTCGCCAACGACGTCCGCCGCTGGGCCATTCCCAACGAACAGGACTACAGAGAGGGCGGGGGCAAGTTCGGGGACGACCAGACGCAGAACGAAGTCGGCGAGTCGATCCGCGCCTACAACAGCGATGAGAACTGGCGCGGCGCGAAATGGCGACCGATCTACCTGCCCCTCGGCTCTTTCGAGGGCAGGAACAACGCCAACGCGCGGTCGCAGGTCGGTCGTTACGCCTACATCTGTGTCAACCTCTCCGACATGCTCGACATCAACAAGTGCCGCGCCCTTTCCCAAAACGTCAACTGTGTCTCCAACCGTATTGACATCGGGTATCTGTTCGCCGAGAACGCGGCGGATCAAGGAAAATTCGACGATTCCTTTCTGGAGACCGACCGGTATTACGCGAGTATCGCCGACTTTTATTCCTGCATGAACCAGCACCGGCTGAAACCCTTCTCGCAGGGCGGCAACGACCAGACCCCGTACCACTACTGGCTCGCTAGGCAGTCGAGCGGCGGGGATGCGGATCAGCCCGACCGCTACTTCGGGCTGGATACAAAGCGATGGGGTGCGAGCGGCATTTTCTCCACGGACGGAATCGTGAAGGCAGAGCCGCGCGACGGTGACAAAGGGTTCAACCTCAAAGCGCAGCCGTTGTTCAATGGAGGCAATGATTCAAGCATCATCGGGGCGAAGGTTACGCCCGGCGATAGCGGTATTTTTACCGGGACGCTTCTGAGCGACGGACTCGGCCAGGCATTGGAGCGGATCCTTTCCAAAGGGACCGATGCGGCGGACGCGGCGTGGACCGGGCTCAAACGCCGCCAGCATTACGGCGTCATGCTTGCCGACTATCTTGACGACGACCGTCTCCCGCGTGTACTTTGCACCCCCTGCATGGAGCGCGTCCCGCAGATCAACCGCATCGTCATCAAGCAGCCCGATTTCCTGGAGGCCGTTCTGGAGTGCGATGAACAGGAACTTGACGAAAGGCAGGTCAAGCGTATCTGGAAACTCTCCGTCAGGGAGAAATCCGGCGAATGGTTCACCGTCCAGACGCTCTTCCCCTTCCGGTATGATCCCGCCCGCGACACCAAGGTTTATTACTGTTCCCTCCGCCTCTGCGTCTACGCCGGCATCGGCGAGGAACTCAACCACAAAATGAAAATCCGCGGTGCCGCCACGGCCGCGGCGCCCATCTCCAGCAGCGGTGAAGTAACCGCCACGGGGCGGATGGTCCCGTCGGGTGAAGGGTACCGCATCGTTACACCGGATCTGACCGGAAAAGTGGACTTTGACAATCCGGCGACCTTCGAAGAGACGGTCAACAAAGGGGCACCGCTGAAGTGTCCCGGAAACTGCAACGTCCGCGTGGTGATGGTCGGTTACATCTGGGAAGGAAGCGGGACGCAGCCCGTCGTCACCAAGCTGGTCGATGTCGTCCCCATGAACATGGCCGCCTACAACGAGACTGTCTTTCTCGGCGAGAACACGCCCAAACTTTCATTCTGGGCGAACAACATCGCGTTCCCGAATGTGCAGAAAGGCGAAAACAAAGCCACCGTCAATTGGGAGTACACGAACTTAGAGTGCCCGGACGTGCGGTTCAACTACCGGATCAACAACTGGGTCCGCAACAACGACACCACGCCGATCGAAAAGGCAGATTCAAAGGATGTCGGCGCCAAGGCGGCCGCGGTCACCGCCGGCGCCAAGCTTGCCGCAAGCCTGATGGGACAGGACGGACGCGACGGCGACTGGTACCAGATGAGCAACGACAGCGGCGCCCTCCGTGCGCCGGGCGAGTTCGGGTTCTTCCCGCGCTCGTACAAGTTCCAGCAGAACGATACGGACGATTTGGCCACCTCTTTGACGGATTGTTATAATTATCAGAGTTTCTACCGGACGGTCCGCCTGTACGACCACGGTTCCAATTCCGATCAAAACCGGGCGCGCGACCCTGTCTTCCGTTATCTCTACTACGCCAACGAGGACGGGACGGTCGATGGCGCACGTGTCAACCCGCTCACCGATATGCCGCTGGTTCTCGCCGCCGCCGTCTACGGTATGCCGCAGGATTACGGGTATGCGGCCGAGTATGAACCGACCAGAAAGAAACTCATCTACGGCGGAAAACCGGCGCAAAGCACCGGCGGAAACCTCTTCAGCGAGAACGAATGGAAGGAATTCACCAACGGATGGAGCACCTGTCTGATCAAGGCGCGCAACGAGTCCCTGAACGGGCGTCCGGGAATTCCCACGGCCACGCGGTTCTCCGGCGGCGGCGACCCCACCCTCGCCACCTCCTACGCCTACAACCTCTCCGACGTCTACGGAGACGACCAGTTCTTCGGCTGGTACACTTCGGGCAACGAGCGGCTGCTCTTCCAAGGGAACTCCGCCGGGGCGGCGGTGGCGAGCTTCAGCAAGCCGTTGCCGGAGTGTTACCGGAAAATGATCTACAGCTACTCGCTGGACAACTTTTCCGACCGCCAGCAGCTCTTCCTCTACATCATCCGCGCCGAGGCGGTGGTGCCGACGATGAGCAGCAGTATCGCGTCGAAGTCCCTCGCCGGCGGGCATGCCGTCGCCCTCGTCTGGCGCGATCCGTATCCGGAAGGGTACAAGAAGACGCTCAACGGGAATGCGTATTCGGAAAGTTGGACGCAGTCCCGGATCGACGATCTCTACGAAGGGGAAAAGAGCAGCAACGAAAAAACGCTCTACCGTGTCTCCCCCTGGTACCAGTACAGCCTCAAGAACCAGCGGGGCGACTTGGTCGAAGACGAGGATAACGCCGGACGCAACGAGTTCGGAACCAGCACCAAGCTGCGGAAAGACGACAACGTCCGCCGTGAAGAGCTCGGAAGCATGAAGGGCGCCTACCACGAACAGCGCGTCCTCTTCTTCAAGGTCCTGGACGACTAACCCGCCCGCCTTGTTCAAGGCGCCGGGGACGTCCAACTGTCCTTGAAGAGGAATCCTTCGTAGGGATTTTGTTCGAGGAAGGACTGGAGAGCGTCGGCGTACGATTGGGCGGAGGGGTCGATACGTTCGATGGAGACGGCGAACCGGCGCCTCTTCGTCTCGCGTGCGAACAGCGCGTACACCGGGCAGCGGAGGAGTTTCGCAAGCCGGTACGGAGTTGCGGGGAAACGGGCGGGTTCGCCGAAGAACGTCGCCGTCGCCGCTTTCGCGCCGTACAGTCGGTCGCCCATCGTCATCACGAATCCGCCCTGTTCGACGCGCGCGACCAGTTCCGCCGCATGGGCGACAAACTCGTTTGGCGGCAGGATCCGGATCCGTCCCGCTTCCGGCGACCGGTCGACGCCGAGCGTCTCCTCCACCGTCGCGTTCCGCTCCCGTTCCATGATGAGGTCGAACGTCTGTCCGCCGGACATTGAGGCGAGGAACGGCAAGACGGATTGCCAGCATCCCGCGTGGGAGAGGATGATGATGCCGGAGGATCCGCCGGCGACGCCGAGGCGGGCGTCGTCGCGCACGACCTCCACGGAATACCGTTCCGGGTGCGCCAGCACGGCGGCCCGCAGGATCAGCACGCGCCCCTGCCGGTAGAAGAGCCGCCAGACATCGCAGAACCTCCGCCACGCGCCATGTCTCGGGAACCTTCGCTGTAGATAAGGTTCTGCGGAACGCCGGGCGTTCTTATCGAAAAGCGCGTACCACAACGAGACGGGCCACAGCAGCAGACACGCGCCCTCGACGCCGGCGACCGCGAGCAGGAAACGGAAAACCGCCATTCCCGCCCGGTTCCCCCGTTGCGCGTTCCCGTCGCGGCATCTTCTGCTCTGGAATCGCCTCGCCCCCGCATAGACAAGCGCCGCGACCAACAGTGCGAATGCGGGGCCCGCCAGGCACGCGCCCAGCCACCATTCACCGTAACGAGCAAGATAGGCGGCGGGACGCGACGCCCAGGCCATGTCCCTCAACCACGCGCCGCGGCAGAGGAGGTGGCCGAGTTCAACGCAAAGGAACGGGACGGCCGGGGGCATACAGAGGTTCTGGACGGAGAGCGCGGTCGCCTGGTTCAGCCGGAACCGGGCGGTGACATAGGCGACCAGCGCGATGTGGACACCGGGGACCGGGAGGGCGCCGAGAAAAACACCGAGGAACGCCGAGCAGGCCAATTCAAACGGCGAGGCGCGATCCGTCGCCAGCCGCTTCAGCACCCGCCACGGATGGAAGAGCCAGTCGCGCGCGCGGAGCGGTTTTTCGCCCATCCCGGCCGTGTACGGCAGCAGCGGCTTGTCGCGGAGCGGCAGCAGTCGGCGCCCCGTCAGCCGGGCGTGGAGTAGCGAAAGCCGCAGGTTGTCGCGGAACCGTCCGAAATGCGAGACGCGTGTTTCGGGATAACGGACGGAGACCTCCCGTTCGCGTATGGGGACGCGGCCGCGTGCGAGACGCACCAGCGACTCGATCTCGAAATCGTACCGGCGGCAGCCGCACGCCCGAAGCGCCTCAAGGAGGCAGAGCGGATAGGCGCGGAAACCGGACTGCGTGTCGCGCAGGTTCAAGCCCGTCTCCAGCCGTACCCAGAAATTGGAGAACACCCGGCCGAAGCGCGAGGAACGCGGCACGCCGGGGCCGAACGAACGCACCCCGATCCAGAGCGCGGGATCGGGCTGCCGGCGGACCGCTTCCACGAAACGGGACAATTCGGAAGGCGAATGTTGGCCGTCGGCGTCCAGCGTCACCGCCCACTCGAAACCTTCTGCGGCAAGGGCGTCGAACGCCGTGAGCAGGGCC
>JAGCVN010000010.1 GCA_017962315.1 Kiritimatiellia bacterium
AATGGAAAATGTAAAGTGGAAAATGTAAAGTGGAAAATGTAAAGTGGAAAATGTAAAGTGGAAAATGTAAAGTGGAAAATGTAAAGTGGAAAATGTAAAGTGGAAAATGTAAAGTGGAAAATGAAAATTGTCGTTGACACCTACGGCTGATTTTCATACCACGATTTGACTTTTAAGCGGACTGCCGCGAAATCGGTAGACGCCTGGAACGTACATGATTCGAGGAACTGATTGGGAGCGTCAAGCCACTCGTGGGGGCCGACATCCCCTTCCACCCCCGGACGTGGATTCGTTGACGCTGTAAAGCGACCGCCATGAGAAATGTAGGAAGTTTCTTGGCTAGCGACACTTTTGCAGAAAAAGCGTGTATGCGCTTCCTCTCTTCGTGTCTTGGCCAAGACCATTCCTACAGCCTCTCAAGAGATACGAAAGGGAGGTTTCCTTTTTTCGTCCTGGTCGTCGAGCGGCGATGTCAAAGGCACGCTGCCCTTCTTTCCTGCGCCGAAGGGACACCGTGCGAGCAACCGGCGAGGGAAGAGGAACACGAATGAAAATCTTGACGATGGTTGCGGCGACTTTTGCCGTGACCCTTTCGCTCTCGGCTTACACGGAGAAGGTCGGAGATTACACGTGGACGTACCAGATCCACGGCGAGACGGCCGAGATCGGCAACGGCGGCAGCTGGGCCGCCGCCGTCAGCCCCCACCCGACCGGGGCGATAACCATCCCCTCCTCGCTTGGAGGCAAGCCGGTGACAGGCATCGGGGCTTCTGCGTTCTACGGTTGCAGCAGATTGACGAGCGTGACGATCCCGGACTCCGTGACCAGCATCGGGGTTTCTGCGTTCTCTGGTTGTACCGGGCTGACGGAGGTCGTTTTCAGAGGCGACATGGGCGCAATTGAAATGAATCTGGAATCTGCGTTTGAAGATACGCCCTGGCTGGCTGCCTATACCGCAGGCGGGGGCGGGGGCATTCCCAGACCCTCCCCCTCCCCATCGCCTTCCGCCTCCAAGATTTTCGAGGAGGAGTCGGTCGAGGCGTTCGCGGGCAACGCCCAGTACACGGGGTGGCTGCGCGACACGGACGGGAACCTCGTCGGCACGGTCCTCGTCAAGGCGGCGAAGGCGAACGCGAAGACCAGGGCGTCCAAGTTGTCCGCCACGGTCGTGATGCTCGACACCGGCAAGAAGCTGGCCTTCAACGGCACGGTAACCGCCGGGCAACCCGCGAACGCGACGCTCTCCGGAAAGGGCGGGCCGCTCGTCGTCTCCCTCACGGACGACTCGGTCGCCGGCAGCCTCGGCACCTACACGGTCGAGGCGGCGAAGAACGTCTTCGTGTCGAAGGCGTCCGACGACAAGGCGTCCGCCGCGCTCGTCGGGAAGAAGACCTGGACGGTGACGCTCGCCTCGGCGAAGGGCTACACGCCCTTCACGCTCGCGGTCGCCGCCAAAGGTAAGGCGAAGGTCACGGGCGTCCTGCCCGACGGCACGAAAGTCTCCGTCTCCGCCCAGGCGGTCGCGGGCGACGGGGGGCGCTGGGCGGTCCCGTTGATGTACGCGAAGAAGAGCCGGTTCGGGTTCGTCGCCTGGTTCGCAAAGGGCGCGGACGGGCAGACCTCGCTCACGGGCGTCTCCGACCTGACGCCGCTCCGCGGCCCGAAGAACGCCGTCACGGAGTGGGAGGCCGTTCCCGAGGCCTGCGGCCCCGCCGGTTCGCTCGTGGCGGGTGCGCACGCGCTCTACGTCGCGGCGGAGGACGTCGCCGCGATCGTCCCCGGCGTGAACGCCGAACTCCTGCCAATCGGCGAGGCGGTCACGGTCGCCAAGGGCAAGTGGACGCTGGCGAAGGCGGCGAAGGTTGCCTACAAAGGTGGTGTCATGAGCGTAACGGGCGCGAACGCCTCCGCCGCGAAGCTGGCCTTCACGGCGAAGACCGGCACGTTCAAAGGCTCGTTCACGGCCTACTCCGTCAAGGGCGGCAAGCTCGCCAAGACGAAGTTCACGGTGAACGGCGCCGTTGTCGGCGGCGTCGCCTACGGTACCGCTTTCAACAAGACCGCCGGCAGCGTCCCGGTGGTGATCGAGTAAAAATGAAAAGTGAAAAATGAAAAATGAAGGGTACAAGTAACCTTTCCTTTTCGACACACGGCAACCGACAGCCCGACAACATCCGGCTGTCGGTTGTCGTATCTTTGTCAACCCTCGGAGTTTCTACATATCACTGACCGATTACGGTTGTCGTATATTCGCTATTGTAATGAAGCGGCGTTTTTTGGTATAATATGAGCCTTTCAACGGCGTGTTCGAGGGAATTGCTACGTTCAAGCGGCAACGCCAAGCACAAAACAGGACGGCTTTTCGGAGCGCGTCTCGTTTGTGTGTCCGCTTTGGCCGTAGCAAGCCACCTCGAACCGCGAGCGGGACGCGCTTCTTTCTTCAACAGAAGGAGGCGGGAGATGGATAACGAGACTTGGCTCAACCAAGGAACTGAAAAGTTGACAACGGGAGACCTTGCCATAATGGTAGGCGATAGAAAGATAAAAGCCAGAGGCTTTTGGACACATACAAAAGCCACGGAAGATTCTACGCAGAGGTGTGTAGAATGAAATCAGTCTGGTTGCTTATTTCCATTGATGATACTGAATCATTGGGTGAGAAGCCTGTGGTGTCAGTCTTTGCAACAGAAGAATTGGCAAGGTGTGCGATGGCGAACGAAATCAAAGAAGAAGCAGCCAATGGCAGATTGCATTTGTGCGATGTTGAGTATTCTGATGATAAGATGTATGCTCAAACCAAATGCAGACGATTTTCATGGGAGATTTCTGAAGCAACAATACAAGGTTTATAGTCATGGCAACGACCTATTTCAATGAAGTCGAATCTGATTTCTACCGCTATTTGACCGGAGCAGGAGGAGTGAATAGGCACTCACGTACAAACTACATGGCTTGGCTTAAGTTCCTTGCCTATAACTTGGACAATGTTCACGTTACCCTCATCTACATTCCCGCGCGCAGCGCGGGTGGCGGGCTTTCAGAATCATATCCACTGCCCGCGAACCTGTCAGAAAGCGACATTGATGATATTATGGCCTCCGAAGAGTCGCTGCGGTCATCGCGTGGCAAATATAAAACTCCACGCGACATGATAAACTTCAAGTCCGCCTTACGCAAGTACCGTTCGTTTTTGCTTTCAGACTTCAGACATCAGCAAGAAGAGACAATTCTTGCAGAGACGAGGAAGGTTGCAAGCGACAACACCATTACAAAAACAGAGCGAACGGCGATAACCAGAGCACGTGTAGGACAAGGTTTGTTCAGGGAGCGACTGATTGACTTTTGGCATGGGTGTTCAATTTCTGCGTTCCCGCATTACGATATTCTAACAGCATCACACATCAAACCATGGCGAGTTTCGGACAATCGGCAGCGACTGGATGTGTTCAATGGCCTTTTACTTCTTCCGAACTTCGACAGATTGTTCGACAAAGGGTACATATCATTTGGCAACGATGGTAAAATCATATTTTCGCGTTACCTTGTCGCGTCTGATAGAATTTTGCTTGGCATGAATGATTCGATTCACCTGCTGAAGATCGAAAGCGCCCACAAGCCATATTTGAAATTCCATAGAGATAACTGTCTTATGGCTTAAGACTGACCGAGCAATTGCACATGGAGAAGTCCCTGCAGCAGATATAATTTGTGGCGGCACACCATGTCAGGCATTCTCTCTTACAGGGCACAAGCGTGGACTTGATGATGAGAGGGGACAACTCACGTTAAAGTTCATTGAGGTTGCAAATGCAAATGATAATGCGCGAGCTAGGCCAGCAGTTGTTTTTTGGGAAAATGTCGAAGGAGTACTCAAAGATAAGACAAATGCCTTTGGCTGTTTTGTTTCAGGACTAGCTGGATGTGAAGATGTTATTCCAGTGACGCAATGGCCTAATGCCGGACTCGTTCGTGGGCCAAGGCGCAATGTGGCATGGCGAGTCCTTGATGCAAAATTCTTTGGCGTTCCACAGCAACGCAAAAGACTTTATGTGATAGCTGGCGGTGTTGACTTCCATCCAGAGAATGTTCTTTTTGAGCTACACGAGGGGCGGCTTGGCGATTTCCCCAAAGTTCCTCTCACTTTTGAAAAGGGCGGTAAGCGATTTGAAGTCTTCCGCGAATATACTGACTGCCTTTATTCTGCATATGGGACAAAATGGAATGGCAATGCCGCTGCGTACAACGGGTCACTTTACGTTGCAGAAAATGATCGTCTTAGGAGAATGACGCCATTGGAATGCGAGCGTTTGATGGGTTTTCCTGATGACTATACAAATATGGATTTTGCGAGTCCGACTAACCGATATCAAGGTGTTGGGAATTCGTGGGCAGTTCCTGTTGTGAAGTGGCTTGGTGAGCGACTTTTTAATGAGGACACTCTGCCCGATCTTGATGTTTGTGGTCGTTTCTTGGCTTTGATGCCACATCATCAACGTTTTGGCAGCGTGGATTATTTTGGCTTCAATAGCGAAATCGTGTATCTTGATAATGGTCGCGCGATAAACACTACATACACTCCAGAGAATATAGTGCCATCGAATATTGCTGACATCATAGATACAGATGCTCCAGAAAAAGTATTTATATCACCAGTGGGCTGCAAAGGTATTCTTCGCCGCGCCGAGGAGCGCAAGATGAATATCAATCCTCGATTGGCGGAAGTCATGCGCAATATCGCTGCGCAATTACCGGAAGAAGAAATAGAGCGGATTTCTCGCATTCAACCTCGTGGCGCGTATTCGCGGCGGATTGAGGGAGAAAAACTTGTAGGGTAGTTGTTTGGACTGGATTTTCCGCTTCCAAAGGAGTAAGATGGAGGCGTTTTTCCATTTCATCAGGGAGTTCGTTCAGATGGCATACGACAAAATCAAGGTTCCGGCATTCGGTGAAAAAATCGTCATGGGCGGGGACGGCGCGTTGCGCGTCCCCGATTGCCCCGTCATTCCCTTTATCGAAGGTGACGGCACCGGGCCGGACATTACCCGCGCCGCGATGACGGTCTGGAACGCGGCCGTCCAGTCTGCCTACGGAGGGAAGCGGAGAATCGCGTGGATGGAGGTGTTCGCCGGTGAAAAGGCGAACCGCGTCTACGCGCCGGACACCTGGCTCCCCGGCGAGACGCTGGACGCCTGCCGCGACTATCTCGTCGCAATCAAGGGGCCGCTCACGACGCCCGTCGGCGGCGGCATCCGGTCCATCAACGTCGCGATGCGCCAGCAGCTCGACCTCTACGTCTGCCTCCGTCCTGTCCGCTGGTTCAAAGGCGTCCCCTCCCCCGTGAAACACCCGGAACTGACCGACATGGTGATCTTCCGCGAAAACACGGAGGACATCTACGCAGGCATCGAGTGGATGTACGGGACGCCAGAGGCGGCAAAGGTCGTGGCATGGCTGCAGTCGGAAATGGGTGTGAAAAAGATCCGCTTCCCCGAAACCGCCTCCATCGGAATCAAGCCGGTTTCGAAAGAGGGGACGGAACGGCTTGTGAAGGCGGCGCTCGACTACGCCGTCGCGAACGACCGGGCGTCCGTCACGCTCGTCCACAAAGGGAACATCCAGAAGTTCACCGAGGGCGCGTTCCGCGATTGGGGGTACGCGCTTGCCCGCCGCGACTATGGCGCGGAGTTGATCGACAACGGCCCTTGGTGCCGCTTCACGAATCCACGGACCGGACGCGAGATCATCGTAAAGGACTGCATCTGCGACGCATTCCTCCAGCAGATCCTCACCCGCCCGGCGGAGTACGACGTGATCGCCACGCTCAACCTCAATGGAGATTACGTTTCGGACGCACTGGCAGCCACGGTCGGCGGTATCGGAATCGCGCCGGGCGCGAACATCAACTATCAGACGGGCGCGGCCGTCTTCGAGGCGACGCACGGTACGGCGCCGAAATACGCGAACCTCGACAAGGTGAACCCTGGTTCGTTGATCCTCTCTGGTGAGATGATGCTGCGTTACCTCGGTTGGACGGAGGCGGCCGACAAGATCCTTCATGCGATGGACACCGTGATCGCCGCACAGACTGTGACGTACGATTTCGCCCGCCAGATGGAGGGCGCGACGGAAATCTCGTGCAGCGCGTTCGGCAAGGCGCTCGCCGCCGCCATGTAACCCACGAGGAAAAATCGAACAGGAGTCGCGATGCGCCGTATTCTCCAAACAGAAAAACCAACCTGGCAACGCTGCGCACGGCTTGCCGGTCAACTCGCCAAGTTCAATCCAGGCCAACTGTTCGGGCCGTTCGCGACGGCGGGGATTCATCTCCGGGGCGAGGAACATCCCTATTTCCTCGACGTCCTCCGGCTCACCCCCTACCCTGCCATCCGATTCGTCAAGGGATGGAAGGCGCTTGCGGAAATCTACGCCCGGATCCAGATCCAAAACTTTCCCTCGCCCTACTGGATACTTGGTTTTCCCGTCCTCGAAGTCGCCCAGATGCCGTTGAAGGAGATCGCGCCCGACGAACGGCTTTTCCTAGAGCGGACGGGGCTCCTCTCCGATCCGAAGGACGAAAACGAGGTATATGGCGTTTTCCATTCGACCATTCCCGGTTACCTTCCCTGGGTTCCCGATGCGGCGGAAGGCATTCTCCTGGAACGATTACTGGAAGGGACACTGGGTATCCTCCTGCGGGTTGAAAAGGACGCGGGCCTGCTCGATCCGCGAAACGGCGGTGTTCTTGTTATTCGCGAGAACGAGTCGGGACGCTGGGAGGATACCCGAATGGAACCAGTCCCGTTCGCGATCCTCCAGAAAACGCCCGAAGTACCAAAGGAAAGCCTTGACGCCTTTTCGCGTCTTCCGATGATCGACCTCGATCTCGAACTGGAGCTGCTGCTGATCTTGGCATCCGGGCAACACCCCCGACGCCGGCCATCCGCGTTCTTTGCCCTCGTGGGAGCCGAGTCGCATGGAACAGTTTTTTATGGAGAGGCGCTTTCTTCGTCCGAGGGTTTCGACAAGCTCTGGGAAAAGGTGCCCGGAGAACTCCTAAGGATGTTCCAGAAAATCGGCGGTGTGCCGACAACCCTCCAGGCCTCTTCGCAACGTCTCCTTCAGCTGTTGCACCAACTGGCCATCTATCGGCCCTTCAAACTTGTACACCAAACGAAACTCACGCGCATGCCGAAGGCGGCCGAGGCGGTCAACCAGTTTTTTCTCACAAAGAAAATCGGTTCGTGATACGGTCGCGGCGGGGCGCCCCTTCCGATCCTAAAAAGGCGGAGTGTCTGTTCCTTCGACAAGCTCCAAATAGTCGGGCGGAACGCATTTGGTCAGCCAGACCTTGTTTGCCGACAAGAAAAAACTGTACCCTGCGGCTGCCATCTTTCCGCTCCGCACGCGGAACACGGACGGCGTTCCATGGCGGCCGCCGACAACGACCGCCGTTTGGAAGTCCCGCGAGAGATGCACGTAAAGCCGCTCCATCGGTTTCAACCCTTCCGCGAGAATCGGCGCAACAGACTTCTTCCCCGTCCCGTGCCAGAGGAATTCCGGCGGGGCGGCCGGGACCAACTCTACGTCAACAGGAACGGAATGTCCCTGGTTCGCACGGATCAAACGTCCGTCTTCGCTGAACGAATAGCGTTGCTTCGCGTCGTTCCGCACGATTTCCTCCAACGCCGCACGATCAACCTGAAACCGTCCGGTCTTCTTCACACCGTCCAGCAGTTCCTCCACAACGGCCCAGCCGTGGCAGTCAAGACGAAGTCCGGCAACCTCCGGCTTGTGCCGCAAAAGGAGGCAGAGAAAGCGACCAAGACGGTCATGCGGCGATCCCTGACTCTTCATATCGAATCCTTTCGTATCACGGGGGCATCATAACAGAACACACAGGGGAAGAACAACGAAATATCCACAAATCCTTTCTTGACCCGGCGAACAGGTGTCGC
The DNA here is from genome assembly GCA_017962315.1 of Kiritimatiellia bacterium. GTDB lineage: Bacteria > Verrucomicrobiota > Kiritimatiellia > RFP12 > UBA1067 > RGIG8368. The sequence continues at coordinate 7,956 of JAGCVN010000010.1, forward strand.
TTACACTTTCACCCGACAGAGGGAAAGAAATACCCGGAAAATCATCGTTCAGGGAAACCTATGAAACCACAACGTACCTTTAACGATTTGTCCCAGCTCGGCAAATTGAAAATCGAGCCGGGGCGCGAAGTGCCGCGCCCGGCCGTTCCTGTCCGCCCTGCGGTACGATCCGCCACAGGAAAAGATCCGCATGAGCTTTTCGCGTCCATGGCGGGACTAGGTACAGGGACGCCAGCGAAACGGACCGCGGGACGCGGAGTTGTCCGCCCAACTTCCGCCGCCGTACCCTCCGTGCCGTCCCAGGAATTTGAAAACCTCCGCAAAGAACGCGATAAGGCGGTCGCCTCCGCCGAGGCGGGTACCGAGGAACGCAAGAAACTGCAGGCGGAGAAGGACGCGCTCCTTCAGCGCGTCGCCGCCCTCGAAGAATCGCTGGAAAAACGTCCGGACGAACGCCAGGTCGCGAACCTCCGTGAAGAGAACGAACGTCTCGCGGCGTGGCTGGATTCCGCCCGCAAGCAGCTTGCCGCCAAACAGGACGAGATCGATGCCGAAGTGAAGCGTCTGCAAGGGGAACTGGACGCGACGAAACGCGCCCTTGAAGCGGAACAGGCGAAACAGCGTGGAATGCTGCTTTCGATGCCCGCCGGTGTGGAGGAGGTTTTCCCCGGCGAAACGCGCGAACAGGTGATCGAGACGCTGCGGTATGCCCGCGACCGGGCGCTCGACATGGGATGCGACCGGGGCGTGAACCTGCTTTCCCACGTGCTTGCCGTGAACACCCCGACCGGGGAACTGCAGCGTCGCGCCGAAGAGGTCGAGCAAATCCTGCGCGACGCGGGGAAAACCATCAGCAACACCTCTCTGCGCGCGCTGGAGAAACTTGGCTTCACGCGAATCTCCACCAATAAGCACCACAAGCTGCGTTGGGGCAACGTGACGATCACGCTGGCCGTCACCCCGAGCGACTACCGAAGTGTGGAGAATATGGTTTCCGACATTTGCCGGCGCGTGTTTTAAAGGATCGGACACGATGGACAAAACGTATTTGGATGTGGCGGCATTCTGGCGCGACTGTTTCCGCCTTGCCCGGATCGTGCTGGATTCGGGATGGACGCCTGACGTCCTGTTGACGCTCTGGCGGGGCGGCGCCCCCGTCGGGCTCTGTGTCCACGAGTTCTTCGTGTACCGGCAGATCCCCGTCCGCCACGAGGTGCTTTCCTGCAAGTCCTACACCGGGATCGCGACAGCGGGCGCACTTTCGTTCGCGCCGGAAGCCGATTCCGTCCTCTCCAAGATACGGACGGGCGAGCGCGTGCTGGTGCTGGACGACGTGTTCGACAGCGGGAGGACGGCGGATGCCGTGATGGGACGTCTTCAAACGATCCGTGCGGATGCGCGTTTCGCATCGGTCTACTGGAAACCGGAAAAGAACCAAACAACGCGCCAACCCGATTTCTACGTCCGCAAGACGGAGGAGTGGATCGTCTTCCCGCATGAGTTACAGGGATTGACGCCGGAGGAGGTCGTCCAAAAAGACCCGGTGCTGGCAGGCCTTCTCTTACCGAAGGAGACGCCCGAATGAGAATGTTGCTGATGGACCGTTCCTCGCCGAATCCCGGCATGGCGGTCTGTGAAGATGGACGGAAAATCTGCGGTTTTGTCTGGGAAGGGGCGCCGACGGGCTCTCCCGCATGGATGGCGGATGTCCGCAACGCGCTCCGAGACGCTGGGGTCGCCCCCGCCTCGCTCGACCTCTTTGTGTGCGGACTAGGCCCCGGCTCCTTCTCCGGTATCCGTGCCTGTCTTTCCGCGTTGACGGGGTTGGCGCTTCCCGGAGGAAAACCGGTGGCGGGGGTGGCGAGCGCGGAAGGAATCGCGTTGGATTACGCGGTTGCATCGGGGCGCGAACGGATCACTGTGATCGGGGACGCGCGCCGGGAACGTCTCTGGATCGTGAACTACGCCGTTGATGCCGCCAGCGGCCGCGTGCGGCTGCTGGACGGCCGCGTGCCGACGCAGACGGCATTGGATTTCCGACTCGTCACCTCAGAAGAACTCAGTGCCGCCGTGCCGCCTGAGACGACGGTCCTTTCGCCGGACGCGACACGCCTCGCCCCCGTACTGGGGAGACATTTTCCGCCCGAACGCCTCGGATCCCCGTCTCCGGTGTATCCGTCAATCGACGGGTTATGCCGGATCGCCTTTGCAGACCGGGACGCCTGCCGGAAGGATCCGCAACCCATCTACCTACAGGCCGCCGTCGCCGAAAAGAAACCAGGAACGGAGGGAACGGCATGACCATCAAACCAGTGATTTTCTCCTTGCTTTCCTGGCTTACCTTCGCTGGGATGGCGGAACAAACGGTCTACCGCCGGACGACAGACCGCGTGGCAAGCCTTGACCCCGCGATGGGCGGGACGGTTTACGCAAGCCGGGCTTCGCAGCTGGTCTACGAAACGTTGTACGAGTTCGACTACAAGGCGCGCCCCTACCGGCTGATCACCTGCCTGGCCGCCGAAATGCCGCGCATCAAAGACGGCGGGTTGACCTATGAAATCCGGCTCGTGCCCGACGCGCGCTTTCAGGACGACCCTTGCTTCCCCGGCGGGAAGGGGCGCCGCGTGACGGCGGAGGACGTCGTCTATTCCTTCTCGCGGATCGGCGACAGCCGCATCACCTCGCCGGGGTCCTGGCTGGTGATGGACACGATCCGCGGGATGCGGGCTTATGCGGACGCCACGAAACGCGGCGACGCATCGGCCAAGGTCGCGGGGTTGACGGCGGTTTCCGAAGACACCGTGCGGATCGAGTTGACCCGTCCGATCTATGCGTTCAGCTGGTTTCTGGCGATGAGCTATCTCTCCGTCATCCCGCACGAGGCGGTGGAAGCCTACGGGGACGATTTTGGATTCCATCCCGTCGGCACAGGCCCCTACCGCCTTGCGAACTGGTGGCGCAACCACCAGTTCCTCTATGTCCGGGACCCCTCCTGGCGGGGGTGGTCGCAAGGCCCCGCGGCCATACGCGCCGGGGAACGGGCGTTCGACGTCATACAGTACAACATCGTTGACGACGTCTCCACGCAGTGGCTCTGTTTCCTCAACGGCGAACTGGACTTCCTCGGCGACATCTCCCGGGACAACTGGGATGTCGTCATCGACGGGAGCGGCGGACTCACCGACGCCTTGAAGAAGCGGGGCGTTTCGCTGTTTTCGATCCCGACGATGGAGATCGCCTACGTCGGCATCAACATGGAAGACCCTCTGCTCGGAAAGAACAAAGCGTTGCGCCAGGCGTTGAACTGCGCGTTCGACACGCCCGCCTGGATCCGTTTTATGAACAACCGCGTCCTCGCGTGCAACGGACCGGTCCCGCCCGGAACGGAAGGGTATCTCGAAGATCCCTTCCCCTACTCGTTCAATCTGGAACGGGCGAAGGCCTTGTTAAAAGAGGCCGGGTACGAGGACGGCATCGACCCCAAGACCGGACGCCGGCTTGAATTGACGCTCGACCTGGGGAGGACGTCGCAGGACATCCGCGAATCGACGGAGCTGATGGTTTCCTTTTACGCCCGCGTGGGAATCGCGCTCCGTCCGCAATACCACAACTGGCCCGCCTTTCTGCAAAGGTGTTCGGAACGCCGTAGCCCGATGTTCCGCATCGCCTGGCTGGGCGACTATCCGGACGCGGAGAATTTCCTGCAACTCTTCTACAGCAAGAACGTTTCGCCGGGGCCGAACCGCTGTAACTACGTCAACCCCGCTTTCGACCGCCTCTACGAAAAGGCCTGTTCCGAGACCGATCAGGAAAAGCGCAGAAAACTCTGGGAAGACGCGCAACGGATTATCTGCGAAGACTGCCCCTGGATTTTCCTGCACTATCCGAAGGCGTTCAGCCTGACCGGTCCCCGCGTTCTCGGATACACGCCCTCCGATTTTTCGTACGGAACGGAGAAATACCTTCGCTGCCGGATAAAACCGTGATCGTGCCGCAAAGGACAATTTGGCTTGACGTGGGATGGAAAATAGAGCTTAATGGCGGGGTTTTCCGTCATAGGGACGGGACACCGATTTTCACATCAACCAAGGAGAAACATGAAAACGATTTTTTTCGCGATTTTCACAGCCGCATTCACTTTTGCCGCAACCGCGCAGGATGCGGGAATGTTTGTTAAAATCGAGCCGATCCGTCCCAAGGGGAAAATCCAGCTCTACAACGGGAAGGATTTTGAAGGCTGGACAAAGGTCATCACGGCAGAGCCGGACTCCTCTCCCGACCGTACCTGGCAGATTGTCGGCGGAAACATCCGGTGTCTGGGCCGCCCGATGGGTTACCTCGCCACGCAACGTTCGTACACGGACTACAAACTCACCGTGGAATACCGCTGGTGGCAGGAAAATGACGCCATGAACAGCGGCGTGTTCCTGAACAAAACCGGACCGGACAACTTCTTCCTTCCAAAGGCGATCGAAGCACAGCTGAAAGCGGGAAGCGCGGGTGATTTCGTCCTCCTCTCCAAAGCCTCCGTCAACGGGATCAAGAACCCGGGGGTGATGTCGGTCACGAAGCTTGCCGAAAGCTCCGAGAAGCCGATCGGCGAATGGAATCGCGTGGAGGTGACCGTGCGCGGCCAGACCATCGACGTCTACATCAACGGCGTCCACCAGAACCACGGCGAGAAGGCAACCGCCGACGCCGGCCAGATCTGCCTCCAGAGTGAAGGCGGTGCGATTGAATTCCGCAACGTATTCATTGAACCTCTCCCGTAGACAGCGAACCCCAAAGGATGGTTCATTCGTATGAACATGCTGAAACACACCGGCACGTCGTTTTCCTCGTTTGTTTGCGTGACCCTGTTGTCGCTTTTCCCCTTCATCGCCCGTGCGGACGCGGCGGTTCCAATGGACGGGAGATGTTTGAGTTTCCTGGCGATCTTGGGATTGATCTTGTTTGTTTTCCCGGCCGTCGGGGCAAGTTTCCTGTTGACCGCCTGTTTCGCGAAGCGGAAAAAGGGCTGGCTGATCTGGGGCGGCGTGCTCCTTTTGCTTTCCGGGCTTCTCTGGTCTCAATTCTATGCTTAGCGAAGCCGCCTGCACCGTTTGCGGAGTCCGGCCATGACGTTGTTGTTTGCGACGCTTCTACATCCGCTGGTGGATGCCTGTTCGGCGACGGTATTGGTTGCGGGGGGCTTCTCTTGGAAACGAGCGCTCGTCTACAACATAATCGCCTTTGCGTTGCAACTTCCGCTCGGCGTGGTCCTAGATGCGTGTCCCACCCTGCTGAAGCCCGCGTTCGCGACGGGGATTGCGTCGACGCTCGGCGGCATCTTCGCGTGTCTGTGCGGGTTCGCGGGATGGGGGCCGCTCGTCGCCGTCTGCGCCGGTAACGCCCTCTTCCATTTGACGGCGGGGAAAAGCATACTCGACACCTGGCCCGACCGGAGTGCTCCTTCCGGCGTATTCATCGCGACCGGTGCGCTCGGGCTTTTTGCCGGATTGCAGTTCGGCGGGAAACACACCGTCTGGTGTGCCGCCGGATTCGGGGTTGCCTTGACGCTGGCAGCACTCTGTGCCTGGTTCAAGGGCCCCTTCCGCACGACGGAAGCGACGTACCTGCGTATCCGTGGATGGCTAGGGCCGGGAATTCTGACCGGGCTTTTTCCCCTCGTGGTCTGGCGTAGCTGGGCGGGCTTTTTGCGGGGGTGCAGACAAACGCCGCCGGATTCGCGTTCGCTTGCGCAGGGGTGGTCGCGACATGGGCGGGTAAAACGGCGGGCGGGTATCTTGCCGACAAGGTCGGGCGGGCGGCGACAGTGCTGGCGAGTACCGCCGGTTCGCTCGCGCTTTGCTTCTGCTGCCGACCTGAACAGACATACGCCTGGCTCGCTCTCCTCTTTGTGGCGCAACTCGCCACGGGACCGGTGCTTTCATGGCTGTATGATGCAACGGGGCGCGCCGGCGGGACGGCGTTCGGCATAAACTGTTTCGGGCTTTTTGCGGGAAGTCTCAGATGAGCGATCTACTTTACTTTGCGGCATGGGAATGGATCAACATCGCATTGGAATACACGGCGACGGCGTGGACCCGGCTTCCGTATCTCTTGCCCGTGGTTATCGGCGTGAACCTGGCGACGCATCCCTTGTTCGTCTTTTTGCTGGAACATTACGGCCGCGCCCTACCCTTCGTCCTCGCCTGCGAAGGCGTGATCGTTTTGGTTGAATGGGTACTGCTCATTGCGGTGTACGGCCGCCAGAAGCGGCCGGGCTTCCTAGCCTGTCTCTCGTTGCTGATGAACGGTGCCAGTTACGGAACCGGCGTGTTGCTGTCACTGTAAAGCGACCGCAAAACTTACCAGCCAAGCCGGTCACCGGCATTCGGAGGTGGTGGCGGCGACGGACGTTTCGGGGTACTTGCGTTCCGGCGGGCCTTGTTTTTCAACATCTCGATTTCGGACTCGGCAAGTTCGCGGAAGTCGCCCGGTTTCATCGCCGCGATGTAGAGCGGTCCGATACGCGTCCGTTTTAGCTCCAATACGGTAAGCCCGACCTGCTCGCACATTTTGCGGATTTGGCGGTTCCTACCTTCGGTGAGGGTGAACTGGAGGCGGTGGATGTTGTCCCATCCCGTCTTCAGAACCCTGACATCGACCGGCTGGATCAGGTAACCGTCGATCTCCATGCGCGAACGCAGAAGGTTGAGCCGGGAGCGGTCCAGCGGCCCTTCCACTTTGACGATGTAGGTCTTGTGGAAACCGTACCGGGGGTGGGTCATCAGTTTGCACAGCTCGCCATCGTTAGAGAGCAGCAGCAGTCCTTCGGTGTCCTTGTCGAGACGGCCGACGGGGACGAGCCGTTCCGCGTAAAACTCGCGCATCATGTCGCAGACCGTCTGTCCCCTTGAATTGTCCGCGCTGGAAATGACGCCGCGCGGTTTGTAGAGGAGAACGGTGTGGCACTCCTCGTGTTCCTTCTGGAGCGGGCGGCCTTCAAAACAGACTTCGTCGCGCTCGATGTCCACGCGGTATCCCGGTTCACGGATGACACGCCCGTTCACAGTGACACGTCCTTCGGCGATCAGCTCCGCCGCGTGGCGCCGGGAGGCGATTCCTCGATGGGAAAGGATATTCTGGAGACGTTCGCCTTTCGGCGCGTCTTCGGCAATGGGTTCATTCAATCCGTTGTTGTTCATGGTTCTTCCGTCTTCTCACCGGTATAGGCCGCGCGTGCCTTTTGGAACGCCTCGGTCTTCACGTACCCGCAGGATTTGAATTCGGGGCAGAATCCGCGATAGACACATTCCGGAACACAGGCGTTGTAAATTTCCGGTTCGATTTCGCGGACTGCCTCCAGCACCAGCTTCCATGCCGCGGTGGTTTCCGGCGAAGCCTGGCGGCAGAGACGCCGACGCGAAATAAAAATGAGGGCTTGGGCGTTTGCGCAACACTCGTGGTCGACCGGGGCGTCCTGCGGTTTGACGCCTCGCTCGACCCCGGTCCGGTCGGAACGCTGGGTGCTGACGAAATGCTCGATACCGAACTTGTGCCGGACAAAGTGGACGCTGACCCAATACTTCAGGTCGTGCCACTTCCATTGGAACGCGATCAAACGGATCGGAGAATGTTCAGCAAGGAGGATCTGCCGTTTCCAGCGGCTCGAAGGCTCCTTCGTCCCCGCCTCCATCCGGATCGTCGTTCGTGCGGCATCGGCGACCTCGCGCCAAGAGAACTTCGGTCTCAAAAAGGCGAGGGTCAAAGATTCAGGCGCCGCGTCGCCGGCTTTCGTCGCGTCATTCTGCATGGCTCGTCAACACCCGTTCAAAAAGGTTAAGCCCGGCCGCCCGGCTGCGTCGTCGTCCCCTTGACAACCGACGTCGCGGCACGGAGGATACCCGCCACGTTGGCAAGGTCGCTCGGAATGATCATCGTATTGCCGGCCTTGGCGAGCTTGCCGAACTCCGCGAGGTACTGCTGGCCGAGCTGCATGTTCACGGCTTCGAGACCGCCGGCGGACTTGATGGCCGTCGCGATCTTCTCGATACCCTCGGCCTGCGCCTGGGCGACGAGGAGGATCTGCTGCGCCTGCCCCTGGGCCTCGTTAATACGGCGCTGCTTCTCGCCTTCGGACTTCGCGATCGCTTCGAGGCGGTCGCCTTCCGCGTTGTTCACCTTCGCCTGTTTTTCACCTTCGGACTGGGCGATCACGGCGCGCTTTTCACGTTCGGCGCGCATCTGCTTCTCCATCGCGTCGCGGACCGACTGCGGCGGTGTGATGTTCTTGATCTCGTAGCGCGTCACCTTCACACCCCAGGGATCGGAAGCGCGGTCAACCGCCTCGACGATCGACGCATTGATCTGTTCGCGGACCTCGAACGAACGGTCGAGGTCGAGCTTGCCCATTTCGGAACGCATCGTGGTCTGCGCCAGCTGGGCCGTCGCGAACAGGTAGTTCGCGATACCGTACGAGGCCTTGACCGGATCCATCACCTGAAGGTACAGGATGCCGTCGACCTCCACGCGGATGTTATCCTTCGTGATACACTGCTGGGGCGGCACGTCCACGACCTGCTCTTTGAGCGAGTGTTTGTAGGCGACGCGGTCCAGCACGGGCACAAGGAAGTGCAATCCCGCCTCCAGCGTGCAGGAATATTTGCCGAGGCGTTCGACGATGTACGCCTGTTTCTGCGGCACGACACGGACGCATTTCAAGATGGTGTAGATCACGGCGACGGTGATCGCGAGTGCGATGACCGGCAGCGGCGACGAAGAGCCAAGCACGAGAAACGAGAGACTGTTCACGGGAAACCTCCTGAGTTAGTTAAGTTCGCTTACCATGAGGGTAAGGTTCTGTTTTCCGGTGACGCGGACATTCGCGCCCGCCGGGATATCGGTGTCCGCCACAGCCTTCCACGAAACGCCGAAAAGGTCGACGCGACCGCCGACGTCTTTCCGTATGGTTTCCGTGACCGTGACGATCTTGCCGGTGATGTCGTCGTCCGGGTTGACGGAATTCTTATCCGTCTCCCCGACGAAGATGCGTTTCATCGTCTTCCTAAGGAACACGATGGAAAAGATCGAGAAAAGCGAAAACAAAAGCCACTGCCAACCCTCCCCCATTCCGGGGAACAGATAGACCAGCCCCCCTACGAGACAGGCGGAAATTCCGAAAAAGCCGATTACGAATCCCGGAGTCGCCACCTCCACGATCAGCAGCACAATCCCGGAAATCACCCAGATCAACGGTGTCATCATTCCACACCTCCGTTTCGCTCGATTCAAACGAACGGCAACGATCCTCCCCGTCAAACGGCGGGGAACCATCCTCACCCGAAAAACGCAGCCAGCATACCACACCTCCGCCGCAGATGCAAGCCTGAACAAACAACGCGAAAAAACTTGACGCTTGTTGCCAGAAACGGGAAAATAGGGGGCAAAGGGAACCGTTTGGAGGAAACAGGCGGTCCCGGATGGGAGAAATGTTCCGAGTCAGGCTGACAATTTGCATAATGGGCGCGTTCCTCGCGCAAGTCGCCACGTTCACTGCCATTGCGGCGGAGAACGCGGAAGGGCGTGTTTGGACTTCGACACACCCCGACTCCGAATGGCAGGAGGTCGCCTCTCAATGGGAGACGAAGCGCGCCGAGATGACGACGCCGATGGAAAAACTGATGATTCCCCTCCAGTATTTCGATTCCGGCCGGGTCAAGGCCCGCCTGTTCGCCGACAAGGCGCAACTCATCGGACTGGACGATAAAGGTTGCATTTTCGCCGAGGGTGTGCGCGTGGAGATGCTGACGGAAGACGGCATGCAGGACGGGCTGCTGCGGGCGGACGACTGCCTGTTCATCCGCAAGGGCAAAAAAGGGTTTTGCAAAGGAAAGGTAAGTGTCGTCCGGGGGGGCGACCGGATCAGCGGCGAAGGGATGTATTTTCTGCTCGACGAAAAATACATCAAGATCCTTTCGCGGTGCGAGATCCGCACGAAACGGTTCCAAGGGACATTCGGGAGATTGAAATGAAGCAGATGACGAGAAGGATCTTGACGGTCTTAGCGGTGTGCGGCCTCGTGGCCGTCTCGCTAGCGGACGAACAGACAGGGGGGGCGGCGACACCCGCCGCGCCGGCGGCCGCCGCGCGCAAAGCGAAGAAGAAAGCGTCCGTGCCGGAGTGGCTGAAGACCGATATGTCGAACTCCGACACCAACCGGGAGAGTTTCATCACCGCCGAGAAAATCGAGTACGACAACAAGGAAGGTGTCATCATGTTCGACACCAACGTGGTGGTGGACGATCCCCGTTTCCTGCTCCGTTCCGACCAGTTGCTCCTCTTCCTCGACGGCACGAACAGCAACCAGGACGTCTCGCAGATCATGGCGATCGGCCACGTCTGCATCACCAACCAGAACCGTTCGGCGAGCTGCGACAAGGCCGTCTACACGCGCGAGGACGGACAGATCGTGATGACGGGCAACGCACGGCTCAACAGCGGCGGAAGCGCGGCCGGCGAGGTGCAGGGCAACCGGATCACTTTCTGGCTGAACGACGAACGGATGGAAGTGTCCGAGGGTAGCAGGGTCGTCCTTCCGCCCGGCCTTTTCAACAAACAGGTGCGCGAGGCGCAGAAAGCGAAGAAGTAGGGACTCATGGCGGACGAAGAAACAGTCGAAGAGACGGGCGCGGAGACCGTCGAAGGGACGGATGCAGGCGTGACCGGCGCGACAGAACCAGCGGCGCCGCGGCAGCCGACGCCTGACCATCCCGCAGACATCCAGGCCGAGGGGCTGGTAAAGCAGTATGGCCAGCGGACGGTCGTCAACGGTATTTCCCTGCACGCGAACTGCGGCGAGGTCGTGGGGTTGCTCGGCCCCAACGGCGCGGGCAAGACGACCACCTTCTACATGATCGTCGGCCTGGTCCGGCCGAACCTTGGAACGGTCTCGTTCCGGGGGAGCGACATCACGCGGATGCCCGTCTACAGGCGCGCGCGCCTCGGACTGGGGTATCTGGCCCAAGAGGCGTCAATCTTCCGCAAGCTGACGGTCGAGGAGAACGTGATGGCGATTCTGGAGACGCTGCGCCTCGGCAGACAGGAACGCCGCGAACGCATGGAACAGCTTCTCGATGAGCTCAACCTGACCAAGGTCGCGAAGCAGCGGGCCTATACGCTGAGCGGCGGCGAACGCCGGAAACTGGAGATCGCCCGCGCGCTGGTGCGCCGCCCCGCCATCTTGATGCTGGACGAACCGTTCAGCGGCGTGGACCCGCTCGCGGTCCACGACATCCAGGAGATCGTCCTCGGCCTCAAGCGAAAAGGGCTGGGGATCATCGTGACGGATCACAACGTGCGTGAAACACTTTCCATCGTGGACCGGGCGTACCTGGTCTACGACGGGCAGATCCTGCGCGAGGGAACGAGCCGATTCCTCGTGGAAGACCAAGAGGCCAGACGGCTCTACCTGGGACAGGATTTTCGAATGTGACAAACCCGCCGCTGGTGCGGCGGACAACAGAAAGGGGTGCAAGTATGCCGACTATCATTGAAGTGGCCGTTCGCCACATGGAGAACAACACAGGTCTGAAGGCGTATGCAGACAAACGCGCCGCACGCCTCGCCGGGACTTTCCCGAAGGCGGAGAGCGTGAAGGTCGTCCTGGACAAGCAACGCCACCTGTACCAGGCGGAGTTCATCGTGCAGGAGAAGGGGCAGACCGCCGTCGGTGCCACGCAGATGGCGACGAGCGCGGCGAGCGCCATCGACGCCGCCGCCGCACACGCCGAAAAGCAGCTGCGCAAACAGCGGAACAAGGTGTTGAGCGTCCACACCCGCACGACCCAGAAGAAGTGATGGCAAACCAACCCACCATAACCGTCGGCCAGTTTCTGGCGGAGGGCCGCAAGCGGCTCGGTCTCCAGGTTCTGGCCGGCGAAAGCGAGGCCGCGCTCGCCCGCGAAATCCCCGAACCCCTGGCGCACCGTCCCGGACTCGGGCTTTCCGGCTTTTTCGAGCATTTTGCGGGAAAGCGGATCCAGGTGATCGGGCTCGCCGAATACGCCTACCTCCTGTCGCTCCCGGAAGACCTCCGGAACCAGCGGATCGGCCAGCTCTTCGAGCAGCAGATCCCCTGTATCGTCTTCACGCGGGGACAGGACGCATTCCCGGAAGTGTTGCGACTCGGAAACGAGAAACAGGTTGCCATATTCAAGACCGACCTGGAGACGCGCTATTTCGTCCACACGTCGGCGTTCGTTCTTGAAAACGTGCTGGTGCCGAAAGTCTCCATCCACGGGACGATGGTCGAAGTGGCAGGTCTCGGCGTGCTGATGGAGGGCGACCCCGGCGTCGGCAAAAGCGAGACCGCGCTCGGCCTGATCAAGCGGGGCCACGCGCTGGTGGCGGACGACTTCACCGTCCTCCGCCGGAACGCCGACAACGAGTTGATCGCATCGGCAAACAACCTGACGCAGAACTACATGGAAATCCGCGGCGTGGGCATCATCTACGTCCCGTGGATTTTCGGCATCTCCTCCGTGCGGGGTGAGAAGAAACTGGATATGGTCATCACCTTCGTCAAATCGGACGCGGCAGAATTCGACCGTACCGGGCTGGACGAGATGTACCGCGAATTCCTCGGGGTGAAAGTCCCCCAACGGGTCATTCCGGTCGCGCCGGGACGTGACCTTGTGAACATCGTCGAAACAGCCGCGCAGGCATACAAGCTGAAAATGACCAACGGATACGTCGCGGGCGCGGAGCTGGATGACCGATTGAAGAAACGGCATTTGGAAAAGGAGTAGCAGAATGGCTGATGGACCTCTAAGCAGGGATCTCGTCCTGCTCAATAAATACGGGATGCACGTGCGCCCGGCGGGACTGTTTGCGAAGGTGGCGTCCCGGTACAAGGCGGACGTTCAGGTGGAAAAGGACGGCACGACCGTTTCAGGAAAGAGCATTATGGCAATGATGACCCTGGAGGCCGGCTGCGGCGCAACCCTCCACGTCACCGCGACGGGACAGCAGGCGCAGGAAGTGCTGGACGCGCTCGAAGCGCTGGTTGCCCGCAAGTTCGACCTTCCGGACGAGCAGTGACGCCCATGCCGAATCCGCCCGTAAAGAACAAGACCGGCCGTTCGCCCACCCGTGTCTTCAAAGGCCTGCCCGCCTCCGACGGACTGGCATTCGGTCCTGTTTTCGTGTTCCGCTCCGACGTAGCGGACCAAGTACCCCAATTCGAGGTGAAGAAGGCGGACATACCAGCGGAGCTCAACCGCCTGGAAGGCGCCCTTGCACTCACGCGCAACCAGATGCAGTCGCTCGCCTCCGAACTGGCACGGCGGATCAACGGTCAGGAAACATCGATCCTCGACGGTCATTTGATGATGCTGGAGGATCCCGAATTCCTCGACTCCTGCATGTCGTTCATCTCCCAACAACGCATGAACGCCGAATATGCCGTCTCCAAGACGGTGCAGAAGTACGCCGACATCTTCGGCGCGATGGATGATCCCTACATCAAGGAGCGCATCAAGGACGTGCGCGACCTCGGTTCGCGTCTCATCCGCAACCTGCTCGGAGCGGTGACCTCTCCGTTCACCCGGATGGAACGGCCGAGTATCATCGTCGCCGATGAAATCGCCCCGTCGGAAACCATCGGCATCCCGAAACAGATGGTTCTCGCGTTCGCAACCGACCGCGGCAGCCTGACCTCGCATGCGACGCTCCTGTCGCGCGCGCTCGGTATCCCCGCCGTCGTCGGGCTAGGATCGCTTGTCGCCTCCGTCCAGTCTGGCGACGAAATCATGCTGGATGGCCGTACCGGTCAGGTCATCCTTAACCCCGGCGAACCGGAACGACAGGCGTTCAACCGCAGCCTTCTCCAATCCAAGACTCTCGCCGCGACGCTGGAAGAGGGCAAGCTCGCCCCCGGCGCGACGGCGGATGGGCATCCCCTCCCCTTTGCCGCGAACATCGACCTGAACACGCCACTCGCCGAACTGGCCCTTGTCGGCGCGGAGGGCGTCGGTCTCTACCGTTCCGAATACATCTGGATCGCGCTCAAACGCGAACCTTCCGAAGAGGAACAAGAGCATTACTACACGGATGTCGTCCGTTCCCTCCCCCCCGGACAATCCGCGACCATCCGCATCTTCGACATGGGCGGCGACAAGATGTTCCCCGACCGTATCCAGCCCGAATTGAACCCGTTCCTCGGAAACCGTTCCATCCGTTTCCTGCTTGAAAACCGCACGATCCTGCGGCGCCAGCTCCGCGCAATCCTCCGGGCCAGTACCCACGGTTCCATCCAGATCCTTTACCCGATGATTGCGGCCATCGAAGAACTTCGCGCGTTGAACATCGAACTCGCCTCCTGTAAAAACGAGCTTCGCGAACAGGGCATCCCCTTCGACGAAAACCTGAAGCGGGGTATCATGGTCGAAGTCCCCGCCGCCGTTTTCATCGCCGATGCACTGGCAAAGGAGGTCGATTTCTTCTCCATCGGCACGAACGATTTAATCCAGTACACGCTTGCCGTCGACCGTTCCAACGAACATGTCAGCCGCCTCTACCAGCCGACGCACCCCGCCGTCCTTTCCCTGGTCCGACAGACCATCGACGCGGCACATGCCTCCGGTATCACCGTCTCCGTCTGCGGCGAGGCGGCATCCAATCCGTTCATCGCCGCGCTGCTCGTCGGCATGGGTGTCGATTCGTTGAGCATGTCGCCGACGCTGATCCCGCTTGTCAAAAAGGTGATCCGCCGCTTCACATCCCCGGAACTCGCCGCTCTCGCCCAAAAAGCCCTTTCGTTGAAAGCGGAACCGGCCAGCACGATCTTCAACGCCATCCGCGACCCCATCACCAAAGCCATCCCCGAACTCTCCCACCGCTAAACGTCACGACGTACGCCGGGACGACTCGCCCACCCTGCTAACAGACGCGACATTTATTCCCGTGTAAAGCGAGGGACGACTTGCAGAGAAAGAAAGGCCCGCTCCCGCGAGGGAACGGACCTTTCCGCGAATCTGGAAGACGTCTCCTAGAGAGCCGCCTTCGCCTTTTCGACAAGCGCCTTGAAACCTTCGGCATCGGCAATCGCGATCTCCGAAAGCATCTTACGGTTGACCGTGATACCGGCCTTTGTCAGCCCTTCCATAAAACGGCTGTACGTAAGGCCGAGCGCACGGGTGGCGGCATTGACGCGAGCGATCCACAGGCGACGGAACGTGCGTTTCCGCTCCTTGCGGTGGATCGTCGACAGCCGCATCGCATGGTCGACGGACTCGGTGGCCTGGCGCCACTGCTTGCTGCGGTGGCCGCGGAACCCTTTCGCAAGGGCAAGCCGCCGCCGCCGGCGTTCACGGGATGCTGGTGCATTCGTAGCTCTAGACATGGCGCACTCTCCTTAATTTCCCTGCAGCATGAGGGCCGCAGTCTTCTGGAACGTTTTATCCGCAACGGTCATCCCACGGAGGTGGCGCTTGCGCGCGCGCGGCTTGTAGCCGTTGAGGTGGGACTTCCCACCATGCGTGCGGAGCACTTTGCCCGTGGCCGACATTTTAATCCGCTTCGTTGCGGATTTCTTGGTCTTTACTGTAGGCATTTTCGTACCCTTTCATTGGTCCGGACACACAAGCATCCGAACGACCGGCAACCGTCGGGCAGTCAGCCATGAACGCCCGAACAGCACCTCCCACCCCTTCGGGCGGAAACAGGAGCGCATTATGGGGTTTTCCCCCTGCCCGCGTCAAGAGGAAAACGCAAAAAATCAGTTATTTCCCCGGGGCGGCGAGCGGGATCTGGACGTTGAAGCTTTCCTTCATTCCCTTTGGACCTGCGGCGACACAGAGGGCGACCGGACGGCCGTCTTCCAGATAAAGTTGCGGACGTTCCAGATAGGTCAGGCTTTCCGACTTGCCCGATGCCCAGCGCAGCGTGGTTCCAATGATGAAGGGATGCGCGGAAAGCTTCCAATCCAGTCCGTCTTGGGACTCGAACAAAACCAGCGACCGCCCTGACCGGTTCACAAAGAAACCGCCCTGGTCTTTGATGATCGCGAACATCTTCCCATCGTGGCTCCAGACGTAGGGGTCCTCCGCCGGAAAATTTTTCGTGCCGTCGCCGAATTGCAGGCGCATCTGTTTCACAAACGGTCCCGTGGGAGATTTGGATGTCGCCGTGAGATGCACGACCGGACCGACGAACGGCAACGGCTTTTTCTTTCCGACCGCCTTGTACAGAAGCAGGAAGGAACCATCCGGACGCTGCGCCGCCGCGGGATTGCTCACCATCAGCGAATCGGGCGCGTCCGGATCCGGGCTGACGTCGATCACGGGATGGTCGAGCCGCGTCCATGGACCGTCAGGGGTGTCTGCAAAGGCGACGCCAATCCGCTGGTTGTTGCGGTGGGTCCAGTTCAGCGAACGCGAAATCTTACCGTCCCCCGTGTTCCCCATATAGTACAGGTAGTACCGGTCCCCGAATTTGTGGATATTCGGGTTGTGGGCACAAAGCCCGTCCCAGTACGAGGCCCCGCGAGACGCGATCGCGACATCGTGGTGCGTCCAGGGACCTGCGGGCGAAGGCCCCGTGGCATGGGCGATTTCCGAATGGGTCACCCAGCCGCTGAAATTCGTTTCTTTCTTCCAGCGCGCGTAATAAAGGTGGTACGTCCCCTTCTCGTCTTTGATCATCGATCCACCCCAGACGAAGTATCCCGGTTCCCGCAAAACCGCCGTCTCAGGAACGGGGCGGATCATCCGTTCAAGGTTGAGACCGGTGTCGGCGCGGCCATCCGCCGGGAAAAAGCCGAAGCCGTCCGCGCACGTGTATCCGGAGGATTTCGCCGGAATCAACGTCAACGTCGCACCGGGGGCAAGCTCGAATTCGCCCAGCTTCTGCCACGTCCCCGTCTCCTGCGCCTGATCGGCGAAGAAAGGCGTTTCGACGCCGCCGGAAGTCAACACAAACGCCGTCTTCGAGCCGGGGCGCGCCGACCAGCTGTACGGCACACGGCCCATGAGCGTGTAACGGCCTTCCCGCGTGACAGGAAGCGGATAGACGGCGGGCTCCGCCTCTTTCGACGGGAAATGCGCCCAGTTGCCGACCTGGCCGCCGTTGCAGTTCCGAGACATGCGCCAGCCCTTGCCGAACGTGACGCCGGGCGTCTCGTCGTCAATGATCGTCCACCCTTCCGTCTTTGTCTCGGGAACGCCGGGGAAGCCGCCGCCGAGTCGTTCCTGCAACATACGGACGCGTCCGTTCTTGTAGAGGCCGCGCGGCGTCTCCCCGAATTCACGGCACATCGCGGCGGCTTCGCCCGCCGCGACACCCAGTTGCGAAAGGGTGTTGATGACGCGCGGCCCGCCCAGACCGACATGCGTGCAACTGAAACAGCGTCCCGCCAAAAAGAGGTTTCCGACGCTGCGCGAATAGATGCTGCGGTACGGAATCCAGTACCGCCCGTACTGCGGGCCTTTGCAGGTTGTCAGGAAATCGACCCCCTTCTTGTAATTGTCGTAGTGAAGGTCGATTCCCCAAGAACCGGAGGCGATCGCGTCGACGAATTCCCTGTTTTTCGTGACGTCCTTCTGTGAATACACCCAGTCGCCCATAATGCGCCGCGACTCACGCTTGCCGAGCAGCCAGGAACAGAGGTTCAACATCTTGTTCGCATTTTCGGGTCTTTTCTTGGCAAGCGAAAAAGACCCATAGATCGCCAAGAGCAACCGGTCGCGAATCGCTTCGGCGTCGCGGATCATGTCCTGATGGATTCCGTACTCCCAGTTCCATTCACCCGCGACGGCCACAATCCCTTGCGCGTGCGGCTCTGCCCAGGGGGCGGAGAACGGGACTGGCGCATTCGCGTCCACGCTCGTCCACATCACCGAGGCACCGAGGGTGTCGCCGTCCGATTTATCAGGCGCACGGTCTTCATCGAACTCCTCTTTCGCCTCACGCCCCATCCGCCAATCGGCGCCCGCCCAGAAACCGACCCATCCGTCGCCGGTCGCGTCACAGAAGAGCGGCGCCTCGAAACGGACAACGCGGTTGGACTTTAGGTCAAGCGCCTTTACAGAGGCGATCGTCCCGTCGGGATTTTTCTCCACGCCGAACGCCCTCGTCAAGACACGCAGCGTGATATTCTTTTCGTCTTGCACGATGCGCATCCGGCGCGCGTCATCGAACGCCAGGTTGCCGTCGCGGTTCATGAATCGGCCGCGCAGTTCCCGGACAAGGTCATAGCGCGATTCGCCGCCGCTCCACACGCGGATTTCCGAGGACGCATTTCCTCCCAACACGGGACGGTCCTGGATCAGCGCGACTTTGATTCCGCGACGTGCGGCGGCAACCGCCGCACACGTCCCGGGAAGGCCGCCGCCGACAACCACGAAGTCCGCCTTGACCGTCTCCGAGACATCCGCGCCGTCCACGCTGAGTGCCCCTTGCGGCATTGCGCCGTCCGTCGTGAAAACAATGCCGGCGCATCGTCCGTCGAACCCTGTCAAATCCTCCAGGGCCACTTTCACCGTGCCGGCGGGGAGCTTTACAGTCCCGCCGTCCTCCCACGACCATTCTCGCGCCCCCTCGCCGAACACCTTCGCCAGCGGCTTTCCGTCGATCGAGACGCGGAAACGACCGGGGGCGCCGTCCGCCCAGTTCCTCGTACGGACCCAGACGCGGTATTCACCTTCCTTCGTGAAGGCGACGGAGGCCGTCGCATCCGTCACGCGGACGCCGAGTCCGTGCGCGAGCAGATAGGGCGACCCCATCACATCCATAAACTGCGCGTCAAGACTCCAGCCTCCCGCGTCAAAACTCTGCGGGTACAGATCTACGCGCTCAGCCGTCACGACGGTCGCGACGGCGATTACGGCCATTGCAAGTGTAAACAGTCGTTTCATGTTGTCTCCTTTTTACAATTCGATTCCTACGTCGCGTTTTCCCTGTTCCCTTTCCGCCAGTCGCTTCGCGGCGGGGAAAAGATAACGAAAGGTCCTCCGCAACGCCATCAGCGTCTTCGCTTCCTTGCTGTCGGGCTTATGGCGAAGCACGCCTTTACCCTCCAGCACATCCATCAAATCTTCGCAGGCGCACCACGTCGTGAAAAGGACACCGAGATACTGTCCCTTGTCGTGCGCCGCGGCATATTCGAGAAACTTCTGCGCGTTCTCCGCATAACGCCAGGGGCAGAGGTACACCTTGTAGCCAGCAGCGGCGAATTGCTCGACACTTGGATAGGCTTTGTGCGCCGCATAATGCCAGTCGCAGATGACGACGTCCTTGTTCACCTTGCCAAGCGCTTCGCTCGTACCGTTGTCGCTCGCATCCCAGACACTGTACCCCGTGGTCTTCGCGTCCAATAACCGATCGCCCCACAACATCATGCCCACGCCTTTTTTCTTTAGATGATCGGCAATCCCGTTCACCCAGTCTGCAAAGAGCTTCGCTGTTGCCGTGCCCCGGCAACGAGGGCAGTAGCCAATTTCGAAAACTTCGTCACACCCGATGTGTAACATATCCGCGCCGAATGCGGCTACGAGTTCGTCCGCCAGTTCCAGGACGATACGTTTCGAGTCCGGGTGCAGGGGGCAGATACTGCGGCAATAGTTACGTGTCACGGTTTTCTTGTCCCGTGACTCGTCGAGTTCAGGATGCCCCTTGAGAAGCCCGTCGTACACCACATTCCCGCTCTGGTGCCCAAGCAGGTTCATCTTCGGGATCAGTCGAATACCGGCAGCGTCGCACGCAGCCTTGATCGCTTTCGCGTCGTCAAGCGAAATGGCGTTGCGAGGGGCCGTGCATTCCGGATGCGAAGCGAACCGGTAACGGTAACGCACCAGCAGCACAATCGTATCCACGCCGGACGGCTTGAGCGTGTCCTTGATGAAGGAGCAGAACCTTCCAACATCCTGCGGACGGGGTACCTGAATGACAATCCCCTTGCTTTTCCATCCGCCTACCGGCGCCGGCGCAACGCCAGGCATGTCCAGCTTCTCAATCGTCTGCCGACCGGGCGTGAGCGGTCGAAGGTTGCCCTTCCACTCGAACACGCCGCTCACGCCGTCGGGGAGCGTCACCTCGCCCTCGACCGCGTCGCCGTCGAAACGCAGCTTCGTGAGGATCATGCCCTTCGGATGCGGCGTCGCGGCGTCGATCCACTTGAGTCCACCCGGCTGCGGCGCGATGCGCACCGTCCTGAACCATGGTGCCGCCGGCGTCACGCCCGCGAGCGCGGAGTGCAGAAAGAAGAGCGGATGCGCCGCCCAGGCGTGGCAGTCGCTCTTCGCCTCGATTCCGTCGTCCTCCAGCGGACAGCGAAGCCCCCACTTCACGTGGTCGCGCCAGAAGTCCATCTTCTTCAGGAAGAGGTCCATCCGCCCCATCTTCGCATACACCCGGAAGAGGTAGTAGCGGAAGTAGTCCGTGGCGCGGAAGAGGTCGGTACGTTCGGTGAGCGCCTTGAACGCGCTTGCCTCCTGCTCCGGCGAAAGAACGCCCGCCAGGATCGCGAGAATCTGCGCATGTTCGCTGAGGCCCTGCTTGTCGGGCGTGCCCGCCATCAGGCCGTTCGCGCCGTCCCAGAACGTCGCGACGATCTTCTTTCCGAGCGCGTCCGCCTTGTCGCGCCAGTACACGGCGAACGTGGGGTACCCCAGTTCGTCCGCCACCCGCGCCGCCGCGCGCAGCGACAGCACGTAGAAGAGGTTGTTCTGCGAGTTGACGCCCGTCCCCGGCTTTCCGTTCTGCGGGATGCCGGCGCGCCACCGTTTCGGCTCCTCCACCCAGTCGATGAAACTCCAGCCGGGCAGATTTTCGAGAAGCCCGTCCGTGTTCTCGAACTCGGCGAGACCCATCATCGTGTGGCAGAGGCCGGGGAAGCGCGCCTTGAGCCACGCGGCGTTCTCGTGCCACATCATGTAGTTCTCGAGCAGCATCGGCCAGATCATCGTGTAGGTGGTCGACTCCTGCGTGCCGGTGGTGGGGAAGTTCATCGGCAGCATGCCGTTGTCGCGGCGACCGTAGTCGAAGAGCGAGATCGCGCGGCGCACGAGACGGTCGTCGCTGTTCATCGCGGCGATCGTGTCGCACTGCACGTAGGTGTCGCCCACGTACATCTGCTGCTCGTAGTGCGGGCCGTCGCACATGATCTCGTGCATGTCCATCTGCATGCCGCGGATGCACACGCCCTGCACGCCGGCGAGCGACGCATCGTCGCATGTGAAATGCGAGGTGACGGGCGTCGGGTAGCGCGACTCGATGATGCCCACGCCCTTCAGCGTCAGTGGCTCGTCCGCCGTCTTGATCTCGAACTGACACCACCGCCCGGCGCGCCACCACGGTGCGCCGAACGTCGCGTTCGCGCGTCCGTCGGGGAAGAAGCGGTCCATCAGGAAGTACTTGGAGCAGCCCTTGCCGATGAACTCGTTGCGGTTGCCCTTGCGTCCGTCCGGATAGCGCGGACTCTCCACCCACATCCAGCGGATCTCGGCCCCCTTGCCGCCGCCCACGACGAGCTCCGGGTACGCGCAGTAGTAGTCGTCGAGGTCGAGAAGCGCGCAGAGGATCGTGTTCGCGGGAATCGTCACAGGCTTGCCTTCCTTGAGAAGCGCGTTCAGCGGCTGGACGAGCGGATGGCGCGCGTCCGCCTCCGTGTAGAGGATGCTCCTGTCGAACGTCGCGCGAGCGGCGCGGAACGCGCCGGGACGGACGCGCTCGTACGTCTGGTCGGGAAGCGGCGTGGGGAAGAGCATCCACCCCTTCGCCTTCACGCCGCAGACGTTGAACTTCACCGGGCCGCGCACGGTCTTCGGCGCGACGTACGCCGACTCGGCGGGACGCTCCTCCTGAAGCGAACAGCCGCGCACTTCCGTCTGCGCGCCCACGCCGAAGTTGCGCCGCATCCCCTCCTTGCGCATCGTGACGTTCTTCAGCTCCGCGACGCGCCAGTCCGCGACGCCGGTCGTGAGCTGCTTGTGGTACGCGCCCTCCGCCTTGAGGATGAACCCGCCGCGCCAGGAAAGCTGGGCGGACGGCGCATACGGCCCGAGCACCCACACGACGGCCTCCATCACGTGTTTCCCCGGCGCAAGCTTCGCCTCGTAGGACTGGTAGAGCCAGTTCTCGACGATGCCCCGGTGCGGACCGAACGCGATCGGCACGCCGTCCAGCAGCAACTCGAAACGCTCGTCCGCGCTCACGTCGAAGCGGAGCGGCGTCGCATCCGCCGTGAACTCCTTCCTGAAGCGCAGAAAGGCGTACTTGCCCACCTCGCCGCGCTCCACCGCAGTCGGGTGCCAGATCCAGCTCGCGTCGTCGATCTCCTGCAAGCGCGACACGTTCGTATCGCCGCGCTGGAACCGCTCTGTCCGGAATATCTGCTTCACCTCATTAACTGCTCCGCTCGCCGCGAACGCCGCCGCGAACGCCGCCGCAGCCATCAATCTATGTTTCATTGTCTTTTCTCCTATTTAAACAATCTCATCATCGCCTGATTGTCAGCGTGCGGACACCATCGGGCCCTTGCACGAAGACGGCGAATTCGGCCGGACGGAAGTCAGTGTCCGTCGAGACGGATTCGTAGTCAAACGCACCGCGAAGATCGGTATAGCCGTCCTTGTGGAACTTGGTCTCGGTTCTCGCCGCATCGCGCACGTACACCTTCACGTACGCTCCCGCGAGCGGCTTGCCCTTCAAATCCCTCACGCGCAACTGGCGCGTCTCGCGCAACACCTGCACGTCAAGAGCTCCCGACGTAAGCTCAAGCCGTTCTTCCGCACGTCCGTCCGTACCAGTCGCCACAACCACGAGGTTTGCGTGCCTCAGCTCATCCGGCAACACCACGCGCGTCTCCTTCCCTTCCGCGACCGACACTTCCTTCGACCATGCGGGTTTCAGGCCCAACACGCCGCCGACGGACGCCGACGCGCCTCCAAACGGATTCTTGGAGAACCCTATCTCCACGTCCACGGGATATGCCTTGACAGTGCATTTCTCAAGATTGCCCGCCGTGAGAATCACGCCCCGCGCCACGCCGTCGGACAAATCGACGCGCACAGCGAGAGACGGTGCGCCCGCGCCATCCGCACGCTCTCCGTCCGTGCCGACGCCCAACGCCTCGTCCGCCTGCGCCACAACTTCCTTGAAACGCTTCCGCCAAATGCCGACAGAGGATTCCGTCCACTTCTCCGCAATCTTCCGCCCTTCCGCCGCATTGCCGTGCGCGAAGGCGAGATACGCCTTCATGTAGGCAAGCTGCATCTTCGTCTCGACGTCGGCGGCCTCAATCGCCGCGACGTGCGCCTCCGCCTCGGCAATGCGGTCCTGCGCAATCAGGTACACCGCCGCGAGAAGCCTGTCCCTCGCCGAAAGCCCACGCTTCGCCGCGAGCACGTCAAGGAACGCCCTGTACTCCTTCGCGAGGGCGGTGTTCGCTATCGTGGCGGCTCCGCCCTTCGCGTGCGTGCGTGCGTTGATGATCGGCCAGTATTCCCTGTGCTCGAAGAGATCCGCCTCCTCCGGCTCGATCTCGACGAGCGACGACTTGAACACCGGCCCGAACAGCGGTGCGAGCTTTTTCACGTTCTCGCGGCGCGACAGCGCCTCCTTCACGCGCCGTGCGTCGTATGTGTCCTTCCACTTGAAGCCCGCAAGCCAAAGCCCCTGGCAATAGACTCCGCGCGAGTCGAGGATTTCGAGCGCCTTCTTCGCGAAATCGCCGTCCGCAAAGCGCCAGCCGATCTTCGTCAGATCGACGTTCACGAGGTTCTTCGTCTTCAGATACTCCAGCACCTCGCCCTTCGTCGCCTTTTGCGAAACGTAACGCCAGCTCGTTGTGTCGCGCTTCGCCGATTCCGCCACCACGTTGCAGACGAACCCTCCGCCCGCGCCGACGCGCTCGCCGCGTTCAAGCGCGACGGCGTCCGGCATCTTGCCAAGGCCATCCTCGGCGAGAGGGAAGTAGAAATGCGCCTTCGGCAGCGCGGCCGTCTCGTACGCATTGAGAACGAGCATCTTGTCCTCGGCGGCGTCGCATCCGTTCACCGCGAACGCGCCCTCCGGAATCTGCGAGACTACGCGCACGTATCTGCGCTTCGCCGTTGGATTGATCGCGATCGTCTCCGCGAAATACACCCTTCCGCGAACGAACTCGTCGGTCGCCTCCTTTGGCGAGCCGTCCTCGTTCATCTCGCCGGCCTCGAAGAAGTGGCGCTCGAGGCGCACCGTGTCGCGTGCGGCGGACGCCACGAGACGCCTCCCCGCCGAACGCGCGAACACGACGCTCTCCCCCTCCTTCGCCTCAAAGCCCACGCGGCTCGACGCAAGCGCGGCAATCATCCCGGAGAAGCCCTTGACGTAGATGATGCCTGCGGACCTGAACGAGTCCGTTTCGCCCTTCGCAATCGCCTCCGCGTAGTCGCGCCAGAAGATGTTCGGACTCACCAGCCCGGTCGTGTCCTCCGAATGGCGGCGCTTGTACCAGTGCGACTCCACCCACTCCTTCGTGCGCTCCGGCGGACGGTAGAACTGCCTGATCTGGCTGCGCCGCTTCATCGACTTCGCCATATCTGCCGCTTTCGCCATACGCGCCCTAGGCGCAGGCAACGGCATCACATTACGCAATGCCCCCACCTGTCCTACTGGTTCATGCAGTCGCTGGCTGCTCCATCCTGCCTGAACGTTCTGTACCATGTTCTCCCTGACTTGAGCCGACGCGGGAACAGCCATATCGGATTCTTCCTCCGGCGCTGCCGCCGCCACATCACACATTGCCATGGCCCCATCAGCTCCTGCAATCTCCTCAATATCGCCAAGAGCGGCGGAGAATAGCCTGTCTTCCTCGCCGGGATCGCACGGATTGGCCTCGCACCAGTCGGCAAGGTTGCGCGCCACAATCGTCGCGACGGACGCCACGCGCCGTGCAAGCAGGCACTGCTCAAGCGCATTGAGGTCCTGCAGACGGCCTGGCTTCGCGTATTCGCCAAGGTCTTCGCCCAAGAGCCACTTGTCCATGAATCCCTTCAACCGCTTGTTCCGCAGGTTCGGCGCGACGACGGAATCGAAGAACGCTCGGTCCTTTTCGTAGAGGAAGTAGTCGAGCTCGTGCGAAGCATATTTTCCATATAGCTCGCGCTTCTCGTCCGTGCCCTTCTCCGCCCAGTCTGCAACGAATCCAAACTCGGCGAAGGTGGCGTCGCCTGCGGAAATGGATTTCATCAGCGCGTACAGTTCGCCCACGGTCGAATACGACTTCGTGCGAGACGAGTTCGCGAGCGCGTCAAAACCCTTCTTCACCCGCAGGTCGCGCGGCGTGAACGGAACAACCGCGCCCGCAAGCGTCGTCTCGTCAATCGAACGACCGTCCGTCACGATCACCGACACGTCCTGCATTCCCGCCGCGCCAGATCGCAGATCGACCTCGACAATGCCGTTCTTGCCCGGCCTCAGGTTGGCGAATACTACCTCAGATTCCGGCATGAAGTCGAAGCACGCGAAACCCTTGCGGACTGCTTCGCCAAAGTTGCCGCCGCGACGACTCTCCGTCGCGTTCGACATTCCCGCGCTTTGAGGCGTGGGAGCTTCCCAGACGTCGCCGTCGGAGAGCTTGACCTCCTTCGTCTCGGTTTCACTTGTCGTCCAAGGATTGAGAATGAGCGACGGACGCTGCAGCATGTTGCCGATGCGGCCCGGCTCCTGACGGCGGTCGAGAATGTAGCGCAGCTTGTCGCCGAGGTCGCGTCCTGACAAGTAGTCCGTGTTCGCCTCGCGCCATGTACCTTTGCGCAGATTTGGACGCCACAGCGACGCGGCGAGCTCGGAGAAAGGAGTCCCCCAGCCAGCCACCGGCATCGTGCGCGCCGCGAACACGTGAACGCGTGCATCCTCCCCTGCGTTCGCCACCCGTACGCGAAGAACGCCGCCTGTCACCACTTCAGCCGATTCAATCCTCAGGCCATTTGGATTGCCCGTGTCGGAAAGCGAACGCGCCGCACTCGCAATCACGCCGCCTTCGCCCACGGCCTTAGCCGTCTTGGCGACGGATATCTTTATCGCATCCGACTTCTCCGTTCTGGACTTCAAGCGATAGTCGCCCGCGCGAAGTCCCGTTATCCGCAAAACGCCGTTCGAGTACGAACACGCGCCAATGCAATCCTCCGTGATCTCGCCCGCCTTGTTGACTGCGAGCAGCGACACCCAACTTTGAAGTTCCTCCGCTCCCGGCCACACGCCGTCGAAGAGACCTCTCGCCGGAATCGCTATCGTCTCACCCTCTGCGGACGCTATTCCGTTGCCTGCATACGCAATGCGCATCCCGCGCCCGAGCCGCCACTTCCATCCGCCAAACTCCTTCGTGCTGATCTCTTCGATGTCAGCTAGCGCCCCCAGCTTGATTTCGCCGTTCTCATCACACTGAAGCGTCTTGTCGATCAATCTTCCAGGAGGGAATCCTTCTCCCGACTTCACCATGCGTCCACCGGCCCTGAACGCGCAGTGCTTTAAGGTGAGCGTAACTGCCCTGTGCGCAATGCGCTCGCCCGTCCTTCCGCGGCATTCAAGCACGTAGCCATCAACCGTGCGCCGCAGGAACAGCTGCTCGATCTGGCTTCCCTTCGCTATCGAGTTCACACCCATCGCCCAAACGGCGGAAAGACGGTCGTCTTCGCCGCCGGTCACGCGCTTAACGCCGCCTTCAAGCCTGAACTTCACGGCCGAAAGATTCCGTGGCACCTTGAATCGGCACACGCTCTCCGCGTCGTCGAAGAGCTCAAAGCCCTTGTACGTCTTCACCGTCTCGCGTCCATTGACGTCATTGAAGGTGACGGTGAGCGTGGGATTTTCAATGAGCTTCAGCGTGGAGACAACGCCGCCGGCGCGCAGCGTCGGGCGGATGAGCGCCGTCGCCTCGCGCCCCGCGACGAGAGACTCCTGCGGCAGAACAACGCACAAACCAAGCGAATAAGTTTCCGCCGCATGGTCGAACTTGATTGTCGAGGCAAGACGCCCCGCCCCGACGACAGCCGTCTTGCGTCCAGCGGATTTTCCGTCCGCCGCGAACGGCACCGACACCTCGCCGTTCTCGTCAGCGGTGAACACCGTGCCGTCGAGCCATACCTTCGCGCCCTTCACGATCTTGCCGTCCTCATCCAGCGCGGCGAACACATGCCCCGCCGCGTCGCGACGCTCCGTGGCGCGGAGGCGTCCCTTGCGTACGAAGGCGCGGCTAGAGACGCCGTTCCCGGAACATTCCACCACGTAAAGCCCCGGCTCTGCCAGTTCCGGAAAAGCAAGTGTCTCGCGATGGCGCAGGATGGCCGGCCTATCCGCGAAGTCGAGGAAGCGCTCCACAGTGGGCACGGCGCAATCGAGGTCGATGTCGCTCGAAACCTCTCTCTTCGCCTCGCGGCATGCCGCCGCAGCGTCAAGCTCGTATATGGCGATGCGAAGCTTCTGAACGTTCTTCACGTCAAGCGCGAGCGACACGCCGTCTTTCGAGGCGAACACTTTCTTGTTCGACTTTGACCAGTTCAGCTCCACGCAATCCTGAATCCGCTTGAACTCTTCGGCGGAGAAGATGCGCGTGTTGACGTCGGCCGCTGGCTTTCCGGAAACGAGCTCCGCCTCGGAGACCGTCTTCGCGAGGAAGTCCTTCTCCACGAGTTCGGAGAACGCCTTCATGTCAGAGACGGCGAGCGCGGCGAGATAGTCTGTCACAAGCGATCCGCCCACACTGGGACGACGGGCGTCCCGCCCAATGACATACCCTGCACTAGGCTTGATGTCCTTCAGGTACTCGATGAACAGTTCCTTGTGGGAGAGATCGCCGATACCGTGGTAGAACTCCAGCAGTTCGCGTTCGGCGTCGATCCGCTTCTGCTTGAGCGCGGGGGCGAGGGTCTTGGTGAAGTCGAGGCGGCGCCTGAGAAGCGCTTCGCGCGCCTTGAGATCGTTGGGGTCGTCGTCCGCGCCGGGCGCAAGCTTCTTGAGTACGACGTCGGCGAAGACTGCAGAGGACGCTACGTCCTTAGCGGTTCCCTTTGTGGCGCGGGCGACTTCGGCGAGCTGATCGAGCGTAAGCTCCTTGAACACGCCGCGTCCCTTGAAGAAGTCGTTCTTGTCGCCATTCGTGAGATAATCCAGAAGGCACTTCGTGAGGCCGGGAGTGTCGGGGAGGTATGCGTTGTTGTCCAGCAGGAACGACGCATCTGTTCCCTTGAGGGCCTTTGCGTCGTCGCGCAAAGCGATGGAGACGAATCCGTCTTCAAGATCGTGGTAGGAGTAGCCGTACTTCTCCTTGTTGGCGAAGGCGTCGAAAGAGACGTCCTCGTCCTTCAGCTCCGAGGGGTAGGCGTTGGGCTTGAGTTCGACCTCGCGTTCGGGCAGGCCCTCCCAGATGTGGAGGTAGTTCAGGTGCTGCGGGATGAAGAACGCCTGGCACTTTCCTCGGTCCCAGTCGAGGAAATCCTGCCGGAACGCGAACGCAAGACGCATACCGCCTACGTTCTTGCCGTTGCTCGCCCAATGGCTGTTGAGCTTCTTCGCCTCGTCGAGGCGGCCTTCCGTCTGCGCGTTCAGGATGGAATACGCGTACCATGCGTCGGTCCCTGGACGCAGCGTCTCGATGAGCGCCGTGCGGTTTGTGGAAAAAGCGTACCGCTCCGCGAACTTCACGTCCGCGAGGCCAGTGAGATCGACGGCTCCCGACGAAAACGCCGCCGGGTGCCAGATCCAGCTCGCGTCGTCGATCTCCTGCAGACGCGACACGTTCGTATCGCCGCGCTGGAACCGCTCGGTCCGAAATATCTGTCTCACTTCATCCACCGCGCCATTGGCGGCAAATGCCGCCGCGAACGCCGCCGCAATCAACGTGACTCGCATACCAGCCCCTCTCCCGTCATTTAGAACTCATCTCCTCGCGCAACGGCACGGAGAGCCTGTCCGTGATCATCACGGGAGAGTCCCACATCGGGAGGTCGCTCAAAAGCGTGTGTTCATTTTCGTACTTCACGCTCTCCGCCGGAAACTCGAACACGCGGCCCGTGATCATGTCAACCCACACGGGGTCCACAACCTTGCTGGGAAAGTGCACCGAAATGCGGTCGAATTCGAGGAGGGACGACGGACGTGCGTCCGAGAACCAGAGAAAGCGCAGCGTCTTGCCCTCGCGCAGGAACCTGATGGACGTGAGCGTGCGCTTGCGCGTGTCGCGCGGATCGGCCCTCTGCGTCACCTTGTAGTTCGGCTGCACCACAATTTTGTCGGAATGTGCCTCGTCGTCAAGGAGGCCGAAGATGTTTTGCATCGCGAAGTACGACGGACGGCGATACACGAATTCCTTGAGCGTGTTGGAGCGGACGAGTCCGAAGCTCTGAAGCATGAACGTGTATTGGAGGTCGATCATCGTGAACACGCTCGACGGGATATTCCGCGCCGCGTCGCCGATCGTGCGCCGCAGGAGCCACTTCGCCTGCGCGTACTCGCTCCACTCGATGTTCTTGAGCGCGTGGCCGAACTCCAGCTGCGCCGGACACCCCACCTCTCCCTGCATGATGTCGAACGAGTCGCTGTACGACTTCACGAGCCTGCGCAGGTTCGGCACGAATTTTTCGTAGGTCGTGTCGGGATTGGGGTGGTACGGATGGTAGATGAAGTACGAGCCGAGGTCGAGCACGTTCTCCTGTTTCAGCTTCTCCAAGACGCACTTGTAGTCCCTCGGGAACGTGATCGCCGTGCAGTACAGCTTCGCGTTGGGCTGGACGGCGCGAATCGCCTTCGCGGTGCGGTAGAACATCTCCGCGTATTCAGGACCCTGCCCGAACGGCTCGTTCCATATCTCCCACTCGTCGACGACGTCCTTGTAGCGCTCAACGCACGCGACGCAGTATTTGATCCACGCATCGAACGCCTCCGGCTTGTCCGTGACCTGACTCACCTTCATGCCGAGGCGAAAGTCGCTGCCGTAGACGGGGTTGCCGTAGGCGAGGCAGATCCAGGGCTTGATGCCCATCGCCGCCATCTCGCGCACCTGCGGGTCGAACCACGAGAAGTCGTACTTGCCCTTCTCCTGCTCGGTCTTGGCCCAGCCGGAGAAGAGGCGCCCGTGCTTGACGCCGAGGGGCCCCATGAGGTGCTTGTAGGAATCCCAGTTCGCATAGTCGCGGTCCATCGTCTCGCAGCCGACGGACCACTTCGAGGACTTCACGTCCTTCGAGTCGCGCACCGCCAGGCGGCCGATCTCCTTGAGCCCGGGGTCGAGCTCGTTGAGCCGCTTCCACGTGACGCACGGCTTCTCCTTCTTCGACGCGGCCAAGGCACCCGACGCCGACGGGTCCGGCGGCGCCTTGTCGCCCCAGGCGTCCCAGCTCTTGATCTTCGCGGCGTCCTTGAACGACACGACCTCCGCCGACGCGGCTAGAGTTACGGCGGCGACGGCCGCCCCAAAAGTCCAGATAATTTTGCACATGCCTATATTTTACCATCCCGTCCGCGCCGCCGCAAGAACAAATCCAGCCCACTTGCAGCCACGCAATTCGTTATAATGCCGGACACCGTAGCGAAAATTCGTCCTCGGGGCGCGGTACCGCATTCGTCAAATGCCAAGACACCGTGAATTTCAGGTAAACTATGAGGCATGATCAAGATGTCACGAAGAACAACAATGGAGTACGTCGGCATGCAGAGACGTGCATACGCGCACCTGAAAAGCAAGTCCAAGAAGACCGCGTTCACCGACTCGATGTGCAAGGCATTCGGGTTTGAGCGCAAGTACGCGACCAGGATCCTCACCGGG
>JAGCVN010000088.1 GCA_017962315.1 Kiritimatiellia bacterium
AGATGACTACTACATGCACCTCACAACGCAGTACACGGAAATGGTTCAACAGCACTTCAACCACCCCTGTATCATGTTCTGGGGGCTCAGCAACGAGACAATCACGGACAACAAGGCATTTGGCAAGGGAAAAATCGAAGGATACTACGATCTCATCAAGGGGCTTGATTCCGAGCGCATGGTCGGCTTTGTCTTGTCTCACAACGTCGATAACCCTTCTGCGTACTACAACGATCCGCGGGTGGATTGGTTTGGCTGCAACGTCTATGTTGGATGGTACATCGACAAGACAAAAAAAGACCCTTCGTCTCAGTTGAACACGCGCCTGACGAACACCCTGGCAAGGCTCGGCAAGCCACTTGCGTTCTCGGAGTATGGATGTGGGGGAACGCAGCATTGCCACTCCGATGACTTCAGGAGTACGACACCCCCCGGAAACTACGCACGGCACGACATCGAGTACCAGATGTGGCTGCATGAAGGACACATCGCCGCGATCCGAAACTACACGAACCTTCTCTTCACGAGCCAGTGGCAGCTGTTCGACATCGCGGTGTCAAGCCGGAACGAGGGCTTCACGGAGTGTCTTGACGGCGTGAACGCGACAACCAACGACGTATTGAGAAGGTTGAACAACAAGGGTCTCGTGGAACGCGACCACGTCACGAAAAAGGACACGTTCTACATCTACAAGGCGGAATGGAGTTCGGAGAAGTTCGTCCATATCTGCGGCAAGGACTACACGAAGACGACCGGACGCGTGCTCAAGTGCTACACCAACGACGGCGACACCTTGTCCATGTACGTTGGAGACAGCCCGACGCCGCTCAAGACGGCAGCCGTCGTTGATCACATCGCGGAATTCGAGGCAACGGACTTCCCGCCCGGAGTTGAAATCAGAGTTCAGGGCGCTACCACGTCGGACACGGTGACTTTCCAGTAATTCAGCAAACCTGCTCGGTCTACTCGTTCTACTTCCTGTCCCAGTCCTTCTTGTATTCAATCCGCGCAGTCTCCACCTTGCGCTGATGAATCAAGTCATCTATGTTCAACGGTAAAGCCATTTCGCTCCTTTCGCCCTTATTATATCCAAACCTTGCGCCTACCAACTTGGGTTTTGAGTTTCACTATTATCCGTCTGCATCCCGTTTTCATTTCATCGCTTCATTGGCATCGCCTCATCTATCTGTCTATTATGATTGGCGTTGGCGGTTGCGGACCGTGCTCGATTCCATCAAGGATTTTCATGAGGTTGCGCTTACCCTTATCGGTTGTTCGTATCTCCACGATAAGCGCCTTCCATTCGTCGAGCCGGCCGACCCGTTTCATGACGGGATGCATGTTGACCAGAGCCTGGGCGATCTGTTCATAGTAGCAATTGCCCGTTTTGCCACGATTCGCCGCTATCAACCCGAGCCAGATTGAAATCGCATCGTCCGGAAATCTGGCTGCCACCTTTTCGGCGACGGCCCATCCCTGATCGTCTTCCGTGCCCCTAAAGAGGTACGAATGGTAATTTGTTGTCGGCTTGCTTTGAGAGGCATACCACTTGATGGCATCTTCCAATCTGTCTTCCATTAAGGCGGCGTCGATAAGAATGTCAATACGCGGGAATTCCGTGTTTCTATCGCGGCTCGGTTCAAGCAGTTTCGGCAAAGGCCAGCGGCTCTTCTTCGCCTCCCACGGGAACACACCTTTCTCGAGAAAGTCAAGAGCGCCCTTGTGAACTTGTTCGTACACGTCTGCCTTTCGTGCGGCAACCATGAGTTTCTCGTAGCTATCTTGCCACGGAGAATCGAAGAACGCGTCTGCGGCATAGGAACAGGCATCAATCGGATTCTTCTCCCGTTCGGCTATTTCGATCAAGCGGCTACGAAGTTCCCGCTTGCCATAGTCGCCCTGCTCCTTGATTCCACGAAAACACCACTCCTTCGCTTCCTTAAGGTCGCCGCCTTCGATAAGGTCCTGTACCAGCGTATCGTAGTCGCCGGTCTTAGCGACGGCGTGCTTCTTGAAATCCATCACTTCGGCACGCCGCCCGGCGAATCGCAAGGCTGCTTCAATTTCGGACGAGAGATGCCGCCCGTGGATGGAAATCCCGTTGCCGACATCCCCCTGCGAGGAGAGTTCTTTTGAAAGGACATCTGCAACTTCAGCCCAGGCAGACCTAGCGCATGATTTCGGTGCCTCCCATGCGCCCTTGATGTCCTCATAGAAACAGTACTCGTCTTTGTCGTGCAGATTGTGGAACCAAAGAATCTTGTCTACGTCCGACATACTGGAGAGCATGACAGCCTTGGCAATGACCTCCATGCACGTGTCGGCTTCGTATCCGATTTCTCCTTCGTCGTTCTCGGACATTTCCATCTGCGCGACGGCGCGCTTCGTCAGATAGTCGGCCAGCGCAATCAAATTGTCGTATGCCTTCAGCTCGAGCAGCCGTTCGAGAAACTGTTTCGCCTCTCCGTAGTCCGGATATATCGAGCGGTCTCTGTCGCCCCAGACGTAGATCCTGCATGCCGTTGCAGTCGCATTGCGAATCGCCTTCTTTGCCTTGTCCGCAAGAACGTCCACATCGGACTTCGCGAGCTCGATCCTACGCCGCAATTCCGTGCGCACCTCGTCGAATTGAGCGGTGATTTCGACGAGAAGATCCTTTGCCGCGTCGGGCTTCAGGTCCAGAAGATAGGCAAGGACGGGATCCGGCTTCTGTCCGGGCGCTCGGACAGAAACGCCGCGTGTGCCTGTATTTCCCTCTTCGCCCTCGTCCGGATCTTCATCGTAATCATCATCAACGGACAAGAACTCTTCAAGGCGCTCGTCGTCAGACGCGATCATGACTGGCTTCCGACCAGCCTTGACCTCATCGATCACCTTCAGGGTCAACGCAACTGCGTGCTTGCAGGCGAATCCCACTGGACATGAGCAGTCGGAATGGAGTTTGCCGTCGTCGCCAAACCATACCTTCGTGGCATATTCCTCTCGGCCTTGCACGGACGCGATAACGGCACCTTTACCATCGACGCATATTCCGCTGACACACGAAACATACCCCTTGCCGCGCTTCACCGAACGTGAGTCGGCAAAGTGTTCCAAGTCGTCCCACGTCAGTGCCGCGAACCTCGCGTCGTATTCGGGTCCTGCCGAAGCGGCCGCCGCTTTGCCTTTTTTGCGTTTCATCTTAGTTCTCCTTTAAATTCCATTACCTCGAGTGAAGCGTACCGGAAATATGGGATACTATCTCAAATAAATCCTCCCCTCGACTTCGGAGAGGATGCGCATTTGCTGGATGGCGATTTCGTTCAGCTTGTTCAGGCGTTGTGGCTGAGGAATGCCGTTATTAATCATGACGGCGTTGATGTTCTCCATGTTGGAGATGCAGATGAGCTGGTTGATGGTGGCGTAGTCACGCTGATTGCCTTTAAGCGTCGGATTGGCGGCTTGCCCTTTTCTAAACCCCTCGAATCCGAGGGGTTTAGAATCGGCCTTGCTAAACCTACCGAATTCGATAGGTTTGTGTTCTGGATTGCACAGGGGCTTCCTCTTCATCATTATTCTACCTTCTTGTCTTTTACCCAGACATGAGTCCCTGCACCACCTACTTCAAAGCGCTCAATCGCACGAAGCAGTTTTGAGAGTTGCGAGTATCCGTAATTACGGCTGTCGAAGTCAGGCTTCTTCTTGATGAGAAGCGAACCAAGAGGTGCAAGCAGAGCCTGTCCGCTTTCGTTGGCGGATTCCTGTATACACTGCGCAATGAAATTGACCGTCTTGGTTGGAATCGGTTTCGTCTGCGGCGGTGCTGAAGGAACCGCAATCTTTCCTGCAGTGTTCGATTGCTCCTGTACCGGCACGGAAGGCACAAGTACATCGACATATATGAACTTGTCGCAAGCCTTGATGAATGGCTTGGGGGTCTTAGATTCGCCTATACCCAATACCATTTTACCAGATTCACGCAATCGTAAGGCAAGCGGAGTAAAGTCACTGTCGCTTGACACAATGACAAAACCATCCACAACATCGTCATGGAGGATATCCATAGCTTCGATTATCAAAGCCGCATCAGTCGCGTTCTTTCCTGGCGTATAAGCATACTGCTGAACAGGAACCACTCCAACATCGAGAAGTGCGTCTTTCCAGTTAGCGAGCCTCGCCCAGTCGCTGTAGGCATGTTTGATTGTCGGTATACCATATTTAGCCACCTCATCCATGATGGGTTTGAGGTTCTTGGCTGATGCATTATCCGCATCAATAAGGACAGCAAATTTCTTTTCGCTTTGCATTGTTTCTCTTCCCTATTCTACGAGGTGATTGTCTACTGCGCGTCTTCCGACTTGAGTTTCGCCATATCGGTAAGGCAAACGAAGTCCTCGCCGTTGATCTTCACGACGCGGACGACTGTTCCCTTGATGTCGAGTTCGCTTGTCTTTTTCACTTCGCATCCTTTCAACAATTGAAGCCTGTTTGAAACTTCGACCCCTCTGTCAGTATCATTTCCACAAGCGGGGCGATGCCAGCAAAGCGGGGGGCATTGAGGCAGTTGGGAAACTTGCCAAACGTTCGTTCCCACTCCGCCGCCTGGGCGCATGCTTCACGCCAAGCCGTCATCTCCGATACGTCGAAATAAGGATGCCGTGAGTGGTCGTATGCCGACATGAGCTTGCTCAACCGCCCCTGAAGTACATGCCGGTTCGATGAAAAATGCGTACGCCCCGTCAGCGGTTTTGGCAGGCACATAAGCGCCCACAACTCAATACATGGCTTGAGAAATGCCACATTGATTTTGGACAACACATCGTTGTACCCACATCGTTTCCGGTCCCGAATACGACACTCACGCATGCACAACTCGGCACACTGTCCCCAGAGTTTGCGCACGGTCTCAATGTCGCGGACTTTCTCGTCCTCGTCAAAGACAACCCATACCGTGTCAACACATCGTTTTGCCCTCATGATTCGAGCGTTGTCAACGCACCACTTCATTGCGGCGCCAAGCAGGACGACGGGCGAGGAATCCATTCGTTCACCCAAAATGCGAACATTTTGACCCTTGGCTATATTCTGAAGATAGTCCAACTCCGTGCCCCCCTCCACGAATGCATGGACGATCAACCGGAACCTTGGCGGTTGCTGAAGCGAACGCGGAATTATGCGACGCTTAGCCATTCAGCATCTCCCCCCCGATGTGCGGCATGGCGCCATACAACCCCTGACGATATCCCTTTTCAAGTCGTTTGTCGAAGCGTGGTGTGAACTGATAAAGAGAATAGAGGTCGGACGAACCGTCCATCCGTTTTTCCGCAAACCAGACTTCATCGGTCCGCCAAATGTCATGCGTCATCAACGACGTGTCATGCGCCGTGACAATCAGTTGCGATGCGACATTCGGCATCGTCATGAATTCTTTCAGCAACCGATATGCTATGCTCGGATGCAAATGGCAGTCAATTTCATCTACGAACCAAACCGATGGCGTCCGCTTCAAATTAAACAGGAAAACGGAGAGATTGAAAAGCCGTATCGTTCCAATTGATTCGTCGTTCAAACTGAGTTCAAATCCGTTATGGATGAACTTGAGTTCAAAGACATCGGAAGCACCGTCTTTCGTGACAATGGCCCACAGGGCCTGTCCGTCTTTTGCAAACTGAACGCCGTCCTGCCTGATCGGATTAACAGATCGATGGCGGTCAAGAATCAATACGGCCTGGTCTCTCGAACAGCTCCGCCACTGGACATCCGTAATTCCTATATCGGCCACAGTCATAAGACGTTTGAGGAATTCCATGAACTCCTCAACCTTTAGAAGGCTTCCGATGTACTGGGCTTCAGGAATCGAATCTGAACTCAAAACGATAATCTGCTGCAAACCTTCTATCGCATGTATGATCACTTCCGAGTTTGGTATTGATTCACGACGATCAATGATGCCGTCCCGTTTCAATGTGCAAATTACAAATCTGCTCTTTTCGAACGAACGGCTCTCATACCATGTTCTATCTGCAAACATCTGCCCGAATGAAACATTGAGTCCACCCCGTCTAAATACTACTTCTTCTTTGTCTGACACAAGCCACAGACATTCTTCGGAAATCGATACGCCATCTGTTTTCACCAGATAACGATATACATTCCCACCTGCTGAGAATAACACATCCCAGGACATGTCATTTCGTGGCTTATTTGTCAACTTGAACTGCCCGCCGTATGAATAACGGCAGGAATCGCCATTGAGCATTTGCATCAAAACAAGAACAGCCCGAAGTAAATTCGACTTGCCAGCCGCATTCGGCCCATAGACAATCGCTCCGCGCAAGACGGATACCCCTCCCACATCCGTAACCTGTTCCTTGTGTTGCTTTGTAATCTTGCCTGCGACAAGTGAGAAAGTCGCCGGCGCATCATACGACAACACATTTTCAATTGTTAATTTAATCAGCATCTTTTGTCACCTCGGCGGATATTATCGCATATTTACCCCAATCCGTCAATCGCGTTTGTGAAAAAATCACATCTGCAAGTAAATCAGATGTAGCGGCCCGTTATGCTTTGGGGGAAGGATTTGATTTCGGAAGGGGTGCCGGTGGCGACGATTCGGCCGCCGGCCTTGCCACCACCGGGGCCCATATCCACGATCCAATCGGCGGAGCGGATGACGTCGAGGTCGTGTTCAATCACGATTACGGTGGCGCCGTTGTTGATCAAGTGACGGAACACCTCCATCAGCGTACGCACGTCAAGCGGATGAAGCCCGATCGTCGGCTCGTCGAAGACGAATACCGAATCACCCTGTCCGCGTCCCATCTCGCTGGCGAGCTTGAGCCGCTGCGCCTCGCCGCCGGAAAGCCCCGGCGTTTCCTCCCCCAGCGTCAGATACCCGAGGCCGATGTCGTGCAGAATCTGAAGACGGCTCTTCACGAGCGGAAGGTCTGCACAGGCGTCCAATGCCTCGTCCACGCTCATTGCCATCAGCTCGGGGAGGGACACGCCCTTGCGCCTGACGGCAAACGCCGTCTTCGCGTAGCGCGCGCCGCGGCAGTCGGGACAGGGGATGTCCACGTCCGGCAGGAACTGGACGTCCAGGTTGATTTCGCCCGTGCCGTCGCAGGTCGGACAGCGCAGCGCGCCCGTGTTGTACGAGAAGTCGCCGGCCTTGTACCCGCGTTCCTTCGCGTCCGCCGTGCGGGCGTAGATCTTGCGGAGTTCGTCATGGACGTTTGCGTACGTCGCAACGGTCGAACGGATGTTGATGCCGATGGGCGTCGCGTCAATGAGCTTCACCTGCGCGATGCCGGGCGCGGAGAGCGAGCGGACATGCGCAGGGAGCGTGCGCCCCCCGATCTGCGCGGCGAGACCCGGAACGAGACTTTCGAGAATCAGCGTCGTCTTGCCGCTCCCGGAAACGCCCGTCACGACCGAGAGCTTGCCCTTGGGAAACAACACCTCCAACGGCTGTACGGTATGGATCGCGGAGGTGGAGAGCCTTATCTCGTTTTTTTGATTGCTGTCGATAGCATTCGATTGCCGTCGATTACCATCGGCGATATTTGATTGCTTTCGATTGCCACCGATAGCATTCGATTGCTTCAAAAACGGCCCAATCTGCGACTTGGGGTTCTTCGCGATCGCGGCCACCGTTCCCTCCGCGATGAGGCTTCCGCCATTCGCACCTGCGCCGGGGCCCAGCTCCACGATCCAGTCGGCATGAGAGAGAACCTGCGTGTCGTGGTCCACGAGCAGAACCGTGTTGCCATCCGCAACCAGGTCGTCCATCACGCCCGTCAGACCCTCCAGGTTCGACGGGTGGAGTCCGATGGACGGCTCGTCGAGAACGTACAGCACGCCCGTCGTCCTGTTCCTGACCGCCCGGGCGAGCTGCATGCGCTGGCGTTCGCCGGTGGAGAGCGTCGAGGCGGCGCGGTCGAGCGAAAGGTAGGAGAGACCGAGCTCCATCAGCCGACGCGACGTATCGTGGAACGACTCGCAGATCCGTTCCGCCATCGGACGCATCGGCTTGGGCAGGGACGCGGGAACGCCGCGTACCCAGTCCTCCGCCTCGGCCAGCGTCATTTCGCACGCCTTGTCGAGTGGAATGCCGCGTAGAAGCGGGGCGCGGGCGCGTTCGGAGAGGCGCGTGCCGCCGCAGTCGGGACACGGCCCCTCCTTCAGAAACTTCGCGACGCGTTTCATGCTCTTCTCGTCCTTCACGTTCTTGAGCGCGTTCTCGACGGTGTGGATGGCGTTGAAGAAGGTGAAGTCCATCTCGCCGGAGCGTCCGTCTTTCTTGATCTGATAGACCATGTGATGCTTTTCCGGCGGGGCATGGAGGACGATGTCCCGTTCTCGGTCGGTGAGGTCGCGCCACGGCACGTCCGTCCGCACGCCGAGATGGTCGCGCGCGATGTCCTTCATGAGCGACCACATGAGCGACTGCCACGGCGCGACAGCGCCCTCGTCGATCGTGAGCGAATCGTCCGGCACGATTGTCGCCATGTCCACCTCACGCACCACGCCGGTTCCGTCGCAGCGTCTGCACGCGCCTTGCGAATTGAAGGCTAGCTCCTCCGCGCCAGGCGCGAAGAAGCGCGCGCCACATTCGGGACAGACCAGTTCGCGCTCCGCCGCCACGTCCAGAGACGGCGCGAGGTAGTGTCCGTTCGGACAGCGATGCGACGCGAGGCGCGAGTACATGAGCCTCAGTGAGTTGAGCAGTTCCGTCGAGGTGCCAAACGTGGAGCGGATGCCGGGGACGCCGGGCCGCTGCCGGAGCGCCAGCGCGGCCGGGACATAGCGCACGTCGTCCACCTCCGCGCGTTCCGCCTGCGTCATCCGCCGACGGGTGTAGGTGGAGAGCGATTCGAGATAGCGCCGCGATCCCTCCGCATACACAATGCCCAGCGCGAGGGAGGACTTGCCGCTTCCCGAGACGCCCGCCACGCCGACGATCTTCCCCAGCGGAATATCGACATCAATGTTCTTGAGGTTGTTCTTCCTCGCCCCGCGTACCTCAATCGCGTCCGGTCTTGTTTTTCCCATCGTCATCTTCCTCTTTTCTAGGACAAAGAGGCTATTTTCCCTGCCAACCTCGCACCACGCGGACAACGCAGACGGGCTGGCAGAGATCACCGGATCGTCCTCTTCTATCATCTTGTGTCAGATGTCAAACATGCATCAACCCACATTCAGACATCGTTTCAGCAATTGTGTCGGTCAGTCCTTCGGTGACGTCGGCCACCTTTGGGGTTCACAGCGACCGTAATTCAAATTGGTATCGTATTGGGCTTGCAATTTCACCATTCGGGACGGGTACGCATACGGGCGCGTTTTGCAATTTCTTCCCATGAATCGGCCGTGCTCCAGAAAAGTTCCGCCTGGCAGTGTGTCGCAAAACTGTACGGCGGATTGTATTCAGCCGTAGCCGTGAATTCAAACGGGCGCCGTTCGCCGGAACGCAGTTCCCGCACATGTTTCCAGACAGTTCTGCCGTTCAAAATCCAGTCCTCATCAAGCGAAGGATGTCGATAAGCGGCGTTTTCCACGTCACGCGCAAGCAGTTTCGATCCCGCGCACCCAAGCATAAATGGACCGGCAGGCGAAACGAAATCCGACCAGTCGATACGGAGCTGCGCTTTCCACAGGAACCCCACGCTGGGCGTGAGTGCAAGCACCTTTTGACAGAACGCGGTATCGGGTGCGGAGACGCGCCCCTGCCCGTCCCCGA
This sequence comes from Kiritimatiellia bacterium, assembly GCA_017962315.1. Lineage (GTDB taxonomy): Bacteria > Verrucomicrobiota > Kiritimatiellia > RFP12 > UBA1067 > RGIG8368. The sequence goes on from JAGCVN010000088.1 coordinate 9,722, forward strand.
ACGGGAACCCGCCGCAGTCCTCCCACAGAATCTCAAGCGACGGATCGACCTTCGCAACCGCCTCCGTACCGCCCGGCCGTTTGATGGAACTGGCGTGCAACCCGAAGACAATCTTCGTGGCGGGCGATTCGTCGTGAATCCGTCTCGCCGTCGTATTCACGAATTCGGTTACGGCTTCGGGGAGGGAACGTCCGGCAATCGTGGCGCGGGTCGACTCGGTGAAGCTCTGGAAGTAGATGCCGTCGCCGCCCATGGGTTTCCACATCGTCCGCCACTGTTCAAGGATTCCGTCGGAGAGTTTGACGAAATCGAGGTCTTTCGCCTCCATGTCGCTGAACGTCCACCCCCACGAAAATCCCCAATAGACCTCAACGCCCCAGCTGTGCGCACATTCCACGACATCTCGCGCGTTGACGACTGGACGGTTGTTCCAGAGGATTGCCCGGTTTATCCTCGCACGCGCCATCGCCCGGAACGCGGAACGGTAGTCATCCAGCACGAACCCCCATGACCATACAGTGCGAACAGGCGTTTCGGGCACTGCGGTAAACGTATGGGACGGAATCTTCGCGGCACGGAAAAACGTACCGGCGAAACGGCTGTGCTGCCCGGCAAGCCTCGTTTCGAGCGTGGGTACTACGACATCAAGAAAGTCGAATACGCCCCATAGGACGGCAGACGGCGTCCCGCCCGCGATCAGCACAACATTCCCGCCCTTGTCATGGAACGTCTTGATGAGGTAGCCACTGGAAGGGACGGTTTTCACCCCGTCCGCTCCCAGAAGTTCCCGTAACGTCACATTTTTCGCAGGAGTGCCGATGACGATCTTATCGCGCTTGCCCTGAACCGTGACACCGCCGACCTTTTCCAGCGGCAGCATCAGTGCCGTCGCTCGATAGCTATCGCGCAAAAGATGCTGACCCACGCGTTCCGTAAGGATTTCGAGGGCGCGCCCCTCCGGACCTTCCGCCGAAGAATACACCACCTTCCACGTGCCTCCTCTCGCGGGATTGTTATTCCGAATGCCACCGTAGTCAGCTTGAACCGCGCAACAAAGCATCAGCGTGATTGCCGTGCAAACCAGTCTGTCCATCATTCCCCTTTCCCCTGTGCTTTCATACGGTCGACTTTGACAGCCGTGGCTTACCTCCGGTATGCCGACGCTATTCGTTGAGAATGTCAGGATCGGTAAGGATTCCCATCGGCGGCGGTTCGTCGTCCTTCTCTTCTTCCTCCTCGTCCAACGGGAGGTCCGGCGCGATCTCCAGATAACGCGCGCTTGCGGCGGCGATCTTAGAAAACGCCGGAGCAGAAACATAACTCCCCGTGTGCTGGGGGCGCGGACGATCGACGGTGACGAGGACGATGATCTCCGGTTTTGAAACGGGCAGGAATCCGATGAAGGAGGCGAAGTAATCCTGCGTGTAATGGCCCCGTTCAACTTTCTGTGCCGTACCTGTTTTTCCGCCGACGGAATATCCTTTGACCCGTGCGCGGGTTCCCGTACCGCCCACGTCCGTCACACCGCGCAGCATCTCGCGGACCTGCCGCGCGACCTGGGCCCGGATGGGGGTACCGATACGTTCAGGTTTCGTCTCTCGAATCACTTGTCCGCTGTGCGAAACCACGCGGGCGACCAGGTAGGGTTTCATCATCACGCCGTCGTTCGCGATCGCGTTGTACGCCGAAACCATTTGCAACGCCGTCACGGCGATACCCTGCCCGATCGCGACGCGGGTAGGCGTAAGCTTGCTCCACTTGGAGGGATGCGCCAACAGACCCTTCTCCTCGCCGGGAAGTTCGATACCGAATTTTGAACCGAAATTGAATGCACGGAGATACCGGTAGAACCGTTCGTTTCCGAGCCTGAGTGCGATTTTCGCGCTGACGATGTTACTGGACTTTTTCAAAGCCGTCGCAACATCGATCACGCCGGTCGCGTGGTCGTGCAGGATTTTTCCTCCGTAGTTCCAGCTTCCGTTCCCGGCATCGAACGGTGTGCGCGGTGTACCCAGTTTCTCGTTCAAGAAAGCGCTCACGGTAACCGCTTTCATGATCGATCCAGGCTCGTAGACCGTACCGAGAACATAGTTCTGCCACTGCTCCTTGGGTACCGAGTCGTAATGCTCGGGTTCAAAATCGGGATATGTCGCCAACGCAAGCAACTCGCCCGTCTTCACGCGCTGCACGATCGCCCATCCGCGGATGGCGTCGAATTTCTCCACCGTCTCGCGAAGGGTATCCTCCACCACCGCCTGGATGTTATGGTCCAGTGTGAGGTAAACGTTGTTTCCGGGAATCGCGGCTATGTCCGTGCGGCGTTTGACCCAGATTTCCCTCTTGCTGACATCCTTTTCGCTCTGGATCAAACCTGCCGTCCCGCGCAGGTACTCGTTGTAACGTTGCTCGATTCCCGCTCCGCCGACACCGACCGCGTTGACGAACCCCAGCACATGGGACATCCGGCGTCCCTGCGGATAACGGCGAATCATGATGTCGTCCGTCCCGACTCCGCTGATGAGTTTGTTCGTATGGATCATGTTGTAGACGTCGTCATTCTGCGTGAGGGTGATGGGGATGTAATGCTTACCCGCCTTCGTCGTAAGTTTCTCTTCGATTTCACCCGCGTTCAAATCAAGCGCCTTGGCGAGCATCCCGGCAATTTCGCGGGGATTGTGGCCGGGCTTGACCGAATACGGGTCAAGAAACACCTTCCAGGCGGGAAGACTCAACGCCATCGGGAACTGGTCGCCGTTCCGGTCGTAGATCGAGCCGCGCAAACCGATGCTTGTTCTCTCCAGATTCCGGACAACCTGTTCGTGTCTGCCCAGCTGGAGATAGGCAAGACGTCCTGCGAGAATGATAAAACCGAGACTAAGTCCGATCACAACCAGCCACATGCGAATTCTGAAACCACGGTCGCTCATATATTCCTCCTAAAACTAAACGGCAGTTTCGCGAAGAGGGAGAAATTGCTATTTGTTCGCGACATTCCCGGACGACTGCTTGTTACGCGCGAATTTCGCGAGGGAACGCTGTCCGGGAATCGGTACGCCGCGTCTGTCCATGCGGACGATCTGGTCATCCTTGGGACGGCTCATCGAGAGTCCGTGATACATCAACGCCTCGTTCAACTTTTCCGGCGTCAAATTCTGCTTCCAGCGTGCCGATTCGCGCTGGCATTCATCGGTGAACTTACGCAACCGGATCTCGTCACGTTTGATCTCGGATCCGAGCTGATCGCATTTCGTGTCCAAAAACCAATATCCGAGTGCGACGAGGACAAGCCCGATCACGCAAACCACCACCGCAGGCGCCAAGGTCCCCGTTTTCACTCTCCGTCTACAATTTTTCCGCATCGCCAACCTCCCGCGGCCCTTCTCTGCACCGCCGACTCTCTCACGCCAGGCGTTCGACGACCCGCAACTTCGCCGACCTGGCCCTAGGATTTTCTGCCCGTTCTTTCTCCCCCGGTACAACGGGATGCCGCGTGACTCTCGCCACCTTCGGCAGCTCGCCTTCCCATCTTTCGCCCCCCTGCATAAGAGAGACGTTACGCCCGACGTGCGCGGCGAAGCACTGCTTCACCATACGGTCTGTCAGGCTTTCAAACGTGATCACGGCCATCCTCCCGCCGGGTTTCAGCAACCGCAACCCCGCCTCCAGCGCACGGGAAAGGTTTCCCGTCTCGTCGTTCACGGCCATCCGCAGCGCCTGAAACGTCCGCGTCGCGGGGTTCTTCGCCCCGAAACGCCCGCCGAGCACGCGTTCAACCAGTCCCGCCAGCTGCCCCGTGGTTTCGATGGGGGCGGTCCGGCGTACCTTCACGATCGCGGCCGCGATCTGCCGCGCGCGCGGCTCTTCGCCGAACCTGCGCAGCAACTCGCACAACCCGCCCTCGTCCAGGCGCGCCAGCAACTCCGCTGCAGACTCGCCCCGCGAGGAGTCCATGCGCATATCCAACGGGCCGTCGAAACGGAAACTGAATCCCCTTCCCGGCGTATCCAGCTGATCGGAGGAGACGCCCAGGTCGAGCAGGATCCCGTCCACGTCGGCAAACCCGTTCGCCTTCGCCAATTCCGCCAAGTCGCCGTGTTCACCATGCACGAGCACGGCCTCTCCCGGCAACCCGGCCAACCGTTCTGCGGCGCGCGAGAGCGCGTCGCGGTCCCGGTCGATGCCCAGGAGGCGGCATCCGCCGCTCCTGCGCATCACCTCGGAGGCATGGCCCGCGCCGCCGAGGGTCCCGTCAATGTACGCCCCTCCCGGTTTAACGTTCAGGGCTTCCACGACCTCTGTGAGCAGGACTGGGATATGCATGGTTGCTAAGCCCTCCCGCAGATTCGGCCGCAGGACGGGGAAGTCCGTACCTCGGACCCGGGGTGACCGTTCCACCGCCTCATCTGCGAGAGCTGTTGCCTAACCATGTATCTCCCTACCTCCTCTTTTCCTCTCCGGTTGTCTGCGCCGCACATACGGCGTTTGCCGGTCCGGTCCGGCTCAACCACCTTCGCTTCCTTCCCCTCCCGTCCGGTATCGTTCGGGGCTGAAACCTCCGGCGGTTAGAAATCGATTGCAACGAAAGACGCTTGCAAAGCAGACCTGTCTACCTCCGCCTCTTGTGGTTTGAGTTCAAGCGGCCACAATTCCATCTTCACACCCGTGCCGATGAAAACGACCTTGTCCTTCACCCCCACCAGCCTCAGCAGCCGATCCGAGATGCGTATCCGCCCGTGTCCGTCCACATTCAGCAATTCGCTATTCTCACCGATGTAGCGCATCGCCGCAGAACGGTTCTTGTCGAAAAGCGATCCCGAACGCAACTTGCTCATGCGCGCGTCCATTTCCCTCTCGGAAAGAATCGTCAGACACGACTCGTATGGGTCCAACAAGACATACAAGTGTTCAGGGTTGCCCAAGAGTTCCCGCCAAACAGCTGGTATCGTCAGTCGTTTCTTGGGATCCAAGGCATGGTCGAAACGTCCGAACGGGTACCCCCCGTCGTTTTTCGCCCCTTTCACCTCTTTATCCTGTGTGTCGTCGTCTTTCATACCTTCCGTGGGATTGCGTCCCACATTAAACCACCTTCTCCCACCTAAGGTCAACAAGAAAATTCAAAAAATTTTCACTTTTTTTCAACGACGATTTGGGGGCGTGACCGGCGGGGCGAATCCACCGGGTGAACCGCCGGACAAAAACCTTTTTTAACATAGAGGTTCAGCGAACAGGGAGAGAGGAAAATGCCCGTATCAAGCCCCCGCCCCCCCCTGCGCCCTGACCGTCACTTTAAACAGTTGACGAGCAACGGCTGAGATGTTGCCCCTCTACGTTTCAACCCAAAAGCGTGGTATCCGTCCCCATAAAGCATCCGGCTTGCCGGGACGGCCCGCCCTGCCCCGCCCCGCTAACGGCGGCAGTTTTCTTCTCTCGTCTATAACTTCGCCCCACTTGCGCCATGAAACCCAGTTCCCCTGCGCTGATTCCCAGTTTGGAGATGTCTCTCTTCATGTTGCGGCCCATCTGTTCGCGTCTGCGCTTCAGGTAGGACTCCTCGCCGATGTCGACGTATTGCCGACCGTATCGGACACCTCGGTAGTGTCGTTTGGCCAGTTCCCAGACCGCGTCCTTTATGGCCGCCGCCGGGCGGGATCGGTTTCGGATGCGTCGATGTCGCGCCTCGCCTCCGCATCCACCTTGTCCTTGGCCTTGCCCCGCTCCGGCGGCAGCGGGTCCGCCCCATCCGACTCCCGTGCGGGCTCCGCGTGCATGGCGCGGATCCTCTCCTCGAACTCGGCGATGTACTCGTCGGGGAACAGCAGCGTCCGGAACGCCTGCGTGAGCGTGGAAAGATGCCCCCTCGCCAGTTTCCCGTCGACTCCGTCGCGATCTGCACCTCGTTCTTTCTGCGCCGGGGGCCGCGCTTGGCAGCCAGCGCATGCGGGGGTCTCTCCCCGGCGACAATGGCCCCGCGGGTATCGCCATGCCCGTCTTGCCGGTGATGTCCGTGACGGCGTGGCGCAGACGGACGTTCATCCGGTCCATGCGCTTCTGCGTGGCCTAGACGGCCTGTGTGCGCATCGCCACGATGTCGGCCTTCTCGCGGATGGCCGTGCAGACCGCGTTGAACCGCTCCGGTGGCCAGAACGCGCCGCAGATCAGTCCGCAGCTCCTCACCCTAGATCAACCACTGCACGCGATGTTCTTCCTCGCGGTTTAGAACCTCGACGAAAACCTTTTTCCCCCGGACGAAAAGACCGTGGACCGCATCGACCCCGTCCGTGGCGATGACGGACTGGATGAGGCGGATCATGGCTTTGGTGATCGCAAGTCCCGGAATGAAGACGGGAATGCCGGGGGGATACGGCACGAGCAGCTGCGAACAGATGCGCCCTTCGCACGATTCGAGCGCGACGAGTTCGCCGTCGCAGAGGGCTGCGTCACGCGGCAGCACGACCGGCTGGCCGACCACCGCGCGCCGGAGATCTTCCGCGTCGAGCTCTACCTCCGGGCGGCCGATTGCGTCTTTCATCAGGCGGCAGACGCGGTAAAGGTACTCGAAATGTTCTTCGACCGTTCCCGCCGTGACCAAAAACAAAATCGTGACGGGGGTTGACTTCTCCCACTGGATATGTCCTTTGAGCAGCAGTTTTTTGAACGCCGTGCAGACTTTCGCATTTTTAAAGGAGAGAATCATCTTCAGAGGGTCGTGCAGATAGCCCTGTGCCTCCCACCCCGGCCCGTCGCCCGTGATGGCATCGAGATCGACGAAACAGTCGCTTTCGGGAAGACCGCAGACATCCGCAACTCGTTTTTTGAAAGCCGCCACCCAATGCAGGCGTTCTTCCACGAGCTTCAACCCCTCCAGTCGCATCTGAACCCCGGCGATGTCCAGCGTAGCCAACATGGGATAGTGCGGCGAAGTCGAGTGCCAGTAGCGAAGCACTTCGTGGAGGTCGTGCGAAAACTTTTCAAACGAGCCGCGTCCGTGGAGTACGAAGCGTTTACGGAGCCAACGGAACTTCGGATTGCCATCCTCCTCCAGAAGCTGTTTGAAGCGCGTGGAAACGTGGATCATCGACGCCTGGGAAAACGCCGCAAGCGCCTTGTGGGTTGACTGGACGGCGAAGTGAGCGCCGCACAGTTCATTGACCGCGTTGTAGCGCAGAGGCTGCCCCCCCATCTCTGCCGTATAAAACGGATGGAAATTCAAATACGGGGCCCACGCCTCGTCGGCGTAGAAAAGCATTCCCGCAGACTCGCAGATACGGCTGATTTCCCAGACAGGGTACAACACGCCCTCGTAGGTACAGGTCGTCAACACGAGCAACTTAGGCTTCGCCTCCGGCGGACAAGGACGCGCGACTTCGGCGCGGAGGTCTTCCAGCGCGACCGGCCCCCATACGCCGAGGCGGGGGTTGTAGCGGGCGGGGAGGTAACGCGGCACCGCCCCGGCCATGACGACAGCGTGATGCACGGATTTGTGGCAGTTTCGGTCGAGCAAAACCGTCTCGCCGGGACGCAACAGCGTCATCAGCATCGCCTTGTTGGACGTGCTGGTGCCGTTGGTCACGAAGTACGACTGCGCGGTTCCGAAAATCTCCGAGGCGAGCTTCTGCGCCTCTGTCAACGGCGTGTGGCCTTCCGGCGTGGAAAGGTCGCCGAGGCTTTCCACCGAGACGGAAAGATCCGTGCGGAAAATCATCGAGCCGAAACTGTCATGGAATCCATGCAGGAACGGCGAATACTCGAAGGCGTTCCCGCCGTTGTGGCCCGGCGTGTGCCAGTTCGTCCCCGCCTTGTTGTGGACATACTGTTTCAGGGCGGACCAGAAGCGCGGCATCCAGAACGAGCGGAACAGGTGTTCGATCCGTTCGTGGTATTTTTCCGGATGGGCAAAAACCGCAAATTCCTTCTGCACCCAGCGGCGCGCCGGAATCGTCGCCCTCTTGTGTCCGGGGTGCGTGAGGACGACCTTCGGGATCGCGGGGAAATAGGTTTTGAACCATTGCTGGAGCGACAAACCGTCGAGGCGGTGTTCGTCGAGCGGAACAAGCCGCCCCCCGCCGTCGCCGGAATCGGCCTGCACTTCGTCGTCCATCAGGAACAGGCAACAGTTTTTCGCGCTGTCGGAAAGGAAGTGGCGTTCGTTCACCACGCCGAACAACAGGGCGTCCATCGCCTTCGGGGTCGGCACGGTGATCAGGCGCAGCGTCGGGTAGTCGAGCGGTTCGCCGAAGGAAAAGAGTTCACGGCAAACGGACAGAAACGCATCCGACAAACCGTATTCGATGGTCTGCAAAGTAGGGGCATCTTCCGCAACGGGCGCGTGCAGGTAGATGACCGTCATCGGTTTCAACATAGCATAGTTCCCAAAGGTGGCAAAACGGCGGCTAGACTACCACGTTCCCCCGCAAGAATCAAACACGAATGAAGGGAAATACCAGTGCGCCGAAGAAGGCGCAAAGGAGGATCAACAGGACGATGTTCAGGCGCGTCTTCAACACCGTCCAGGCGGAGGCAGCCACCAGCAGGAGGGCGAACCAGCGGATACCGAACCCGGAGGGCGCGGATTCGCCGAAGAAAACCTTCCAGGGAATGGGACCTGTGAAGACAGAAACCTCCAGAAAGAGGAGTGCCGCGACCGCCAGAAGCGCGACCGACATGGGCGCGACACCGCCGAGGAATCCCTGCACGATCCGGTGTTCCCGCCACCGCGCCAGCGAACGAAGGGCGAATACGAGCAGGAAGAACGACGGGGTCAACAACCCGATCGTCGCGACCGCGGCACCCGCCGCCGCCACGGGACGCATTCCCGCGTTTTCCATCAGGCGGAACCCGAAGAAGGTCGCCGCATTGATCCCGATCGGGCCGGGCGTCATCTGCGTGAGGGCGAGCAAGTTGCCGAACTCGTGCATCGAGATCCCGCCCGGCACATCCACGAACGCGGCGATGTAAAGCGGCGTCAGCACATACCCGCCGCCAAAACAGAGTGCGCCGAACTTGCAGAACGTCACATAGAGCTGCAACAGTTTCAGAAGGATCGCGCTCATTGCGTCCCTCCCCGCTTCAACAGCGGGACGGCAACCGCCGTCCAAAGGATTCCCGCCGCCATACCTCCTACGAGAATCCACGCCGGATTGCATTTTCCCCAGAGCAGCAGCGGGAACGCGACCGCGAACGAGACGGCGGCGTAGGCGCCGTGCATGACGCGGCGCCAGCTTCTGATCAACGTGGCCAGGATCAACCCCGCGATCGCGCTGCGCAACCCGATGAACGCCCCCTGCACGTAAACGTTCTCCATCGGCAACCAGGCGAATCCGAAGGCGACGGCAAGGATGATCGCATAGGAAGGAAGTGCGATGGCGACAAGCCCGACAACCGCCCCCGCGACACCACCCAGTTTCAGTCCGACATAAATCGCCGTGTTCCCCGCGATCAAACCGGGTATCGTCTGGAAGATCGGGAGATGATCCAGCAGCTCGCCTTCTTTCAACCACTTCAATTTCCGTCCGAAAACCTCATCTGCCGTCGCGATGATCGCGAATCCGCCGCCCAGCACGAACAAGGAGATCTTGAAGAGTTCCCAGAAAAGGCGGAAAAGGATACGTCCGCGAGAGACGCCCGCGAGCGTTTCCGGCAAAGGTTCCCCGTCATGCATCGCAGTCCCCCCGATACGGCCAGCGGGGACGTCCCCCCTCCCGGGGGAATTGCCCCAAGGCATCCGCGACGACGCGCCTGTATTCGTCAAGCGTCCGACAGAGACGGATGGTCTTCCAGAGCCGTTCCGGGCGGGCGAAAGAGAAACACAGGTAACTCCAAAGCTCTTTCATCCGTCCCAGCACCGGGGCGGGGGCGCCATGTCGCGCCAGCGTGGCATCCAGGTATGTATCAAGGAACGCGGCGAGCCTTGCCGCGTCGCGGGGAACGCGGCATCCCGCCGCAAGGTCTTCCTGCAGGAACGGATCCCGCAGAAGTCCGCGCCCCACCATCCAACGCGACACACCGGGAAACCGGGCCCGGAGCCGCCGGTAATCTTCCAGCGTAAAAAGGTCGCCGTTGTAGACGACCGGATGCCTGCAAAGTGCCGCCGTCCCGGCGAACGCCTCCAGATCCACCGCACCCGCGTACATCTGTTTCGCCGTCCGTGCGTGGATCGTCACCTCGCAGAGCGGAAATTCGTTGAGCACCGGCATCAACGCGGCCAGTTGATCCGGCGCGTCGTAGCCGAGCCGGACCTTGACCGAGAACCCGCCGGGCATCTCGTTGCATCCCGTTTCCAACATCCGGCGGAACACGTCGGGGTTTCGCGGAAGACCGGCCCCCCTTCCCTTCTTCGCGACCATCGGCCAAGGGCAACCTGCGTTGAGGTCGGCACGGGCGTAGCCGAGCGTCTTGAACGCACGGAGCAGGACACGAAGTTCATCCGGATCTTTCCCCAACGCCTGCGGGACGAGCGGGATGCGCTGTTCGTTTACCGGAGAAACATCTTCCAGAAGACGGGGCTTCACCCGTTCCCCGGCAAAGGTTGCGATGAACGGGGCAACCGCCGCGTCGGGCATCCGGAAATGTGCCGCCATCGCGTTGCGCCAGGCGCGCTCCGTAATGCCGTGCATCGGCGCGACGTAAACGAAGGAGGCGTCGGCTACGGCATTCCCGTCCAGCACGGCCGGACTATCCTTTGGGTAAACGGGGACCATCTGCATTACACCGTCGCCGCGGCCGAGATCGGCGCACCTTTGCGCCCGAAACATTCAAGGGGCCGGACTTCAAACCGGTAACGCCCTTTCATCGGCAGATCCGAGACGGCAAAGACGCAACTTCCCGGCATCCCTTCCTTTGTTTCGGGCAGGTGGAAGTCCGGCGCGAGGACCCGGCGCTGGAGTTGCACGAGATCGACATCGTCCTCCGTCAAGACGGCCGTAACTTCATACTCGAACACGCGGCACTTCCCGCGCGTCTTCGCGGCGGGGAAGGTAATCTCGATGAGTTCCCCCTTCGCCGCGTCCTTCGTCTTCACGACCTTCACCTCAGACCCCTCCGCGAATTCTGGCGCCGTCCGCGTCTTCACGCGTGCGGCATACGCGAACGGTTTCGACTCCGCGCACGGAAGCGGCAGCACCCAGTCGTCCCCGAGCGACTTCCCGGTGACGAATTCGCGGCGTTCGATGGCGATCCGGTCGTCGAACACCGAGACCAGCATTCCCTGCCTTCCATTGGATGTCGGGAGCTTCGACATCAAATGCTTTCGCTTTTCACCCCTGTAACCGTGGCCGTTCCCCGGCATATTCTCGCGCAATGCGTAGTCGGTAGAGGCGTACTTGAGCGAGGCGGTGTTGATGGAGGTGAACGCCCCTTGCCAAACCGTGCGCTCGTCGGTAAGCGTGTAGTGGCTGTGCCCCGAAAAGGCGACGGCGTTCGGGAACGGGCTGAGCGCACGCGTGGAACGACCGTCATCACGTCCCCACGCCCACGAACCGAAACAGGTGTCCCGCGGATGCGCGTGCTGCGTGTAGAAGAACGGGAGTGACGGGTCGATCTCCTTTCCGTGCGCCCTCATGAACTCCTCGATCTGGATGTTCCCCCAATGTGCGCCGATGAAGGCGTACCCCTTGACGCGCTTCATCCAGACGGGGGCAAACTTCTCATGAAACAACTCCTCCCAGACGCGGGCACGGTTGTTCTCAAAGCCGATCGCCTCCCTCTTGCGGAGTTCCGGGTTGTCCTTGTAACGGTCGGCATTTGTCTTCCACTTCCAGCCGTCGACGTCGTGGTTGCCATAGACGAACAGTTGTTCGACAGGATGTCCGTCTGGTGCCTTACCGTCCGGAAACGTCTTGTACCAGCAGTCCGCACAGAGCTTCAGTTGCGCGGCGCATCCGGTATCCGCGATGTCGCCGGCGATCAGGACGCCGTCCACGTTGTTTTCCCTGAAATAGGCAAGCGCCTTGAGGAAAGTCTCCTCGTCACCCGTTTTTTTCAGATGGACGTCGCTCAAGACACCGAACTTCACCTTTGTGCCGGAGGCCGAGGCCGCGCCGGCTTCGGCGAACAAGCGTCGTGCTCCGATTGCCGCGCCGGCCATCCCGCCGATAAACCATCTTCTCGAAATCATAACTCGTCGTTTCCTTTCGCAAATCGTCTCACACGGAACGGGGGGTGAACGTGTGCGTCGCCTGGACCGTGTTGTCACGGATGTTGTGAACCGTGATGTTCAACAAACCGTCCGCCACATACCCTTCGATAACCGTCGGATAACTCGGCATCCCCGGCTGCGTAAGCTTCGGGCCGCCGCCGATAATCTGCGCCCACGGGCGTTCCGGCGTTGCGGGGTCGAACCGGTAGCAATGCTGATGCGCGGCGATGACCAGCTGGCAACCGTTCCGCGCAAGCACGGGGCCCCACATGTCGGCGCAGGATTTCTCCCAGGCGGAGAAGGCTGTGCGGTACCGCCCGCCGCCGTTGTCGATGAGCCCGCCCGGATGGGCGGCCGGATCCGGATCGAACAACGGGATGTGGCAGAAGGCGACGACGAAACGCGCGTTGGCGATTTCCGGGCGCTTGAACTGATCCTCCAGCCAAGCCGTCTGCGCGACACGGTACGGCTCGCACCGGACCAACCCGACGAACTGGGGATGGGCATCCGGCTTGTCCTCCCCGGTGTCGAGTCCGATCATCGCGATGTCACCGAGCCGGACGGCGAAGTTGCGGGTAAGCGCCCAGTCGCGGGAGTCGCGTTCGGAGGGCAGCCGTGTCATGACAAAGGATTCCATCTTCCGCGCCCAGAATCCCCGGAAGTCATGGTTCCCGTTGACCCAGAGGACCGGCGTATCGGCGGCGTAGCCCGGCCGGGGGATCGGCGGGGCGAGGAAGATCTCCACGCCCGTTTCGCGGTCTTCGGTCTGGTTCTGGGCGTCGCCGTTCCAAAGGATCGCGGAGGGGTGGAGCGAGGTGATCTTTTCCGTGATCCGGGCAAAACTCTCCCATTTCGCGTGCGTGTCGTTCATCACGCAGAAATGCGCGTCCGCGCCGGGACCGAACGTCGTGAACGAGTGGATTTCGCCGACAGCCGCGTCGAGCGGATACCGTTTGTAGTTGTGTACGTAATCGATGTGCCGGGCATGGACACGGTACCAGTATTTCGTCGCGGGCTTCAAATCCGTAAGCCGGACCTGGAGGATACGGTCGTCAAACCCCGTCACGCCGTAGGAACCGCACATCGCGACTTTCGCGTCCTTCAGTTCGGGATTCTCGGCATACTCCACCCAGCCGTTGGCAAGGACGTTCACCGTCCAGGCCACCCCCATCGTCGTGTCGGAAGGCGCCTGCAGGCAGGGGGCGCCAAGTATCAGCTTCTTGGCGGCTTCCTCCGCCCTCCCCCCGTTCTCGGGCGGCAGTTCGACGAACGACCTGCCGGATTTTTTCGCAATAACGGGCATGGCGGTAGATGCAGCCAGCACCGCCCCCCCTGAAAGGAAAGACCGTCTCTTCAGATTCATTTCGCTCCTTGTCCGAATCATTTCAGCATCACCAAAAACCGCGTCTATTCTGCCATACCCTTCCGCAAAGGGCAATGAAAAAGGCTTTTCAAAGTGGAAGAGAACTGCGTTAAACGACTCGCTTCCACTCGCGGGGGACATTTTTACACGGAGAACTGAGTCCCGACACAAACGACACAAAGAAGCAGTCGTTTCGCACGTGCAGACGCCAAAAATACGCAACACGTGAAAAAAAAACGGAATTTCATGTTGACAAAAGGGAACAAATCGGGAAAATACGAAGTTTTTAAACGCAAACAACAGGCCTTTTTAGGAGAAAGCAGGATGAGGATGGGTGAACAAATTGGTGCTTGCCAGATGAAGGTTCTCAGTCGCGCAGTGTTTTCTGTCTGTGTCTTTGCGGCTTTTCTTTCAAATGCCTCCATTTCCGACCGCGTCATCCAGTTCGCCGGTACGGGACCGGACTTTTATGCGGACGGGAGCGCGGTTGTGGACGGCGAGTGTTACGCACTCGTCTGGTCTGCTGCCGGTTCGGCGTTCGCGGGATTCAATGCCGACGGTTCGCTCGTCTCTCCGGATGTCAACAAGCTCGTTTACGTCGCGCCGCTTGCGAAAAACGGCAGATGCCGTAATACGCTCTTCCAGATCCCTGTCGAGGACTGCCCCGCTTACGAGGGGGGCGAGTGGTCGGTCTGCCTGTTGGACACGCGCAAGGCGAGCGGGACTCCTGCGGGCCTTTCCGAAAACGGCACTCTCCGCCGTATCAACCGGTGGGGCGTCTCCGCCACGAATCTGAAGGTGTCCGAGGCGGCTTCCGCCTCCCCGGTGTCGTTCCGTTCCGGCCGTTCCCTCTCGGCAACGGACATCGGTACCACCGCCGCGACCCGTTCGCTCCTCCCGACCGGCGCCCCTACCCCGTCCATCGTCGATTTCCGGATCGAGAACGGGGAAGCCGTCCTGAAGGTTGAAGGAACCGTCTCTTACCTCACCTACGACCTTGAAACGGGCGAGACCCCGGCGCTGGGGACGGACAATGCCGCGAAAACGCGGGAAGACGGTCTCGCCTCCGGCCGCATCACGTTGAAGGCGGATGCCGGCAAAAAGTGCGGTTTCTTCCGCGTCGTCCGCGCCGATTAAGCGGACGACACGCAGTAAAATTTAATGGTGACTTCCCAGAGTAAATGCGACTAATTCTGTGCCATGATGTCGCATGGTCGCATTTAGTTGTTCCGAATGTGCATTTAGTTGTTCCGAAAGACACCGTCGCAGGACTGTTTCGGGCGTGGACATGCCCATCCTGGC
>JAGCVN010000089.1 GCA_017962315.1 Kiritimatiellia bacterium
AAGTGGAAAGTGGAAAATGAAAAATGAAAGGTGAAAAGTGAAGGGTGAAAGTAACCTTTCCTTTTCGTTAAGCCGACGCAACGCGCCCGTCCCTCCTCCGAGGGGCGGGTGTTTTTTCGGTCGCGACCGTGGAGGCGCTTCGCGCCCTTTGCGTGGAACCTATTGCCCAGGCAATGACATCGAGTGAGCCGCAAAGGTCGCAAAGGCCGCAAAATCTTTGTGTTTCTTTGTGTTCTTTGTGGCTGACAATCACGACATAGCCTATACGTTCGAGTGGAGACAACACGGACAACTTGAGACAACATCCTTCCCTCGCCGCGCAATCGCGCGGCGTTTTCATACTCGCGCACGGTTGTGCGCGGAAGGACCAGACGTTGTTTATGTTGTTTTCAGAAACTTACCCTCATTGGATTCCGTCCAGGAACCAACCACCCGCCACTGCGATACCATCTGTTACGGATGGTTTTTTTCGAGTAGGCGGAGAAGTTTCTCCGCCGCCAATGCCTCGGCCTGGTGTTTGCTTCCGGCCGAAGCGTCCGCCGTTTCGCCCGGTTTTGC
The DNA here is from genome assembly GCA_017962315.1 of Kiritimatiellia bacterium. Classification (GTDB taxonomy): domain Bacteria; phylum Verrucomicrobiota; class Kiritimatiellia; order RFP12; family UBA1067; genus RGIG8368. The sequence goes on from JAGCVN010000089.1 coordinate 559, forward strand.
CTGGACGCGGACGGTATAGACCGGCCTGTGGCTGGGACCCTGCGCGTTCAAAAGGGAATAGACCGGGTTTCCCCAGTGCCGCTGCTGGCAGAACTCCTGCAGTTTGCCTTTGGGGTTTTCCGACATCACCTCGGTGAGGGAGGGAATATGGCTCCCGACGTCCAGGTGACTGTAAATCGCGCGGACGGCCTCGAGTCCGCCGTCGCACCACGCCGCACCGAAAACCGCTTCCATGGCATCGGTGAGGAATTTGTCTTTATTGCGGCCGCCCGTCCGTTCCTCGCCGTTCCCCAGGCGAAGGTAGTGTCCGAGGTTGATGTTGCGCGCGAGCTTTGCGAGCGCGACGCCGCTGGCGAGATGGCTGCGGCGTATGGTGAGCTTTCCCTCGTCTTCGCGGGAATGTTGGAAATAGACTTGTTCGGCGGAGAGAAGCCCGAAAACGGCGTCGCCCAGAAACTCCAGCCTCTGGTTGTCCTCTGCGTCGGGTTGGCCGGAATGGTCCGAGCGATACGAAGGATTCGTCAAGGCCGTGCGGAGCAACCCCTTGTCCTTGAAGGTGTAGCCCAGCGCGGCCTCGAACGGTTTGTAGGAATCCCCGTTTATGGCCATACGTCAGAAAAAGCGGCCCATGGCGCGGAACTTCTCGTAACGCTGATCGACCAGCTGATCGACCGGGATGCCAGAGAGTTCCTTGATCGCCGCCAGCACGGTCTTCTTCACGGCGGCGGCCGTCGCCTTGTGGTCGGTGTGCGCACCGCCGGCGGGTTCCGGGATCACGCCGTCGATCACCTTCAGCTCCTTCAGCGAAGACGAGGTGATCTTGAGCGCGGCGGCGGCTTCCGGCGCCTTCGCGCCGTCGCGCCAGAGGATGGAGGCGCAGCCTTCCGGCGAAATGACCGAGTAGACGGCGTGCTCAAGCATGAACACGCGGTCGCCCACGGCGATGCCGAGCGCCCCCCCGCTGCCGCCTTCGCCGATGACGACGACGACGATCGGCGTCTTCAACCCCGCCATGAACTCAAGGTTGTGCGCGATGGCCTCCGCCTGTCCGCGCGCCTCCGCGTCTGCGCCGGGATACGCGCCGGGGGTGTCCACGAACGTGACCACGGGCAGGTGGAACTTCTCGGCGAGTTTCATCACGCGCATCGCCTTGCGGTACCCTTCGGGGCTTGCCATGCCGAAATTCGCCGCGATGTTTTCCTCGACGGTCTTGCCCTTGTGGTGTCCGATCACGACCATCTTCTGCTTGTCCATGGTCGCGAACCCGCAAACCATGCCACGGTCGTCGCCGAAGAGGCGGTCGCCGTGCAGTTCGGTGAAGTCCGAGCAGAGCAGCCGGATGTATTCGTAAATGTTCGGGCGGCCGGGGTTGCGCGCGAGCTGCACGGAATCCCAGGGCGTCTGTTTCTTCTTGCTGTCACTCTTCTTGGCCATAGCTTAAAACCCCGCGTAATCAAGCGTCTTGGCGATAAACGCCTTCAAATCCTTGCGATGCACGATGCAATCGACGAATCCATGCTCCAGCGTGTACTCCGCCGTCTGGAAATCATCGGGGAGTTTCTGCTTGATCGTGTTTTCGATGACGCGGCGTCCGGCGAACCCGATCATCACCTTCGGCTCGGCGATGTTGAGGTCGCCCAGCATGGCGTAACTGGCCGAGACGCCGCCCGTCGTCGGGTCGGTCAAGATGGAAAGGTAGGGAAGCCCCGCCGCTTTCACGCGCCCGACTGCCGCGCTCGTCTTCGCCATCTGCATGAGGGAGATGATTCCCTCGTGCATCCGCGCACCGCCGGAACAGCAGACCAGAATCAGCGGGACGTTACGCTTCACCGCCTCTTCCGCCGCGAGGGCGATCCGTTCGCCGCATCCGCTGCTGAGGCTGCCTCCGAGGAAGGAGAAGTCCATGACGCCGATGACGACGGGGTGCTTGCAGATTTCGCCCGTGCCGGTTTTGACCGATTCACCTTCACCGGTTTTCGCCTTTGTCTTCTCCGCCTTCTCCAGATACCGGCCGCTGGCGTCGGAGAAATTCAAGGGATCGCTCGTGGTTACCTGCGCGTTGATCTCCTTGAACGTGCCGTCGTCAATCAACATGGCGATACGCTCGCGCGCGCTCAACCGCCCGTGGTATCCGCACTTCGGGCAAACCTTGTCCGCAGCTTTCCACTCGGCCTTTTCGACATACGCCTTGCATTTCGGGCAAATCGTCCACAAGGCTTCGGTCGGGACGCGCAAGGGCGCCTCGGCCGGTTTCTCAAACCAACCCATAATCCGTGACTCCTCGTTACTAGAATCGTTTGTTTGAAACGCCTAGTTTAGCACACCTGCGGGGATAGGGCAAGCGGTTAGTGATGAGTTGTCGGGGTGAAATCAAAACAGGACTTGTTGTAGTTGTCAAAACAGGACTCTGTCTTTCGGTGTCATTGAGGTGCCTGGCGTACCACTGGCATAGCCGGAGGGGAAGGGGCGGGAGCGTCCCCGAAGGGGCGGCCCGAA
>JAGCVN010000090.1 GCA_017962315.1 Kiritimatiellia bacterium
AGCATGAAGCTCGGCGCGGCCGAGTTCGGCGACTTCGGCGCGATGGCGCTGGACATATCCCACTTGCATGCCTCCATCGGGGCGAAGGTGGACGGCATTCTGGGCATGAGTACGCTTGGGCGCGTGCCGTGCATCGTCGCGTTTGGGTCGGGCGAGATCGTGTTCGCGCCCGGCAAGGAGTCGGTTGCCGGATTCGGACGCCCCGTGCAGAGGTCGCTTTCCGATCCGATGAGCGTTCTCCTGCCCGTGAAGTTCGGGGAACGCACCTTCGAGGTGCTGGTGGATTCGGGCGCGTCCTTCACGTTCCTTTCGCGCGAGACGGGGTGGCCGACGACGGGCGAGGCCGCGAACGTTCCGGCGGTGGACATCAACGGAAAGGCGAAACTTGCGCCGCTTGTCGGCAAGAAGGGCGTGCTTCCAGTAGGCGATGGCATCGAAGTGTCCCCGCTCGTCATTTCTGTCCCGATGAACCGCATCGGTTCGGACGTCCTCACCGCATACGACATGCTCATCGCCGGCCGATACGTGAGCGTTAGGCGCTGCACCAACCACGTTCCGCTTGCCACCCGTTAAAACGTGTTTTTTGACAGTGGCTGAGGTCGCGAGTTTTAGAGTTTGACTTAGTGGAAATGAATATGATACACTGGCCTCGTATTGCCAGTTGACTTTCTATCTGAAAGAACAAATCAAAGATGAACGCTAACAAATTGAAGACATTCGCGGTGGTCGCCGTCGTGGCCATGGTCAGCAGTATTTTCGCGGTGGCGGACGCACCGACGCCGGGCGGGACGTGGAAGATCGTCTATTCTTCCGCCGAAGGTCCGCAGGGACGCGCCCTTGAGGTGCTGACCGAGCGCATCGGCTTCCATTTGCTGCGCGAACGGCATCTGGCGATTCCGCTTGTGCTGCCGATCGAGCAGGACGGCGGCGAGCCGGTGAAGGGCAAGCGTGACATGATCGTGGTCGGGCGCGTGCAGGAGAACGCCACGCTCCGCAAGTACCTCGGCAAGGACGCCGAGAAGCTCGTGCCGAAGGACGGCTACCTCATCCGCACGCTGCACGACGGCGAGCACGACGTGGCGCTTCTCGCGGGCGACACGCCGGAGGCGGTGCTCTGGGCCGCGTTCGACTTCCTCGACGTACAGGTGCCGCTGATGGAGGGCGCGATCGCCCCGCCGCGCGGACGCTACCCCGGCACGTTCTTCCGCGCCAACAAGCGCGACCTCGCGAAGTTCGACAAGGACAAGGAGAAGCGCATCCCCGTGCGCAACATCGTCTGCGCACCGCAGACGCCCGTGCGCAGCGTGTTCTCGTGGGGGCACGAGATGGACGACTACCGCGCCACGTTCCGCGAAATGGCGCGCGCGCGCTTCAACCGCGTCATCATCTGGAACAACCAGCGCGTCATCAACGCGCGCGACGTGGTGGAGGAGGCGCATGCGTGGGGCATCAAAGTGTTCTGGGGCTTCGCGTGGGGATGGTCGCTCCAGTGCGACAAGGCGGACATCCACAATCTTGAAAAGATGTCCGACGCCATCATCGACGAATGGCACCGCATCTGGAAGCCGATGGGCGGCGACGGCATCTACTTCCAGAGTTTCACCGAGACGGACCGGCAGGAAATCGCCGGGCGTTCCATCGCGGAGGCCGTCGTCGAGCTCGTCAACATGACCGCGAAGCGCATCCAAGCGGAAGCGCCGGGGACGGACATCGTGTTCGGGCTCCACTCGAACTCGATCAAGAAGCCCGGTGCGACGGACTTCATCGCGAAGACCGATCCCTCGCTTGAAATCCTGTGGGAGAACTGTGGCGGTTTCCCGTTCTGGGACGGACAAGGACGGACCGGCGGACCGAACAACGAGTTCTGCGAGAAGATCCTCGCGCTCACGCCGTCCGTCGGATTCGTGTGGAAGGCGCAGCTGTACCTCGACTGGAAGAACTGGATCGAGCCGGCTGGCCCGTTCATGCTCGGATGCGCCGGACGGAGGATGCGGGAATACCACCAGTCGATCATGAAGCCGATGCAGTGGCAGTTCGACAACGATTGGATCCAGAACGGCAAGTTCGCGTGGGAATCGATCCGCCGCCTGCGTACCGCGAAGCGTCCGCCGAAGGAGTTCAACGCCGTGCCCTACAATAATCCCCCGTTCGGGTTCTCGACGCTCTGTGCGGCCGAGCTTTTCTGGAACAGCGATGACCCGTGGGAGAAGATCATGATGCGCGCCCGCATGAGGGCATTGTCCGAACGGTGAGGTGTTTGTAAAACCGAGCGGCGTTTTCATAACCGCGCATGGTTGTGCGCGGAAGAAGTAAACGTTGTTTTGAATTGTTCATGTTGTCTCCAGAAACTTACCCTCATCTACATTCCCGCGCGAAGCGCGGGCGGGGGGCTTGCCTATAACTTCACCCCCACAACAGGGGTGGATTGTTTATGGACGCAGAGACGCGGAGAGCACAGAGGCGAGGGGGGGAGAAAATGGAAAGTGTAAAGTGTAAAGGGGTGGCGCCGTTGTCTCAAGTCATCCGTGTTGTCTCCAATCATCAGGGGAAAATTGCAAAACATCGCGACAGTTGTGTTTTCAACGGTACGCCTTGGAACCGGAGACAACCGTGACAACAATTTGAAGAGGCGCGGCGGTCACGAAAGAAGAACAAACGGATTTGCTTACGCCTAACGGCGTTCGCAAGGAGGAAGTGAGCCGCGTTAGCGGCGAACAAATCCGTTTGTTAACCCCAAAACGCCTGTGTAAAGTGTAAGATGGAGGGGGGGCTCCTGCCGTTGCCATTTCTCTGCGTCTCTGCGCCTCTGCGTTAATTTTTTTACACACGTACCTTCCGTCCGGCTTGCCGCGCACCGCAAGGGCGGTGGGGACGCCGTCTTTCCCTTCTCCGTGCCCCCGTGGCTCTGTGTGAGACAAAAAGTTATCCACATCTACATTCGAAGCGTGGGCGGGGGTCTTGCCTATAAGTTCGATTGGTGACAACTGAAACAACTTGTAAAGACAACATCCTTCTTTCGCTGCGCAACAGCGCGGCGTTTTCATAACCGTGCATGGTTGTGCGCGGAAGAAGCAAACGTTGTTTTGAATTGTTCATGTTGTTTCCAGAAACTTACCCGTACGAGCGAGGACGGGGGGGTGCTTGTCACTAGCGTAGCCGCTCGTTTGACCGGGGAATTAACTTGGCGAGGCTGTCCGACAATCCCCCCGGACGGTTTTCGTTCAGCCAGATATGCCGGAAAAGGGTCTCCGTTGCCGCCCGTTCGCTCTTGCTCCAGCGGTATTCCGCCGGTGTCGCGGCGAGTTTGAGCAACTTGCGCAGATAGGCCTGTGTTTCCGTTCCCGCTTCCGGGCGTTCAAGGAACCGTCGATAGGCACGTTGAAAGGCGGGCGACGGAGCAAGCGGTTTATTGAAACGGAGCGCGTTGAAAAGTGGGCTTGCGTTTCCGATCGGCGGAAACAAACGGTAGAGGTCGGCGAGTCGCAACAGTTCCCGTTCGTATCCAATCGGGCAGAATCGGCACAACGTGGCGCAAAGGTCGAATCGGCGGTTGGTTTCCGCGCACCAGGAGACGGCTCCGGCATAGAGGTAGGCGGGGTAACTGACGGCGAGCGGTTGCCAGTGACCTTCGTCGCCCCAGTCGGTCAATAGAAAGCCCGCCGCGCCGTTGTCGCGCCCGTGCCGCGCGGCGGATTCGATGTTTGCGATCATGTTTGTGTGCCGCCCGAAAAGGGATCGCCACGACGACGTGCCGGGGCAGACGTAGAACGGGACTCCGCTTTTTCGGAACAGTTGGGTGTGTTCTTCAAACGGATGGTTCGCCTCGTAGCCCCATTCCAGCACGGTGAGGCCTTCGGGCAGTTCAGGCACGAGTTCCGGATGGTGAAGGATGATGTCACCCCAGCACATCATTTCTCGCCCGCGCTCTGTAACAAGGTGGTGTACCTGTTTCAAAAAGTCCAGGTAGACGCGCCCGGTGTCTTTTCCCTCTCCGGGCGAACCGGGGGCGAAACTCCGTCCCTTCCCGCAGAGGTCGAATGTTTCATCGCAGCCGACATTGAAACGGCACGAGGAGAAATTCGGCAGAAGTGCGTCATATAGGCCACACAGGAAATCAAGCGAGCGGGAATCGGTCGGGCAGAGCGCGGAACAGTACGCTCGCGTACCGCCCCACGGTAACGGCGCCCCGCCGCCCGGCAGTTCGGCGAGTGGGCGGTAACGCGGGTGCGCGAGCCAGCGTTCCAGATGTCCAAAGGAATTCTGGTTCGGAACGAGTTCAATACAGCGTGCGGCGCAGTAGGCATCCAGTACGCGGATCTCCTCTGGCGTGAAGGGGGAAGCGTTCTGCCAGATCTCCTCGTGGCCGGGATAGGCGAATGTGTGTTCAATGTAAAGTTGCAACTGGTTGTAGCGGAGCGAGGCGAGGAGATCGATTAGCGTGAAGAGTGTGCGCATCGTGGGGACTTTGTCACGGCTGACATCCAGCATGAGTCCCCGGACGGGGAAGTCTGGCGCGTCTTCGGCGGTCAGGCAGGGCATCCGGTCTGCTGCTTTCCCGGCACAGAGGCTTCGGAGTGCCTGCACGGCGTAAAACAGTCCGGCCCGGTCTTCCGCCTCGACCCGCGCTCCGTCCGGGCGGATACGGAGGCGGAAGGACTGCGGACCGAGGACGCGCCCCCTGCGGAAGCGGAACGCGACTTTGTGGCGTGCGTCTGCGAACGTGTGGCGCGGAAGGCGGCTGCCGAATAGCGTGTCAAACGCCTGTTTCGCGGGTAAGACGTCCGGCGACGAGAACCCCGTCCAGCAGACATCGAATCCGTCGGGCGCGGGGATACGGAAACACCCGTCCAAGGGACGGAACTTTCGTGGCGCGGGGAAAAGTTGTGCGGACGTCATCGGCGTACGCTCTCTCAGGGATGTCCGGCGCAGTCGATCAGTTTCGGCGCCATCCCGATGTAGGTGGCGGGGGTGAGGGCGAGCAGCCGTTCACGATCGGCATCCGGCAAGTCGAGCGATTCGATGAACGCGCGCATTGTTTCGCGCGTGACTTTCTTGCCCCGCGTCAACGCCTTGAGCTGTTCGTAGGGATTTGGTTTGCCGAGTTTGCGCATCACGGTCTGGATAGGTTCGGCAAGGACTTCCCAGTTCGCGTCGAGGTCGCCTGCGAGCTGCGGGTGGTTGACGGTGAGTTTACCGAGACCCTTGCAGGTGGCGCGGTAGGCGGCCAGGGAGTAACCGAAAGCAATACCCATGTTGCGCAGGACGGTCGAATCCGTCAGGTCGCGCTGCATCCGCGAGACGGGGAGCTTGCGCGCCATGTGGCCGAACAATGCGTTGGCTAGACCGAGGTTGCCTTCGCTGTTCTCGAAGTCGATCGGGTTGACCTTGTGCGGCATCGTCGAGGATCCGACCTCGCCCGCGACGGTTCGCTGGCCGAGGTAGTGCATGGAGATGTACATCCAGATGTCGCGGTCGAGATCCAGCAGGATGGTATTCCAGCGGCAGAGCGCGTCGAAAAGTGCGGCAATGCCGTCGTGTGGCTCGATCTGCGTGGTGAGCAGGTTCTGCACGAGGCCGAACTTGTCCTCAATCACGCGGCGGGCGAGCGCGGGCCAGTCCACGTTCGGGTAGGCGGAGAGGTGGGCGTTGAAACAGCCGACGGCGCCGTTCATCTTTGCAGGCATCGGGATGGTGTCGAGCGTGGCCGAGACGCGGGATAGGCGGTCTATGAAGACGGCGAGTTCCTTTCCCAGCGTGGTAGGGGAGGCGGGTTGCCCGTGGGTATGCGCCAACATCGGTTCGGAGGCGGTTTCGCGGGCGAAGGCGCCTAACTTCTTTATAAGTTCGTTCTGCGCGTCGCGCAAGACCGCCAGCCCGTCGCGAAGCATCAGGGCGTGGGCCATGTTGTTGATGTCCTCGGAGGTACATGCGAAATGCACGAACTCCGAAAGTCCCGAGAGCGAAGTGGGCTTCAGCCGTTCTTTCAGGAAGTATTCGACGGCCTTGACGTCGTGGTTCGTTGTCGCCTCGATCTCCTTGACGCGCTGCGCATCTTCGGGCGAGAAGGAATCGGCGAGGTTGTTCAAAAACGCGCGTTCGTCATCCGTGAGTGCGCGGGCCTCCGGCAGGTCCTGGGCGTCGCAGAGGGCCTCTAGCCAGGCGAGTTCAACGGCGACACGGCGCCGGATCAGACCGTATTCGGAGAAGATGGGGCGCAATTCTGCGATCTTTGAGGCGTAACGCCCGTCCAACGGGGAGAGGGCGAGCAAGGCGAAAGCGTTTGAGTCCATGAAATCCTTTCTCCGCGCCTCCATGCGGCGCGAACGGAAAAAGTCTAACACAAGCAGGGGGAGAAGGGGAAAGGAAATTTTCGTGCCTCTTAGTAGGACTGGGCATCAGCCCGCCGAATTCCTCTGCAATCGGCGGTCGCGAGGCGATCCAAGAATTGCCCAATTGCCGCAAGAGAAAGGCTAGACACGGCGGAGGGAATGGGGTATAGTGGGGGTGTCTCCGATGACAAGTCAAGGTGGGGCTATGGCAAGGTTTTTCTTACAGGTAGCAATTGTGCTGGTGTTGCTTGCGACCGGATGCGGACGGGCAAAGCGGCTGGCGGATATTGAGGCGAAAGAACGGAACTCGGTTCGATTCCGGCAGGCGCACGCTGCTGAGCAGGCCGGGAATTTGGATGATGCCGTCACGCTTCTGAACCGTGTCCTGATTGAGCAGCCTAAGGACTATTCGGCGCACTTCCAACTGGCGACGTTGTTGCACGATCATGTGCAGGACTACATCGGCGCGATTTACCATTACAGACGCTACATCGAGTTGCGTAACGATTCCGAAAAGACGCAGCTGGCGAAAGACCGGCTCCGTGTTGCCGAGCAGATGCTCGCCCCGCAGATTCTCAAAAAAGTCGGAGATTCCGTAGAAGGGATTTCGCAAGTCCGCTTGATTAAAGAGGTGGAAAAGCTGAACGGCGAGATCGCCGCGCTGACGGGTGAAAAAGCCGCCATGAAGGAACAGATGGATGCGCAGTCGGCGAAGATGAAAGAGGTCGAGTCGGACAATGCCCGCCTTAGGAAAATCCTCGACAAGATGCGCGAAGCACCTGCACCTGCCGTTACCGCCTCCGTGGTGAAACGCGAAATGCCCGCGCCTGCCGCCGAATCCCGAAAAACCATCCCGAAGCGAGAGAAGCCGGTCGCGTCATCCAAGAAGCCGCTGCCGAAACGCGAGAGTGTACCGAATCCAGACACCCGTTTGACTTCGGAAGAGCTGCGCCGCCTCCGTGCCGAGGCCGCCCAGCTTTCCAGCGCCACGGCGCGGAACCGGAGTGACGGCGGGGCGAAAACCGTCGTGGAACCGCCGAAAGAAACATCGCCCGCTTTGGCGGAAGAGGATGACGGGAGCAAGAGTGATGAAGAATTCCTCTCCCGGTTCATCAAGCGCACCACCCGTATCAAGGATACGGAAGGCGGCGGGAAAAGCCAGCCAGAACGGAGACGGACATACGTCGTCAAGCCGGGTGACACCCTGGTGCAACTCTCGGTGAAGTTCTACGGGTCGAAGACCCAGTGGAAGAAAATACGCGATGCGAACCGCGCCACCATCGACCCCGACGGGCGCATCCGTCCCGGACAGATTATCGTTGTGCCATGAACGGGCGGAAGCGACTCAAACCGATCCATGACGTTTTCCTCGGAAAAGTTCCCGTGCAGACGGAATTCCAGTTTGAATTCCACGATGACGCGGAGGCGTCCGGGGGGTGGTTCAAAAAGAACCGTCTTTTCCGCTACATCACGGCCGGCGGTTTGAGCCAGACGCGGCGGACATCGGACGACGACCTTGCAGACGATCGAGCGCGTCGGTTCTGGTTGATTCTGCTGGCGGTCTCGCTCGTTTGGATTGTTTTTTATTTTATGCCTTGCAACTGAGAAGGGGTGAACATGAAGTCTTGTCTTGTTTTTGCTGTTTTTGCGAGTGTGTTGGTTTCGGGATGCGAGAACATGATGTTCGACGGGGCGTCCTATCAGCGGCAACCATCCCGGCAGTCGCTGGAGATGTCTCGGATGCAGAGTTCACAAGACCAGCTCACCGCTTCAATCCAGCGATTGTCTGGACAGTTCGATGAATTAGAACGCACAAACCAGCAACTGGAGAAGCGCCTCTCCCGTTTGGAGTCGCGCCTCTCCAGCGTCGCGGAATCCAAATCAAGCGCCTATGAAAGCGACATTGCGTCGTTGCGCCGCGACATCCAGGCCGCACGTCAGGAAACCCAACAGATGCGGAAACAGGTTGCGAACGATCTCGCGGCGCGGATTGAGCAGATTGCCAGGCAGGATGAAGCGGCCCGCAAGGCGGCAGCAGCCAAGGCGACGAAAACGCCGACGACCGCCGCACCCTCGGCAGCCGCCCGCGGTTCCGGTTACGAACATACCGTCCAGAAAGGGCAGACGTTGCTTGAAATCGCCCGTGGTTACGGAGTTCCGATGGCGACCATCATGAAAGCGAACAGCATTAAGAACGCCTCCAATATCCGCGTCGGGCAGGTGTTGTTTATTCCAGACGCGAAGTAAAGACGGAGGAGAACGATATGCAGACGATAGGTGTGATCCCTTCGCGTTGGGGATCGACGCGGTTTCCAGGGAAGAGTCTCTTCCCGTTGTGCGGCAAACCGCTTGTCCGCTGGGTCGTGGAGGCGGTGAAACGGGCGCGTACGTTAGACCGCGTGATTGTTGCGACGGACGATGAACGGATTGCGAAGGCGGTCGATGATTTATGCGAGACCGCGATGACCGATCCCGACCTACCATCGGGGACGGACCGTGTCGCCGTCGCCGCGAAGCCGGAACCGGATGACGTTGTGATCAACATCCAGGGCGACGAGCCGTTGATCAGTCCCGCGTTAATTGACGCATTGGCAGGGCGGATGCGCGAACAGCCTTTTGAGATGGCGACAGCCGTGACGCCGATTCGTTCGATGACGGATCTTCAGGCGCGGGCAGTCGTGAAGGTCGTGTTGACGGAGAACGACGAGGCATTGTATTTCTCGCGACTCCCGATTCCTTGCCGACGTGACGGAGAGTCAGATCTCGCGTCGGGACTGTATTTCCGGCACCTCGGAATTTATGCCTATCGGGGCGCGTTCTTGAACCGGCTGGTGAAAACGCCGCCCTGCCTGCTGGAACAGACAGAAAAGCTGGAGCAGCTCCGTGCCCTTTACATCGGGGCGAAGATCGCGGTGATCCGGACGGAAGAGCCGGGCGTAGGCGTGGACACGCCCGCTGACGCGGCGGCAATGGAAAAACTTTTGCAGGAAAGGGGAACGGTATGAACAAGGTGAAAGTCCGTAACGGGATTGTTTTTGGGGCGAAGCCCCTTGTGTTTATCGCGGGTCCGTGCGTGATTGAATCGCCGGAGGTCACCTTCGACCTCGCGGGGCGGCTGGTCAAGCTGGCGTCTTTGCTGGGTGTGCCGTACATTTTCAAAGCCTCGTTCGACAAGGCAAACCGTACTTCGCTGACCTCCTATCGAGGACCCGGTCTGACGGAGGGGCTTGCGGTCCTAAAGGAAATCCGCGATCGGTTCAACGTTCCGGTGTTGACGGACATCCATGAACCGTCTCAGGCGGAACCTGTCGCAGAAGTCTGCGAAGTGCTACAGATTCCGGCCTTTCTTTGCCGACAGACCGACCTGCTGGTCGCCGCCGCGAAGACGGGGCGTGTTGTCAATGTGAAGAAAGGGCAGTTCCTTGCGCCGGAAGACATGGTGAATGTGATTGATAAGATTCGGGCTTCCGGGAACGACCGCATCGTGTTGACGGAACGCGGCGCCAGTTTCGGGTATCATAACCTCGTCGCGGATATGCGTAGCCTGCTGATCATGCGCGAAGAAGGGGTCCCGGTCGTATTCGACGCCACGCACAGCGTGCAGCGTCCCGGCGGAGCCGGAAAGATGAGCGGCGGCGACGGGCGTTGGGCTCCCGCTCTTGCCCGTGCGGCGGTTGCGACTGGTTGCGACGGCGTGTTTATGGAAACCCATGTGAATCCCGAACAGGCGCTTTCCGACAAGGCAAACGCGATCGCGTTTAAAGACCTTCGGAAACTTTGGCAGACGCTGATCCAGATTCACGAGCTAGTCGGGTAGATCCCGCGTGGTCCCGGTCCATATCCTCTATGTGCTGGAAGCGACGGAAGGCGGTACGCGCCGCCACCTCCGCGATTTGGCGTGCGGATTGCCGGACGGTTTTTCCGCGACCGTCGTTGTTTCGCCGTTGCGTGATCCCGCGTTTGTCCGGGAAGACCGCACCGCATATCAGGATGCCGGGGTGCAATGGATCGAACTCCCGATGCGACGGGGCGCAGGGGCAGGGGACATCGTCGCCGTCCACCGTCTTCGGGAAATCCTCCGCCGTCTCCGTCCCGACCTTATCCATGCGCACAGTTCCAAGGCGGGGGCTGTTGCCCGTCTGGCGTCGCGAGGCGATTTCCCGGTGGTTTACACACCACACGGTTTTTCTCTTCTGATGCCGGGGGTTGTTTGGCCGTACCGTCTCTTTGAAGCGTTCGCCGTGCGTTGGACGGAGGCGGTGATCTGCGTCACGGAAGAGGAGATCCGTCTCGCCGAAAGGCTTGGCTATCCAGCTGGGCAGATCCACTTGATCCGGAACGGGATTGCGCATTCTGCCCCGTCTCCTTGCGTTGCGGCGAATCGCGAAGGAATCGGTTTTTTCGGACGCGACGCTCCGCAGAAAGGGATTGACGTTTTGCGCGCGTGCCGCAGTCTTCCCATCCGTTTCTTCACGGACTATCCGCAGAGCGAGGCAATTGCCCTGATGCGTACGGTTGCCGTCGCGGCGATGCCGTCGCGCTGGGAAGGGTGTCCGTACACCCTCCTCGAAGCCTGGGCAGCAGGGACACCTGTCGCGGCATCGGCGATAGGCGGGTTTAAAGAGTTGATCCGGCATGGCGAAAACGGCTGGCTACTGCCGCCGGACGCCACGCCGGATGCATGGGAACGCGAACTCGGAAACCTTTTGCGCGATCTCCCCTTGCGCGAACAGCTTGCACAAGGTGGCAGACGTTCCCTTGCGGCTTACACGCTTTCAGGGATGATTGACAAAACCCTTTCCATCTATCGTGCCGTCTTAGGCGGCAGGGGCGCGTCTCTACGTTGAAAACCGAAAGTGGAAAGGTCGCGCAGACGTGCGGACGGAAACGGCCGGGAAAATACCCCTTGCTTTGTACGGAAACCATGTGGTATAAAGTCCGCAGATTTTACGGGGAGAACAAATGGGGTTCATCGATCGACACGTTGGCTGGCCTATTCTGCTTATCGCGTTCCTTCATGTATGGAGCGTTTGGGCGGCGGAGGTCGTCATTGACAGAGGTTCCGAGATCGTTCTGCCCGAAGGTGCGCCGTATGCCACGCGGCTGGCGGCGGAAGAATTGAACTTTTTTTTGAAGGGCGTGTTGGGGGAACCGCTTCCCGTTGTTACGCGGTGCGCGGTGGACAAGACATCGATTATACTTGGCGGTCAGAACAGGTATGTAGATGGTTATCTGGTTGACGTACGCGGCGGTGTCGTACGAATCATCGGAAATGACGCCGACGTCGCCGACGTCGCGGTAACATCGCATCTCCCTGACGAGGCACCTTGGCAACCCTGCTTTCAAAGAGGCACGCTTTTTGGCGTGTACGCATTCCTGGAACGTTTTGCCGGTGTGCGGATGTATTTTCCCGGCGAACTCGGAACGTGTGTACCCAGGGCGGAACGGATCGTTGTGCCTGAGGGATGCATTGAAGAGACGCCTGTGTTTGCGGTACGCCGGTACGGCTATGCCGATGGTACCGTCGCAAAAGAGATGCTCTCCGGTATGGACGAGATTTCCTTCAAGCGGCTCAATTGGTATCGTCTTAGGATGGAGACGGAGCATCTCGCCTGTTGTCACGGCGCGAAGACGCACTGCCTTTCCCCGGCGACGTGGGAAGCAATCTACACAAACGCCTGTATGCTGTTCGCGGAAGGGAAGGGAACGGTGTTCGATGCGATGCCGAAAGACGGTTTCACATGGCTTCGTCACTGTACATGCGCGTGGTGTGAAGCGAACATTCCGTTTTCCGATACGGACACCGGTTTTGCGACCGATCTTGTCTGGCGGCGCACAGTCGAACTTGCGAACCGGCTCAAGGCGAAGTTCCCTGCGGCCCGCGTCTCGCAGATGTCGTATATTCCATACGTGCGTATCCCGACAAACGAGATCCCCGATAACGTCGATGTGTTTGTTGCCCGCCGCGGACCGTGGGCGGAGGGGACAGAAATCGGCGAACGCGAGAAGGCGGATGTTCGCCGCTGGTACACGAAACTCGGACGAAAGGTCTCACTTTGGAACTATCCTGACAAGGTAGACTGCTGGAATCTGGCGATGAAAGACATTCCGCAAGTCGCTCCACGCGCATGGGCGCGATATTATCGAGCCGTCGCACCGTATGTCACGGGGGCGTTCGCCGAGAGCGAGTCCGACCATTGGGTCTACAACTATCTCAACTACTATGTGTTCTCGCGCCTGTGCTGGAATCCGGAATTGGACATCGAAACGATGCTTGCCGAACATCACCGTCTCATGTTCGGTGCGGCATCGAACGAGATGGCGGAGTTCTTCGACACGCTGGAGTCATGCTGGATGGAGGTTGTTTCAAAGCCGTACGACACGCCGCTCGGTCCGGGTGTTTGCAAAGCGCCGACAGAAGAAGAATTGCGCGAAAAGATCTACCCGCCTGCCGTGCTTATGCGATTGGATTCGCTCCTCCGCGAAGCAGAGGCGAAGGTCGGACGCGGGTCTGTGGAGGCTCGGCGTATCGCGCTCTTCCGGCGCGAATATTTCGCGCCGCTTGCCTCCAGAATGTCGCCGATCCTGCGCGTAGGACTCATCGCCGACATCCACATCGGCGACAACAACGATGCCGCCGGCCTTCGACAGGCATTGCGTTTTTTCGATGCGAAGAAAGCCGATGTCGTACTCGCGTCGGGGGACTTGACCGACCTCGGACTTCTCTCCGAACTCAAGGAAATCGCAACCGCGTGGAATGAAGTGTTTCCCGATAACCGCCGTTCAGACGGCGGAACGGTTTTACGGCTCTTCCACTATGGCGATCACGACACGGAACTCAATTTCAAGGTGCGTCAACGCGAAGTCGTCGCCAAGGGGCGCTGGGTGGACTATATCCCGCATATTGGTGTCGATATCGCGTGGGAACGAGCCTTCGGCGAACGTTTTGAACCGATCGTGCGTCGTACGGTGAAAGACTGCGAATTTACGCTCGTTCATTTTCTGCCTGAAAATCTCAAAACCCGTTTCCCACAACGGATTCCGCCGCCCGGAAAGGCGAGAATGCACATTTTCTCTCAGCATCGCGTTTATCGCGGTTTTTTCGCTCGTTCCGGTTGTGGTGACGAAATGTCGTGGGATGACGGAACCTCGCTCGCCTTCGTCACAAATGTTCCGAACCTTGTTGCCGTCTGTGGGCACGCCCATATTTCGGCCGGCAATGACACGTCCTTCCATCGTGGCGAGAATGGTTTTGCCGCAATGGCGGTTCCGTCGCTGTTCTACCAGATCGAGACGTGGCTTCCGAAGGTGAAGACCGACCACGGTTCGCATCAGGCTCTTTTCCTGACGGCAGCCGGCGATAGAATCGTGGTCGAACGTCTGGATGTCAGGAATGACAGGAAAGTGGGAGGGGATTTCGTACATGTTTTTAACGACTGAGAAGGGGTACTATGGATAACAGTTTTCTGGATCGTTTTCAATTCACACCGAATGGTACCATGACATTTGCAGATGCGTTGTGCACGTTCCTCAAAGAAGAGATCGCCTATGGACATCTCAAGGCGGGTGATCCCTTTCCGACGATTAAGGAACTTGCGGCTATGACCGGGCTTTCCTTCCGTGTGGCGCGCGGCGTGGTTGAGGAATTGGCGCGGGAAGGGTATGTCCATTCGCGTCCTCATGTAGGGACGATCATTCTGCCGCGAGAATTCACCGCCCTACACGGTCGTGTGCTTTTCGCATTGCCTGATGTGGATGCGTGCAGTTATCACGTCACCATGATCGCGGATGTGCTCCGGCACAGGTTGGGCGCTGCGGGATATGCCTTTTCAACGGTCGTGTTTTCTTCGGACGAACAGATCGGACTCACGTTCCTGAAGCATGAATTGGTCCGTATCCCTGATGTCGTTATTGTCATCTATGGCACGAAAGCCGTCGGGAAGTGCCTTCGCGAGGCGGGCGCGAAAGGCGTGTTCATCTACGGGGATCCCCCGAAGGGAGAGGAAAGTCGATGGATTCGGTTTTCAGCGGAAGAAGCTATTTCAAATTTTTCCCGGCATTGTGTCCGTAATGGCGTTAAGCGTGTCGTGCAGGTACGTTTCGTCGGGAACGAAACGCCTGATGCGTGCCGGATGCTGGAACGAAATCGAATCAAGTGTACGTGGATGACGGTTCCTCGCATGGACGGCCTTGGTCGGTATGAAGGCATCGAGCGTTCCGCCTACAATATGTTCTTGAAGCTGTCTCGCGCCAGTTATCCCGATGTTTTCCTGTTCTGGGACGACTTCGTTGCCCAAGGTGCACTTACGGCATTTCTCAGACGGGGAGTGCGGATACCGGAAGACGTAAAGGTCGTGACGTTATCCAACAGGGGACTCGGCCCCGTCTATTCTGAACCGCTCACGCGCTTTGAGTGCGACGCTTCGGAGGCCGGTGAAAAAATATCCGCCTACGCGCTTTCTCTTCTTGCGAAGGGAAGGGTGCCGCCGACACCCGTTATCACGCCGTACTATATTTTTGGATGTACGTTCCCGTACTGAGAGCGTTTTGCACGATTTGACAACGACAGGAATTTCGAGTAGAATTAAATCGTTTTTGGTTGTGAAACCCTATCGACGGCAGGCGTGCTGTGTGCGGGAATGTCTGTCGAAAGAGAAAGGAGACTTGACATGGCAAGATATCTTGATCCGAAGGCCGATTTGACCTTCAAGAAGATTTTCGGCGAACATTCTGACCTGCTGGCGAGCCTTTTGAACGCGCTTCTGCCCCTTCCGCAAGATAGCAGGATTGACTTCGTCGAATATCTCACGCCCGAAGTCGTGCCTGATGACCCTCTCCACAAGGACAGTATCGTGGATGTCCGTTGTAGGGATCAGTTGGGACGGCAGTTCGTCGTGGAGATGCAGATGATCTGGACGGCTGACTACAATCAGCGTGTCCTATTCAACGCGGCGAAGGCTTACGTAAGGCAACTTCCCGCGGGAGGCGAATATCGTGATCTTAAGACGGTCTATTCGCTGAACCTCATCAACGAAGTCATCAATTCCGACATCCCGGATTATTACCATTATTACCTGCTTGAACATAGCAAATACAAGGGTAGAACGATAGACGGAATGCAGATTATCTTCGTCGAGCTTCCAAAGTTCACCCCAAAAAACTATAGCGAGAAGAAGATGAAGGTACTGTGGCTGAGGTTTCTGACCGAGATTAACGAGACTACGAGGAAGGCACCGGCGGAACTTGAAGCAGACCCCGATGTGAAGAAGGCGCTCGACATGGTTGAAGAATCTGCGCTGGATGACGCCGAGAGGGCACGATACGACGGGTTCATCGACTGGCTTCGCCGAGAACGTGGACGGGCTAGACGCGAGAAAGAATACAACGAAAAGGTTGCGCAACTTAAAACTCTGGAAGCGGAACGCGACGCGGCTACGGCGGAACGCGACGCGGCTACGGCGGAACGCGACGCGGCTACGGCGGAACGCGACGCGGCTACGGCGGAACGCGACGCCGAAAAGAAACGTGCTGATATGGCGATGGAGAAATTGCGAAAGACGGCCCGCAATTTGAGGGCGATGGGGCTGGACACCGAACAGATTTCGATGGCGGTCGGGTTGACAGCCGCCGAAATCGATGCCCTTTAAAGTCAAGAACCACCCTGAAACGAATGGATGTGGACAGGTTGACGTGGACGGACCGTATCGGATTCGGCGCGGGGGATTTCGCGCAGAACCTCGTGTATGCGGCGGTCGGCAGTTATCTGCTTTTTTTCTACACGGACGTAATAGACCTTCCCCCGGCCATTGCAGCGTCGGTGTTTTTTGTTGTGCAGATTGTGGATACAGCTTGTGAGCCGTTTGTCGGCGTGTTTATCGACCGGGTCAATCCGCCTTGGGGCAAGTACCGGTCGTATCTCCTTCTTGCCGGATTGCCGCTCGTACTCTCCGCCGTGTTGTGTTTTACCCATCTGCCCGTGGAAGGTGTCTTCGTGTGGAAAATCTTGTACGCCTACGCGGCATATGCGGGGTTCAGTCTGCTATTTGCAGTCGTGAATGTCGCTTACGGGGCGCTCAACGCCTCGCTTTCGCGAGAGACGGACGAGATCACCCTTCTCACTACCGTTCGAATTTTTATGGCGAATGCCGGTTGTCTCGCCGCGATGGTGGGGATTCCTCTCTTTGTCGCTTCGTTCGCGAGTGAAAGGGTGTTGCCCTGGCGCATGATGCTGTTCATGGGGTTTGGGATGTTGCCATCCTTCGTCTTTATGCCGTTCCTTCCGGCACTCAGACGGTTTTTCGGTAAAAGAAACCTTTTTTTCGTGTTCGCATCCGTCGCCGTCGCCGGTATGGCCGCACTCTACGTCTTGAGCCGGTTATGGCGTGTTGCGGATCATCCTGGACTGATTTATGCCGCACAGTTTGTAAAGGCATCGGGTATTATCGTTGCAACGGGGTATATGTGGACGTTTGTCCCGGAGGTGATCGCGTATTCGGAACATCGAACGGGGCGGCGTATGTCGGGGATCGTGAATGCCGTCATGGGGTGCTTCTGCCGGCTTGGAATGGCGTTCGGTAAAGTTCTTTCGGGGGGTGTCCTCGCCTGGACGGGATATCGAGCCGCCGTTGCAGAAGGGAAGATTTCTCTGCCGACAGAACCCCGCGCCTGGTTCTGGACGATGGTGGGACTCGCGACGCTTGCCGCCGCGTTACTTGTCTTTTCTTTTACTCGGATCCGGGAACGTGTGGTGATGGACGCGGCAGAGTCCGCTCTGGTGAAGGTGGGGGACTTGTGGCGGGAATTCTTCCGGAACGCGCCTCTTCGGCTTCTCTCGCTCTTCTTTGTGGTGGTGTTCGCCATGTTTTCGGTCGGTAACGCGGCGGGTGTGTATTTTATGAACGGGTTGGAAGAACAGCCACCGTCCGCAGGGGAGGGGATACGTTGGCTCGTCTGCATCATTCCTTCCCTCCTCCTTGCCGTTGCTGCGGCCGTCATCGCCCGTTATCCGCTTAGCGACGACCTTGTAGCCCGTCTTAATCGCGAAATCAGCGGCAAGTCCGCAGCCCGCGCCTTGCACGGGAATGAAAATGAGGATACGTTTTGACTGGAAACGATATGAACAACTTTTATGAGGAGCCGGACGGAATTCGAGACCCGGATGCAAAACGCCGCGCGGTTGTGTGGCGAGAAACAAAAAATGTTGTTTTTACAAGTTGTTTCTGTTGGTTTCAATATAACGTATAGGTAAGCTCACCGCCCACGCTTTACACGGGAATGTAACTGTGGGTAACTTTGTGGCTCTTCAGTGTTTTTGCGGCAAGGGAGCTGCAATTTTTTAACGAAGAGGCGCAGAGAAAGGAGGGACGCGCCCCGTCGCGTCCGATGCGGGGAGGGCAATGTCTCCGACGCCTTCGTTGCGGCAGGGCAGTCGTTTTATCTCTGGGCCTACGCGTTCAAAAACGAACGGGATTTCCTCCCGTCGCTTTTCCGGGAAAACCGTCGTTTCACACCTCGAAAATGCCCTTTACTGGTTGGATCAGGCCCACACTCATGCACGAAGTCCCCATCGCGATTGCAAAAATTGTTCGCAGATCGCGAGGGCTACTAATCCACATTTGTATGTATGCAGTTGTGAACATGAATGAATAGTATCTTCCCGTTTATGTTGTATCTATGCCGTTTTGTCAACAGAAATGGAGGTGCTACGGAAATAAAACTTGGCTGTTTACACCGAAATACATTGACTTACTTGGGAAAATGGGGGAAAATTCAATTCCGTTCTTAGTAAAACAGGAAAGAGTGAGACTATGCAGCGGATCGGTTTTGACAACGAGAAGTATCTGGCGGAACAGACGGCGGAAATTCTTCGTCGTGCGGAGAAGAACGGGAACAAGCTTTATCTGGAGTTCGGCGGGAAACTGATGCAGGACCTCCATGCCGCAAGAATCCTTCCGGGCTACGACCCGAACGTGAAACTGCGGTTGCTCCAACAACTCAAAGACAAGGCGGAGATTTTACTCTGCATCTACGCAGGTGATATCGAACGCAAGAAGATGCGCGCCGATTTCGGGATTTCATACGAGAGCGACACGTTGCGTCTGATCGACGGGTTGCGCGGTCTCGGCCTTCTTGTACGCGCAGTGGTCATCACCCGTTACAACGGACAGAAACCGGCTCAACAGTTCCGCGCCAGGCTGGAACACCGCGGCATCAAGGTTTACTACCATTACGCCACGCAGGGATATCCGGCGGATGTGGATACGATCGTCAGTGAAAAAGGGTACGGTGCGAACGAATTCGTCCAGACGGAACGCCCCATCGTTGTGGTCACTGCGCCTGGCCCGGGAAGCGGGAAACTCGCCACCTGCCTGACCCAGCTCTACCATGAACACAAGCAGGGGCGCATGGCGGGATACGCGAAGTTCGAGACGTTTCCTGTCTGGGACTTGGCGCTCGAACATCCCGTCAATATCGCCTACGAGGCGGCTACGGCCGATTTGAAAGATTACAACATGGTCGATCCCTACCACCTCGAAACCTACGGCATCGAGTCCATCAACTACAACCGTGACGTCGCCGCCTTCCCGTTGCTCCGCGCGATCTGGGAGAAAATGACGAACGACGCCTGTCCGTACAAGTCGCCCACGGACATGGGCGTGAACAAAATCAAGTGCGGGATCATCGATGACGAGGTTGTCCGCGAGGCTTCCTGCCAGGAGGTCATCCGTCGTTATTTCCGCCATCTCTGCGAGTATACGGCGGGGCAGGGGGAGCAGTCCACGCTCGACCGAGCCGACGAATTGATGCAGAAACTGGGGCTCCATCCGGAAGACCGTCCCGTTGTCAAACCGGCGCGTGAGGCGAGCCTCCTCTGTAAGAAACAGGGCAAAGGGCATAACGGGATTTTCGTCGGAGCCGCGTTGAAACTACGCGACGGGCGCGTCGTGACCGGTAAGAATTCAGATGATGTCCATGCCGCTGCTGCGGTTGTCTTGAATGCGGTCAAGGTGCTTGCCGGGATTCCCGATTCTCTCCACCTCCTCGCCCCGGAGATCGTGCAGTCCATCATCCATATGAAACACGAGATTCTGAAAAGCAAGTACAGCAGCTTGAACCTGGACGAGGCGATGATCGCCCTCGCCATCGGCTCGCCCAGCAACCCGGCAGACCAGGTCGCGATGGAGAAGATGATAGAATTACGCGACTGCGAGATGCACATGACGCATATGCCGACGCCCGGCGATGCAGCCGGTCTGCGGCGGATCGGGATCCGTTGCACGACGGATCCGTTCTTCGCCTCTTCCGACCTTTTCATCGACGCTTAGCCGCCGATGCGGGGCGGGTGAGGAGCGGCTTGTTTTGTTCTTGAAGCGCAAGTTTCAAGCGTTCTAGATCGCCTGTCTCTTGTAGTTGTAAAGCCCTCTCTTGGTCAACGATAGGGCAGAGGCGAGGGAAAGCGGCGTGACCGCGCGCGGACCGTCCTGCCAGGCGACGAGATTGCCTGCGTGTCCATGTGCCCAGACGGCGAGACAGGCAGCGTCAAAGGCGTCCATCCCTTGTGCAAACAATCCGCCGACAAGCCCGGCCAGTACGTCGCCCGTTCCTCCTGTCGCCATACCGGAATTGCCCGTCAGGTTTAACCAGGGCTCTCTCTTCGGGCGGCAGACGAGCGTACCTGCACCTTTGAGGACGGCGACGGCGTTGTAACGGTCGGCGAGTTCACGAACGGCTTCTGTTCTGTTGTCCTGGATTTCCGACACTGCACAACCGAGCAGCCGGGCCGCCTCTCCGGGATGGGGCGTGAGGATGGCGCTCCCGTCATCGAAACGGAATCCCGGCGTCTGCGCGAGCAGATTCAAACCGTCTGCGTCGACTACAGCCCGCTTGGCTTTGAGTTGGAAACGATTTCCCGGCACGGGGGGGCCGAGCCCCGGACCGTAGACTACGGCGTCAAATGCGGAGAAATCGGAGAGTTCTCTATATACTATGGCTTCTGGGACATGGATTGACGCCGCGACACGGCTCGTCTCTGGAACGGACAGCGACAGAAGTCCGACACCGCTTCTTGTCGCACCGAGCGCAGCGAGTATCGGCGCATGCGGATAACGTTCGCTCCCGCCCCGTATGCAGAGTTTTCCGAATGTTCCCTTGTTCGCGTGCCAGAGACGAGGCGGGATTTTTCGGAGAATTTCCGGCGCGGCGATGAAGCCGCCGATGCCACCGAACCCGGTGGTGGTCGCGGCATCGGCGATTTCATCCGGCATCCCGATGTCGGCGACTGTGACTTCGCCGAACACACTTGCGTTCGCAGGGTTGGAGAAGCCGGTCTTCGGTCGGGCAAAGGTGACTGTCAGGTCGGCCCGGACGAACTCGCCGTCACCTGTTCCCGTGTCACCATTGATTCCCGACGGGATGTCTGCCGCGAGAATAAACGAATGGTCGCGCTGCGTGTTGATCCAGCGGATTGCAGAAGCGACGGTTCCGTGCGGAACGCCCTTGCAGCCGGTACCGAGCAACGCATCCACGAGAATGGCGTCGAGCGATATCGCCCCCGTCCGCTGTTCTGGAGAATTCCAGTCATCCGGTCTGGGAAGGACGGAGTAGGGGATGTCTGCGTTTTTCATCCAGCTGAAGGCCTCGAGTGCGTCACCTTTGAGGGTGTCGGGATACGTGACCATCCAGATTTCGGATAAAAAACCGGCGAGGCGCAAGGCTTTGGCCGCGACGAAGGCATCGCCGCCGTTGTTTCCTTTCCCCGCCAAAAGAAGGACACGCCGCGTACCTTTCAAACGGGCGATGGCTG
The DNA here is from genome assembly GCA_017962315.1 of Kiritimatiellia bacterium. GTDB lineage: Bacteria > Verrucomicrobiota > Kiritimatiellia > RFP12 > UBA1067 > RGIG8368. Next base: position 21,133 of record JAGCVN010000090.1, read on the forward strand.
CGACATGGCGCGCCAATTCCGTTCCGGCCCGCAGCATGAGGGCCAGTCCATCCGTCTGCGGACGTTGCTGGGCTGCACGATCGGCGGCTTGCATCTGGGCAACGGAAACAAAACGCATTGCGTTCTCCTATTCAAGCGGGACGAGGTCTTTACGCCACTGGTGGATGAAGGCGAGCGAATAGCCCCGGAAAAAGAACGTGGCGGGCAGAAGGAGAACGGTGCCGACATACGGCAACGCCAAGAGGATGCCACCGATGAACAGCGAACCGACGATGGCTAGTAGATAGACGAAAAACCACACCAGAAAGAGAACGTACATCAACAGATAATAGCCGAGAAGCCGGAAGGGGCGCTGCCAACAGAGGGAGAAGAACGAACGCCAGGCCGCATTTGCCGGGCATCCCTGCCAGTACATGACGGGAACGATGAATTCGCGGATGACGCTCCGGACGGCAGCGTAGGTCAACAGCTCGACGCTAAGGAAGCTTGCGAACCAGATGAACGGGATAACGAACTTTACATCCCACGCCTTGCCGTTCGCCAGATAAGGTTGGAGGATGTTTCGGTATCCGTATACCAATGTGAGTCCGAGCACGATTAAGGAGAGGAAGTAGAAACCGACTTCCCAGCGAAAAAGATGGTGTGCGGCATAACGGGAATTCCGCCAGACCGTCTGGATGCTTTCGTCCGGATGGTACCAGCGGTGGAGAAACATAAACTCTCCCCGGCATCGAAGAAAGAACGAAATCAGCGTGAAAACCAGAAAGAAACAGAGTATGCAGAAAAGGACAATCAAACCCGTCCGTGTATGAAGGTGCTGCATGGCCGTGTCGTATGCGGTATTGAACATTTGTTGAAGTTCCTTAAACACGGCATCGGGGGACTGCCCGCCGGAATGGGCGACGGATCCGATTCCCAAATCACTCTTCGCCGGATTCGGCAAACGCAACGAGAAATTGAATCCGCAAAGCCAGGTACAGAAGGCGATACCCAGCCAGCGCGTAAAACGGCAGGAGACGAAAAGGACGTCCCGCATCCGGCGGAACGCCAGCACGGCCGATCCGAAAACGGAGGGTACTTCCCCCTTTACCCCGCTCAACGGGACACGGTTGTGCGCAGATTCCATAAGGCGGTCGAGCGCCGGTTCGGGGGTGGGTGGGATGTCGGGCGGCAGCTCATTCACGTTGTCCACCGCATCTGGGAAGAGGTCTTCCACACCCCCCGCGTTCCGCCAGCGGTTTCCGAACCCCGGTTCCCAGACGAGATCTGTCCGGGAGAAACGGCCTTCCTGTGCGAAAGCTTTCATTTCTTCAAACGTGAAAGGACCGTGTTGCACGTTGTTCGTTGCGTAATACCAGACGCTTTCTGCCATCTCCACCTCCGAAAAAGAACCCCGCCGGGAATCCGGCGGGGGCGATACGCTAACGCTTGAAAAGCTCGCGCGCTTTTGCGATCACGTTCTCAACGGTGAAACCGAACTTCTCGGCCAGTTTCTTGTAAGGACCGGAGGCACCGTAGGTGTCGAGCGTAATCGTCGCGGACGCACGGCACCCGATGAGGAACTTCTCCCATCCGAAGGAAGTCCCCGCTTCGATGACCAGACGTCGCGAGCAGTTCACGTCAATGACGCGGTCGCGGTACCCCTGGTTCTGCTTGGCGAAAAGCTCCCAGCTCGGCATGGAGATGACGCGGACGATCTTGTCGGTGATCTTCTGCGCGGCTTCAAGCGCGAGTTCCACTTCGGATCCGCTCGCGATCATCAAGAGGTCGGGCGTGTTGGCCACGTCGTTCGACTGCCAGAGGATGTAGGCCCCTTTTTCAAGGTTCGAGGCGGACGGCGCGTGCGCCCGCTCGATCACCTTCATGTTCTGGCGCGTGAGCAGGATGGCCGTCGGCCCCTTCTTGTTCTTGAGGGCGGCAACCCAGGCGGCCGCAGTTTCCGTCGGGTCTGCCGGACGGATCACCGTCAGACCCGGTATACAGCGGAGCGCGGCGAGCTGTTCGACGGGTTCATGCGTCGGTCCGTCTTCTCCGACATAGAAACTGTCGTGCGAGAAGACGTAAATGACGGGAAGCCGCATCTGGCAGGCAAGGCGTATCGCGGGACGGCAGTAGTCGCTGAACACGAAGAACGTACCGCCGAAGACGCGGAATCCGCCGTGCGCGGCAATCCCGTTCATCATGCAGGACATCGCCAGTTCGCGGATGCCGAAGTGGAAGTTCCGTCCGCCGAACGCTCCCGCCGCGATGTCGCCCATCTCCTTTAGGTAGGTCTTGTTGGAGGGGGCAAGGTCGGCAGAACCACCGACGAGTTGCGGTAGGACTTTCGCCAATGCGTTCAATACGGTTCCGGAGGCATTGCGCGTGGCGACCGGTTTGTCGGGGTCGAACGAGGGAAGAATGTCGGCGATGTTTTCGGGGATGACATCCTCGTAACACTGTTTCCAGAGTTCCGCTTTCTCTGGTACGGCCTTTTGCCATTCCCGGAATGCCCGCTTCCATTTGTTGTGGGCGGAGCGTCCTTTTGACTTTCGTTCGGCGAAGAGGGCGTAGACCTCCTCCGGCACGTAGAACGGCTGATCGACCGGCAGGCCGAGAGTCTGTTTGGTGAGGGCGACTTCCTCCACGCCAAGCGGGGCGCCGTGCGCTTCGGCTGTGTCGTGTTTGTTGGGTGATCCTTGCCCGATGTGCGTGTTGCAGACGATCAGCACGGGATGCCCCGTGAGCTTCATCGCCTTGCGAATCGCCTTGTCGATCTGGTCCGGATCGTGTCCGTTGATTTCCAGTACGTGCCAGTTGTAGGCTTTGAAGCGGAGTTTGACGTCGTCGCTGACGGAAAGGTCTGTCCCTCCTTCGATGGTGATGTGGTTGTTGTCGTAGAATACGACGAGTTTGTCGAGTTGCAAGTGCCCGGCGAGAGAACAGGCTTCGTGGCTGACGCCCTCCTCTAGGTCGCCGTCGCCGCAGAAGACCCACGTGCGATGGTCTACGACGTCGGGTTGCCCCTCAACGTTGAAACGCGCGGCGGCCATCCGTTCGGCGACGGCCATGCCGACGGCAGAGGCGAGTCCCTGCCCCAGCGGCCCCGTCGTGATCTCCACGCCTGGCGTGTGACCGCGTTCCGGATGTCCGGGGGTGAGGCTGTCGAGCTGGCGAAACTGCTTTAGGTCGTCGAGCGAGACCGGGTATCCCGCGAGGTGAAGCAGGGAATACAGGAGCATGGATCCGTGTCCGCCGCTCAGGACGAAACGGTCGCGGTCTTCCCACGTTGCGTCCGTGGGATCGATTTTGAGGTATTTCAGCCAAAGGACGGCGGCGATGTCCGCCAGGCCCATCGGTGCCCCGGGGTGGCCGGAATTCGCCGCCTGGATGGCGTCGATCGCCAATCCGCGGATCGTGTTCGCGGCGAGGAAAATCTGTTCGTTGGTCGGTTTTGTCATGGTTGTGTTCCTTTCGTCAGGATTTCGGACGGACATAAAAATCGATGAAGTCCGACTCGCGCCGACTTCATCGATTTCATCCCTTCTGTCGGGGCGGGCTATTCTTGGGGCTTCTCCTTTTCAGGGGTCGGGGCCGGCTTCTGTTTCTGCTGCTGCGGGCGCGGGGTGAGCAGACAGCTCAACGTGCGGCCGAAAAACTTCGGCTGCTGTTCGAGCGTCGCGTACTCTGCGGTGGCTTCGATCACTTTCTTGATCACCTCCATGCCGAGGTCCTTGTGGGCGTTTTCGCGCCCACGGTACTGCAGGGTGACTTTGACTTTGTGTCCCGCCTTGAAGAACTCCGTCATTTGGCGCAGCTTGTGTCCGAGGTCGTTCGTATCCACGCCGGGGTGGAATTTGATCTCCTTGACCATCGTGACCTTCTGGCTCTTCCGCTGTTCTTTGCGCTTGATGCTCTCTTCATAGCGGTACTTACCGTAGTCCATGATCTTGCAGACCGGCGGTTTTGCGTTCGGGGAAACCTCGACAAGGTCGAGACCCTGGTTGTCCGCCATGCGCTGGGCGTCGCGTGTCGCCATGACACCTAACATTTCGCCCGTCTGGCTAAGTACGCGGACTTCCGGTACGCGGATTTTGAAGTTGACTCGAATGAACGAAGCGATAGCTCACCTCCATTGTTCGACCGCTCTTGCGGCCACTGTGTGGAATTGTTTTTCCGTTGGTTTTCTCAATCAGGCGATCGGCCACACGGCCGGGCCTTTAAGCTTTTAACGACTCCTTGAACTTCGCCAGGAAGTCCCCGTAGGACATCGCGCCGAGATCGCCCGCCTCGCGGTTGCGGACGGAGATGACGCCGGCTTCGACGTCGCGTTTGCCGAGGATCAGCATGAACGGCACTTTTTCCAGCTGGGCACGGCGGATCTTCGCGCCGAGCTTGTCGTTCTCGTCGTCGATCTCGACCCGGACGTTCTCGTCCAGCAGCTGGTCGCGCAGTTTCACGGCAGCGTCCATCTGTCCGGACGTGATCGGGAGGATGCGGACTTGTTCCGGCGCGAGCCACGTCGGGAACGCCCCGCCGTAGTGCTCGATCAAGATGCCGAAGAAACGCTCCAGGCTGCCGAGCAGGGCGCGGTGTACCATGTAGGGCTGGTGTTCCTTACCGTCCTCTCCGACGTAAGTCAGCTTGAACCGTTCCGGCAGGTTGAAGTCGAACTGCACGGTGCCGAGCTGCCAGGGGCGTCCGAGTGCGTCTTTGATCTTCAAGTCGATCTTCGGTCCGTAGAACGCGCCGCCGCCCTCGTCCACCTCGTAGCGGATACCCTCCGCATCCAGCGCGGCGCGGAGGGACTCCGTAGCCTGCTCCCAGCGTTCTTGCGGACCGACCGAATGTTCCGGACGGGTGCTGAGGTACGCCGTGATGTCGGTGAACCCGAAACGGTGCAGGATGCGCAGCGCGAAGTTGACCGTGAACTTGATCTCTTCGACAATCTGTTCCGGGGTACAGAAGATGTGCGCATCATCTTGAGTGAAGCCGCGTACGCGGAGAAGCCCGTGACGGACGCCCTCTTTCTCGTAGCGGTACACCGTCCCCAGTTCCGCGAAACGCAGCGGGAGGTCACGGTAACTGTACCGGCGCGTGCGGTAGATTTCGATGTGGAACGGGCAGTTCATCGGTTTGACGTAGTAAGGTTCGACGACACGCGAGTCGCCTTCCCCTTCCGCCACAGACATCTGCGGGAACATGCTTTCCTTGTAGAAGCCTAAATGTCCGCTTGTCTCCCACAGGTAACTGCGGCCGATGTGCGGGGTGAAGACCATCTGATACCCTGCCTTGAAATGCTCTTTGCGCCAGTAGTCCTCGATCGCGATACGGATGCGCGCACCTTTCGGGTGCCAAAGGGCAAGTCCCGGGCCGACCGCGTCGCTGACGCTGTAGAGGTCCAGCTCTTTCCCGAGACGCCGGTGGTCGCGCTTCTTTGCCTCTTCCAATACCGCAAGCTTGTCGTCGATGTCTTTCTGCGTCGCCTCGGCCATGCCGTACAGGCGCTGCAGCATCTTGTTGTTCTCATCGCCACGGTAGTACGACCCCGCCGTGGAAAGGATCTTGACGGCGCCGATTTTCCCGGAACTTTCGACGTGCGGCCCCCGGCAAAGGTCTACGTAGTCGCCCGTTTCGTAGATGGAGACGGTGGCGCCTTCGGGGATGTCTGCGAGCCGTTCCAGCTTGAAAGGCTGGTTCTTGAATATTTCCTTCGCTTCTTCGCGCGTCACTTCTTTGCGCACGAACGGCAGATCCTCGGCAATGATTTTTCGCATCTCCGCCTCGATGACCGCGAAGTCGTCCGGCGTGAAGCGGTGCTCCAAGTCGAAGTCATAGTAAAAACCGTCCGCCGTGGCGGGCCCGATGTCAATCTTCACATCCTTGTACAAACGGCACACGGCCGCGGCCATGACGTGGGCCGCGCTGTGGCGCATAGTCTCAAGATCGTTCAAAACAAACCTCCTTACCCCGGAAAGACACACAAACGTCCGCCGGGTTTAGTAGCAAAAACACGGTTATTTTCATGGATTCCGTGATCAAAGTCAAGCGGAAGTGTGAGAATATTCGTATCCGGTTAGCGTGGCGGGCTGTCGAGCGCAATTCGGTTGCGGCCGATGGCAAGACACTCCGTATTTTCTTACCCCGGTATTCCGCCCCGACGGCCTTACCCTTTCGAGAACTCGACGAGCCGTTCGAGTTTTTCAAGGGCGGTCCCGCTGTCGATGGATTCGGCCGATTTCGCGATGCCCGCCCTCAGGTCGGGGACCAGTCCTGCCGCGAGGAGCGAGGCCGCGGAATTGATCAGCACGATGTCTCGCTTCGGTCCTTTGCACGTCCCGGACAGGATTTCCCGTGTGATTTCCGCGTTCCTCTCCGCATCCCCGCCTTCCAGTTCCTCCGGGGTGCAGGTATCTTCGAAATACTGCAACGGGTCGATGTCGTAGGTCTTCACCAATCCGTCTTTCAATTCTGAACACCGCGTCGGCCCCGTGAGCGTGATCTCGTCCATGCCGTCGCTGCCGTGTACGACTAGGACGCGGCGCGAGCCGAGTCGTTTCAACGCCTGGGCGAATGTTTCGGTTAAATCTGGCGCGAAGACGCCGATGAGCTGACACGCCGCCCCTGCCGGATTCGTTAACGGTCCCAGCATGTTGAAGAGGGTACGGACGCCGAGCTGCTTGCGAACGGGGCCCGCGAAACGCATCGCCTTGTGGAACGAGGGGGCAAAGAGGAAGGTGATGCCGAGTTCATTCAACGCCTCCTCCATCCGTTCCGGATCGGCGTTGAGGTTGAATCCCAGTTTTTCAAGGCAGTCCGCGCTGCCGCTTTTCCCCGAACTGGCCCGGTTCCCGTGTTTGGCGACGACGGCGCCCGCGCCGGCGGCGACGAACGCGACGGTGGTGGAAATGTTGAAGGTGATGCCGCCGTCGCCGCCCGTGCCGACGGTGTCGAGTGCGTTCGCCACAAGGCACTGCACGCGTGTCGCCGCCGCCCGCATCGCCGCTGCGCCGCCGCAGATCTCTTCGACCGTCTCGCCCTTCGCCGCCAATGCGGCGAGAAAGGCCCCGATTTGCCCTTCGGTCATCCGCCCGGAAAGGATCTCTTCGACCGCTTCGAACGCTTCACCCTCCGTCAAATCCATTCCTGCGATCAACTTCTTCAAAACCTGCGCATACACCATCTTTGTTACCTCGCTGTTAGAGTCTAAGTTCCAAACTTTTCTACCGCGTTTCCCGTTCCGGGAAGAAGATGTACCCGCCATTCCACGCGGGAACGGGGGGCAACGTGACGAGGACATCGGTGTCGTCGCGCACAATGTCGATCGTCACGTCTTTCGTGTCGAATGATGACCAGACGGCTTTTTTAACATCCGCCGGTACGCCGCGTAGACGCAACTTCACGGGTGGCGTGCGGCCGATCGACGTGTTCACGAACACGACGGAAGCGAGCGTGCCGTCTTTGCGTACACGAGGCTGGACGAACGAGAGCGTGGGCGTTTCAAGAAGAACCGGCGACTTGCCTTGCGAAGCCCAGTCGCAGAGCCGGTGCAACTGGATCACGCGGTCGCCTGAGGCTCGCGAGAGCGTCGCCGTGAACGCATGGGTCCCGAACACCACGCGGCGGCGTCCGTCCTTCGCCTCGGACATCACCGCCGCATATCCCGGCAGGTCCAGCGGCTCGTTGTTCGCATCGCTGTAGTATTCGGAAATGGCAATTGCCCCCGGCGCAGGCTTCAGAAAGAGCGTCTGCCCCGAGGCCGGCGTCTCGCGCGCCTTGAAACCCTCGTTCACGGGAACGGGCAGAAAACGTTCGCGCAGGTTCCCGTTGGCCGCGACGCAGCCCGTGATGCCGATTTCCGCACCGTAGCCGGCCTTGAAGAGCATTTCCGCCGCCGCGCCGTCGATCAGTATGTCTTCGGAAAGAAGTCGTGTCACAGCCTCCTTCCCTGCATCGACGGCCTCCTTCGCGGCGGTCGTGGTGACGATACGCGCAAGGTCTGACCGCGCACCGGGTATGAGCGGTTTGAGCGGAAGCGAAGACGTCTGCAACTGGATGGGGGGATCGCCCGCAAACCCATAGCCGCACCGCGCCGCGCCTTCGTTTAACGCCACGTAACGCTTCATCATCGCCGCGTTACGGGCAAGCGGGGCGAGCAGCTCGTCGCCGTACCATTCCGGCGTCTCGAATCCGGCGTCCATGATCAGCGCGGAGATGGCGTTCATGCCCTGTGCAAGCGCCTCCAGCGCTTCCAGAAGCACGCCCTGTCCCGTGCGGCAGGCGAAGGAACGCGGAGACGACTCGATTTCCGGGCAGATGCGGTCGATGAACGGCAGCGGACCAATCGTGTCGATCTGGAGCGCCAGCGTGTACGCTTTGCCGATTTGGGCGCGTGCGTCGTGGTCGTAGTACGCGCCCGCACCGGGGCGCATCCCCACGGGGAGCCCTGTCGCCGCATAGTCTGCCTCGTAAAGGAGCCGGTGTTCGGGGAAGTAGCGTCCCGGCTGCTGCTGGCACATGCGCGTCTCCGGCGATGCGGCGTGGACGGCTTCGGCGATCACGCGCACGAGTTCGGCCTCGCCCTCGAACGCGAACGAGCGCCAGCGCGCGGCAAGCGCGTCGTCGTCCTTCATTTCCGCGATTAGTTGCTTGCGCGTGCGTGCCTTCCCCTCCTTCTTCGCGAACTGTCCAAGGCAATATTCGCAGTGGCATCCCCAGCCGGGACCTCCGTGGTTGACGATGCGGATGTCGTCGTCGATCCACACGGAGTAGGGACGCATGGCGGCGGCATAGAGCGTGGCCATCTCTTTCATGTACGCGAGGAAGCCCGGCGCACGGAAACAGTTGCAACCCTTCGCCACCGCCCCGTTCGCCGACGTGAATCCTTGCCACGTCATCCCCGTGTTGTCCGCGTAACGAAGGAAGGCGTCTCCGTGGCCGATCGTGGCCTGAATCTGGAGCGACGGCAGAATGCCGATCTTGCGCAGTTCCGCTGACGCCTTCGCAAGGCGGGCGACGGAGGCGCGGTGTTCCTCCATCTTCGGGAAACTGATACCCGTGGAGAACCACACCTCGTCAATGCCGGCGCGGTGCTTCGCGAATTGCGCAAGCAACCCGTTCCACACCTCTTCCCTGTCGGTATGCGGCTTCCGGAGGCGGATCGCGGAGAACGGGATGTCGGCGGTCGCGGGCGTAGACGAAAAACATCCGCACAGCACCGAAGCCGCGATGGCAAATCCAAGTGTCGGTTTCATGGTTTCGTTGTACTCCTAGGTTTCGTTGTGCCGCCGGGCCATGAAGAAGGTCAGGATGCCCCAGACGATCAGCATGACGCAGCAGAAACACCAGATCGGGAACCAGCCGAGGTTGAAGACGAGCGTCAAGGCGAGTGCCGTCCAGATGCCGCCCCCCATGAAGGGTTCGTGGATCAACTGTTTGTAACCGAAGGAGGCCGCGGCTGGGGTCTTGCCTTCGGGATCGACCGTTCGCAACAACAGAAGACCGGTCGCTGTCACGCCGAGGCTTTGCCCGAACTCCGCGATGGCGCGTTCAAACCAGGCTTCCTTGAAAATGCGCGGCGCCAGGAAGACCACGCCCAGCACGCTCCACGCCGCCCCCGCGACGGCCATGATCAGCAGGGGCAGCCCGTTTCGGACGACCACCGTGAGCTGGATCGTCGCGACGGCGGAGACGACGAGAAAGTCAAGCGCGGCCCCGGAGATCCGCTGCATCTGGGTTTTGTCGATGAGCGGGTGGACGCGGAAACGCTGAGCCGTCTGCTGGAGGAGTACGCCGCCGATCATGCAAAGCGGGAAAAGCGGAAAACCGTTGAAGATCCGGTTTTTTGCGTTCGGAAAGAAGTAAACCTCGGCCGCCTGAAATCCTTTCAACATCCCGAATCCAATACACACGGCGAAACCCACGAGGGCGATATGCCAGGCGAGGGAGTCGATGGAATCGCAGAAGACCGTCTGCTTGCCCGCGTGGGGACGGTCCCGCAGACGGTAGACGCCGATTCGCTCCAGACGGTCGCGTGTCTTGAAGGAGCGCACGTTCACGATAGCCTGTTTGCCTTGTGCCCAGTTCACAAGCGCCATGCCCAGAACGATGCCGAGTACCATCCCGATGGTGGCCAGGGTGTACCCCAGCGCGATACCGTCTTCCCAGCCGAACGCCATGAAACTCTCCGTCATGCCGCCGACCGTCCCGTGTCCGCCTTCAAAGCCGATTTCCAGCAGGTTCCCGAACGCGGGGGGGACACCGAAACAAGGTGCGAGCAGAAACCCCGCAAGACCGAGTCCGATGACGTACTGCCCCCAGCCGAGAAGCTGTCCCATGCAGAGTTGCGGAAAGGCGAGACGGAACACTTTCCCCAGTTTCGGCGTGACGCTGCCCATGAAGAGCGTCGCGAAGATGACGTTGATCAGGAATCCGGGCACCTTGCGCATCCCCGTGATGTATTCCTGCGGGATGATCTCTCCGCAGCACGAAATCACGGTGAGCCCCAGAATGCCACCGATTACGGAACTGGGCAGGTAGAGCCGTTGCAGGAGTGGAAACATGACGCGCACGCCTTTTCCGAGGATGAGCAGAAGAGAAAGGACGCAGAATATGGGGATTGCAGTCATGTTGTCATTCCAGAGGGGTAGAGGTGTTCAAAACAACGTGGTTACGTAACGACTCCTTAAAGGACTTTGGATACGATGTCGCGGAACGCGGACGAAACCGGTGAATCGCCCTTCGCGTCGCTTGCGAAAGGTGTGCCGTTGTCGCCTGCGTCGGTCACGGCGGGGTCGAGCGGGATGCTGCCGAGGAACGGCACGCCCATGTCTTCCGCCAACGCCTTTCCCCCGCCCTGGCGGAGGATCGGTGTAAGTTTACCGCAGTACGGACAGACAAAACCGCTCATGTTTTCGATTACCCCTAGCACGGGGATTTCGAGTTGCTTGCAGAAGCTGACCGACTTGCGCACATCGACCGAGGCGACGCGCTGCGGCGTCGTCACGATGACCGCGCCCGCCATGTCACGAGGGACGAGCTGGAGAACGGTCAACGGCTCGTCGCCTGTTCCTGGCGGCGCGTCGATGACGAGCAGGTCGAGGTTGCCCCAGGCGACACTCTCCAGAAACTGCCGGATCACGCTGATCTTCATCGGGCCGCGCCAGACGACGGGATCGTCCAGATTGTCCAGCAGGAAACCGACGGAAATGACGCGGATGCCCTCCGTCTCGATCGGTTCGATCCCCGTCTCAGTGGAAAACAGCTGTTTACCCTCCAGTCCGAGCATCGTCGGGACGCTGGGACCGTGGACGTCGATGTCAAGCAACCCGACGCGCTTCCCCGCTTTTGCGGCCGCGACGGCGAGGTTCACGGCTACGGTGCTTTTCCCGACGCCGCCCTTTCCGGACATGACGAGGATGACTTTCTGGATATGGCTTAGCCGCTCGGCGAGGCGAAGATCCGCTTCGCTCGGGCCGTGCTGATGCGAACAGCCTCCCGCACTGGAACAGCTGGAACAGGAACCGGAACAAGATTCGCTCATTTTTCTCTCTCTTCGACTGTTAATACCGGTAGTATTCCGGCTTGAACGGACCGTCCACCGGGACGCCGATATAGTCCGCCTGTTTCTGCGTGAGTTTCGTGAGTTTCGCGCCGAGCTGTTCGAGGTGCAGGCGGGCGACCTCTTCGTCCAGCTCTTTCGGAAGGCGGTAGACGGCGGTTTCCAGTTTCTCCTGCCACAGTTTCATCTGGGCGAGACACTGGTTGGTGAAACTGTTCGACATCACGAACGCCGGGTGCCCGGTCGCACAGCCAAGGTTGACGAGCCGGCCTTCCGCGAGCAGGTAGATGCAGTGGCCGTCAGGGAAAATCCACTTGTCCACCTGCGGCTTGATGTTCACGACGCGGATACCCGGCCACTTTTTCAACTCCGCGACGCGGATCTCGTTGTCGAAATGCCCGATGTTGCAGACGATCGTCTGGTCCCGCATACGGCTCATGTGTTCGGCGGTGATGATGTCGCAGTTTCCCGTCGTCGTCACAAACAGGTTCGCGTAGGGAAGGGCGTCTTCGACCGTCGTGACCTTGAACCCCGCCATGCACGCCTGAAGCGCGCAGATCGGGTCGATTTCGGAAACCCAGACCTGCGCGTGGCTTCCGCGAAGCGCCTCGGCGCACCCTTTCCCGACATCCCCGTAGCCGCAGACGAACGCGAGCTTCCCGGCGAGCATCACGTCGGTCGCGCGCTTGATACCGTCCACCAGCGACTCGCGGCATCCGTAGATGTTGTCGAACTTCGATTTCGTGACGGAGTCATTGACGTTGATCGCGGGGAAGAGGAGTTTCTTCTGCGCTTCCAGCTGGTAGAGCCGGTGAACCCCGGTCGTCGTCTCCTCGGAACACCCCCGGCATTTCGCGACGGCTCGGTGGAAGAATCCGGGCTCCTCGGCGAGCGTCTTTTTGATGAGGGCGCGGATGACGCGCTCCTCCTCTACCTCTGTCGGTTCATCCAGAAAGGCGGCGTCCTCTTCGGCGCGATAACCGAGGTGGAGCAGGAGCGTGGCGTCGCC
>JAGCVN010000091.1 GCA_017962315.1 Kiritimatiellia bacterium
CTCTCTTTTCTTAACTCGGTACAGTAATAACTCTTTGCGGGGGAATGGTTTACGAGGCAAAATCCCAAAACCTTGTATGCAATTGTATGCAATCACCTACCTAACTGATTGATAGATGCAATGTTAAGTGTGCTTAAAACAAGGTTGGAAAGGGTTATCCACGTCATTCCTATATCTGTTTTTAAGGCTTCAAAGTGTCCAAACGTTGAAAGGTAAGCATGCCGAATGGCCGGGGTTGTTCTGCCGCCACTTTTCTGGTAGACTGAAAGCAAAGGATGGATGTTATGCAAAGATACAGGATATTGGGTTTCGCGGCCGCGCTTGGTACGGCCGTCTCGCTCACGGCGAGAGCGGGGTCGCCCACCGACCTTACGTTCCGCCTGGTCCACGAACGTCGGTTTCAGCTGGACGGCGCGATTCCGCTGTCCGCCGACGTTTTTTGGCCCGGTGCGCAGTACACGGCGGAGGTGGCCGCTCTCCCGGCGGAACTGTCGTTCGCGACGGTCTCCGGCGAGGTGAAGTTCCGTTATTCCTTCCAAGCCGGGAACAAACGTCTTCCCGAACCGCCTTTCGAGGCCGCGCTGCTCCCGGCGGGGCGTTTCCCCGTCGCCGTCTTTGTCAAAAAAGGTGACGTGGTGCGCTTGCTGGAAACCGTACCGTTGCCGGATGGATTCGATCCGCGAGACGCGGTCTACACGCGGACATTGCGGTTCCACGCAGAAGGCGGTGCCGTCCGTCCTTGCGCGGCGCTCTCGGCCGGTATCGGACAGGCGGACATCCGTTTCGTCACGGAAGGCCGCGAGAACCGTCCGTATGAAGAGGCAGGACGTTTCTTCTTCACGTTCTCGGCGCGTGCCTACGGGTCTTGGCTGGGCGTGATGAGCGTCGATCCGCGCAACCCCGCAGATTTGCGGCTTGAGGGCGCGATTTTCTTTTCAACGGGTGACGGGATTGTCCGGAACGACCACGCCGCCGATCTTTTCCACGATCCCGAAACGAGGATGTGGCGGGCGTATGTCTCGAACTTTTCCACCTCCAATGACAAACTCGGCCATCGCGCCAAAGGCGGCGTCAACGCGGCGTGGAGCAAGGAAGCGCCGTTGCGGGGTGTCCATGTGATGCAGGCGAAAACACTCGACCTTCCCGGCATGAACGAGGATTCCGACGGCATCTGGGATGCCGAGGCGGGGAGGTGGCGTATGTTGCTTTCGGAGTTCACGCCGAAGAAGGGGATCCGCGCCTCGATGTGGGAATCTGCCGCGTGGGACGGTCCGTTCACGAAAATCGCAGGGCCAGTCGAGTTCAATTCGACGGGTACGACGATTCTTCCCTACGAGGGGAAACGATATTGCCTTTCGGGAAGTTCCGACCGGGCCGTGTATGTTTTTTCCTACCCTGGATTGGAGACGGTCGGACGCCTCTCCTTCGACACGCCGCCTTGGCCTGCGACGGGCAAGGGCGGGCCGCACGGGCGCGTCTGGCCGGCCATCGCCCCCTTCCGTGAGGGCGGCCGTACCGTGTGGTTGATGGTTACGATGGATAGAGAAAACTTCCCCGGAATGCCGAAACCGAATTGGACGTACGGGAAGTTGATGCTCTACAAAGGTAGCAGGTAACCGCCCCTATTCAAACCGTCCCGCGACGAGCGGGACGGTTTCCGGCTTTTCCGCGCCGATTGTGACGGCGGCGGCCGCCTGACGGACCAGTGCCTCCGCCGTCGCCGCGTCGTTCGCGAGGAGTCGCATCAACGGCTGTCCCTTTTCGACGGACTCGCCTTGCTGTACCAGGCGGTCTATGCCGACCGCATAGTCGATCGCGTCGGTGACGGCCTTGCGTCCACCGCCCAACTGCAGCACGATGCGCCCGATCGCGTCCGCGTCCACGTCCTGCACAAAGCCGCCCGCCGGAGCGGGGATCTCGAGCACCGTCCCCGCCTGCGGAAGGTGCGTGGGGTCGTCTAGGAAACGCGCGTTGCCGCCGTGAGCCTCCACCATCTCGCGGAACTTCCGCAAAGCACTTCCGTCGTCGAGAGCCTTTGCCAACGCGGAGGCGATTTCGTGTCGCGGGCGCCCCGGGTAGGAGAGGGCGACCATTTCCTCTGTCAGCGCCAGTGTGAGCCGTCGTTTATCCGCCGGTCCTTCGCCGCGCAGCGTCTCAACCGCCTCGGCGACTTCGACGGCGTTTCCGGCGGCCCGCCCCAGCGGGCGGTCCATACCTGTTAACAGCGCGACACAACGGCGGCCTGCGGTTTTCCCCGTCCGCACGAGGCTTTCAGCGAGGCGTTCCGCCTCGGCCTTCGTTTTCATAAACGCGGCGTGTCCGAATTTAACGTCGAAAACCAGCGAGGCCGCGCCTTCGGCCAGCTTTTTGCTCATGATGCTCGCCGTGATCAACGGGATGCTCGGAACGGTACCCGTCACGTCGCGGAGCGCGTAAAGTTTCTTATCCGCCGGCGCCAGCCGCGCCGTCTGCCCGATGATCGAGCAACCCACGGAGGTCACGATTTCGCGGAATCGGTCTGTGCCGAGGCGGGTGTCGTAACCGGGGATGGAATCCAGCTTGTCGAGCGTCCCGCCTGTGATACCCAGGCCGCGCCCGGAAATCATCGGGACGGCGACGCCCTGGGTTGCCGCGAGCGGGGCGAGCATGAGCGAAAGGTTGTCGCCGATGCCGCCGGTCGAATGTTTATCGGCGGTCGGAAAGGGACAGCCGGCCCAGTCGAGCGTGTCGCCCGAACACCGCATGGCCTCCGTGAGCGCGGCCGTCTCCCCGGTGTCCATGCCGCGGAAAAAGACGGCCATCGCAAGGGCGGACATTTGATATTCCGGAATCGAACCGGCGGTGAATCCTTCGATAAAAGCGCGGATTTCGACGTCATCGAGGCGTCCGCCGTCGCGTTTCTTCTCGATCACCCATTGCGGAACCATACGTGGTCTCCTTTACTGCAGGACCGAGCCGGCCACACCGACGATCTCCGCGCCGTTCTTGATGGGGGTGAGGGAGACCGTGAGGGTCACGTTGCCGCCCTCCGACTGGACGTTGATTTTCTCCTTGATCCGTTCGCCGCATGAGGCCCGGAGGAAACTCCGGGCGGAATCCGGAAGGATGTCCATGAACCGGGCCTTCTTTGCCTGTTCTTCGGTCATGCCGAACGCTTCCAGTAGCGCGGGGTTCGTCTGGCGGAAAAACCCTTCCTGGTCGCAGACGAATGTCGGGGCGAGGGAGACCTCTAGCGCGGTCTGGCTGCGGCGGAGTTCATCCATCGCGGCCTTGCGGCGTTCGATGTTGCGGATGGCGAAGACCATGTTTTTCCGGCGGGTCAGGGAAAGCCCGCTCACGCCGACTTCGCCCGCGAAGGAGGAGCCGTCGCGCCGGTAACAGCGCGCATTCATCAGGACGTGGTGCTGTTCGGCGATGTTCCGCGAGAGGTTCCGGAGCATGGGGACGGTCAGACCGACGATGATTTTGTCGATCGGCAGATCCCACATATCCTCGCGTTTGTAACCCAGCACCTCTTCGCAGCGGACGGAACAATCGACGACGTGCCCGTGTTCGTCCAAGATCAACACGGCGTCGTAAAGCCCGTTCAACAACTGGTAGTAAAGCGCTTTTTGGCCGTCCTTCGGGCGAACCATCCCCTCCGCGCCGGGCGCGGGGTCGGTTGTCGCCTCCAGCGGACGCGGCGGCTCTTCCGGCGCGGCGGGCGCCGCGGGGGCGGAGGAGGTCGGCGAATGGAACTGGAACTTCGGGACGGTGTGAGCGGCGGCAGCCGCCGTCGGCACGGGGTGATTGCCGACGGCGGAGAGCCGGACGGCGGCGGGGCGTACCGCCGTCTGTGCTGGTTTCACGGGGCGTAACGAGACGGGGGCGGCACCCCCCGAACCTCCTGTCTGGGCGGCGGCCGGGGCTCTCCCGGACTGGGCGACCGGAGGAGGGGCAGGCGGCGGGGCGGCGGGGGGTACGGAAGGGATGCCCTCCGTCGTTTGCGCGGCCTCCTCGCGGGCGCGAAGAAATGCCTCGCGAGCGGCTGCGGCCTCCTGGGGAGTCGCCGCCGTCGCCGGAACAGACGCTGGTGCGGCGGGTTCCGCATTTTTCTCATTTTTGAAAAGAATTGTCGATTTTGCGTCTGAAGATGCGAAACCAGGGGTGGCGGGGGCGTGGCCAACGATCGGCATACCGAGTCCGCCGACACGGGGAATTCCTGTCGAACCGAACGAATGATTCGAAGATGCCTGTCCCTGCGTCGCGTTCTTTTCCGCGTCTAAAACGTCCTGGACAGCCGCCTCAGACGCTGCGTCAAGCTCATCCTGCTTCTTCTTGCCAAACCAAAAACTCATTTTGCGTCTCCTCTCGACTTTTGAACAAGCAATTCGTATGCCATAGTACGGGAGGATGAAGCGGGGAGGGAAAAACGATGCCCGATATTCGGCAACCGGCAGGCGGTCTCCGCTCGTGGGTACGCGACCGGCGGTGGACGGTACTTTTTACTGACTACGTCACATGGCATACTTTCTGCTTTTCCCGCATTTGGACGTAGTGTATCACGACGAGAAAGGTAGAACCGCATGAACGCAAAATCTTCACTGACGAAGGCCGCTCTGGTGAAAGAGTTGGCGCAGGCCGCGAATGTTTCCCAGCGCGCGGCGCGGGCTGTTTTGGAGGCATTGGTGAAAGCCGCCTATCGGGAGGCTCCGAAAGAGGGCGGGTTCACGCTGCCCGGACTCTGCAAGATGGACACCGTTGTCCGAAAAGCCAGGAAAATGCGGAACCCCCGGACGGGCGAGACCCTCCTAGTCGCCGAACACGCCATGCTCCGGCTGCGACCGCTCCGCAAGGCGCGTCAGGCAATCACCCCGCCGCCGGAGAACCTGGTGACGGTTCAGCAGGAAATGCCCGCGCAGGAGGTTCTGGAAGATTTCAGCAAGGCTGTTTCTTTCCGCTGCCCCGGTTGCGGTCAAGAGATCGAGGCGCCCGCCGCCGCGATTGGAATGATTGCCCCCTGTCCGCAGTGCGGAAAGGAAGTCAAGATCCCAGCGGAGTCGGAACCCGGCACGATGCACGCGCCCGCCGCCGAGACGGCGGACGGTGGGATGCCCGCTCCCGAACCCGCGCCGGTCCCGGCACCTGAGCCGGTCGCCGAGGCGGAACCCGAGCCCGCGCCGGTCGAAGAGCCGGTTGCGCCCGCCCCGATCATCCCACCCGTGCAGCGGCCTGCCCCGGCGGTGGTGCCTACCGCCATCCCCGACGAGGAGTTCAAAAAGAGCCAGACCATCCGGATCGACCTGTCGGCGCTTGCGTTCGACGCGAACGGGGTTCCGCTCGATACCGCCAGCCCTTCCAAGCGGTTGATCTCCTTCTTCTGCAAGAACTGCCGTCAGGAGATCGAGGCGCCCGCCGACCTCGCCGGCCAGCCGGCGGAATGCCCCGCGTGCGGCATGACCTTCGAGGTTCCGTTCTTCTCCGACCCCGGCACGTTACACGGCAGCGACCTCGACAGCCATTCTCCGAACACCAAGGAAGTGGAAGAGATGAAGAGCCGTACCATCCGGATCGAAGTTCCGGATGACCTCTGACGGTGAATTGAAAGAACGGTCACACGGGAAGGGCGCGTTGCGGCGCGTCCTTCCCGTTACGGCGTACGAGAGGTGTACACGTCCTCGTGACCACCCTTATGAAGGTTCGCATTTCTCCGCGCCGCGTCAACTTGTCGCGGCTTTTTACTTTTCTTTGCCGATTTTAGTGGATTTTGCCGTGAAATTCTGCCATAATGGCGGTAAATCACCTTTGGCACGGTATGTGCATTCGGAGATTTTAAAGGAGACGTTGTAATGAGTAAAAGGACAGTAATCTTGTTTGCCGTTGTCTGCATTCTGGCGGCGGCGGTTGCGGGTTTGTATGTGATGAAGAAGACGGGCAAGGGCAGTGATGGCGGCGACGCCCCCGTGCAGAAACCTTCCGTTTCTTCCGTCGCGCCGGGAGCGAAGGATCCGGGAAGAAAGAAAGCGACGACTGTCAAGCACACTCAGCTTGCCGATAACAAGAAGTCCGTTGCGGGGAAGAAGCCCTCCGCAGGGAAGAAGTATGTCGTCCCCGTCGAGGAGCTGGACGAGGTTGACCGCATCACGAAACCGCTCGATGACGCGATGGAGAGCGACAACAACGCCGCGATTCTCGCGCAGGCGAAGCTGCTGATGAAGCATCCGAACCCCGAAGTCCGCAAGGAGGTCGTCTTCGCGTTGGATTGGGTAGGGCTTGAGGCGCTAGACCTTATCACCGCGATGCTGGGCGATACGGACGAGGAGGTTTCGACGGAAGTGCTGAGCGCGTGGAGCAGTACGATTTCGGAAATCAGCGACCAGACCGCTAAGCGGAACCTGATTGCGCAGGCGATCGTCTCGCAGCAGGAGGTACTTTCAGACGAGGCTTTCGAAGAATTGACCGACACGGCCGGGTTTGAGTTGGACGAGCCGAACGACCTCTGGGCCTACATGGAAGTTTTGCGGTATACGGACGAGAGCAACGTCAAACGGATGGAGATTCTGCGGGATGCCATCAACGGTATTCTCGAAGAAGAAGTCAATACCAAGCAGGAATTACTGAAGTCCGGGCAAGAGACCTACGACCGTCTGGTGAAGGAACAACAGGAAGAGGAGGCCGATGACGATGGCAATGCGTAACCTTCTGCTCGTTGCGGCGTTCGCCGCTGTATCCTCCGTGCTGCCTCGTTTCGTCGCAGCCCAGCAGCAAGCCCCCGCCAAGCCGGCATCGGCGGCTCAGGCGGCAAAGGAAGACACAGACCGTCCGAAAGAAAAGGGTATTCTGCTGGACATGGACATAAAAGAGACACACGGTATTACAAATCCAAGCCGGAGGCGGAAACGGAAACAGGAAGAAGAAGTCGCCCTGCCCGACTTGAAACCGGGGGACGCCGCTGTCACCGTCGAGGGCGAGACGTTGACATGGGGGGCGCTTCTTGAAATGGCGACCCTGCACGTCAAACGGATGCGGCTTCCGCCCTCGATCGGGGAACTCAGCGAGGAGGACCGGCAGAGCATGATGACCCAGTTGACAATGCGTCGCGTCTACGAGCTTGCGGGACGCTTCGCGGCGAAGGCGATGCTTGCGCACGAAGCCAAGCGCCGGGGTGCGAAACTGATTCCCGAAACGGTGGAATCTATGGAACGCCAGGTCTTCAACAAACTGACGCTCAACAAGGCCGACGCCATGATTGCCGCCTACAAGAAGCCCGATTCCTTCTTCTCGCACGAGTTTACCAACTCGCTCTACATCCTCGCGTTCCGTGACCAGATTGTCCGTCCAAGCATCAAGGTGACGGACGAGGATGTGAAAAAGGCGATGGCGCGTGTGAACGCCACAAACGCACTCTATGTGGTGGAGAACGAGTCGGAACGCCAGTCCATGCTCAGGCACCGCGAAAAGATCGCGAAAGGGGAGGAGGACTTCGCCGTCGTGGCGGATCAGATTTCCAACTGCGACAGCAGCCTCTACGGCGGCGTATGGGGTACGTTCTCGAAAGAGAAGCTGCACGCGAAACTCTGGGAGGCCGCCGTTGCGCTCCCCTTGAACGAACTCAGCCAGGTGGTCGAGACGGAATACTCCTTCCACATCCTGAAGGTGACGGCGAAGCAGTATCCTGTCGGTACGAAAGAGGGCGCGGAGGGTGTCGAACCCGTCTCCGTGACCATCTCCCATATCGAGCGCGACAAGAAAGAACCAATCCCC
Source organism: Kiritimatiellia bacterium (assembly GCA_017962315.1). Lineage (GTDB taxonomy): Bacteria > Verrucomicrobiota > Kiritimatiellia > RFP12 > UBA1067 > RGIG8368. Next base: position 7,744 of record JAGCVN010000091.1, read on the forward strand.
GTCATAAGCGCGGAGGAAACCCGAAAAAAGCTGATCGAGGTCCGCACCAAGGTCGAGATGGCGAAACGCGAGCGCAAACTCCGCGAGACGGTGAAGATAGAGTCGCCCTTGAAGATCGACCTTTCGATGAAAAAGAAGTCCGCGCAGAAGTCGAAGATTGTTCCGATCACTCCGGGCGAACCCTCGTTACCGCTGAATCTGAAGTAGCGGAAACGGTTGTCCGTTTCCGCGATCCACCCCGAAAGCAAGGAGAAACAACATGAAGTACGCGCTTGTCGCCCTTCTCGCCGCAGGTCTCTGCCTGACCTTTGTCGGCTGCCACCACCATCACCACGACCGTGTCCATGACCGCCGCGGAGCGGTTGTTCCGCCGCCGCCCCCGAAACAACACCACCACAACGTGAAACGCACGCCGCCTCCGCCGCCGGTTCACAAGCCGCAGCAGCATCACCCGATGCCGCCGCCCCACCGCTAAGCGCGGCCTCTAGGTATAGGAAAGACACTGCTTTGCCGTTGCGGGGAAAGACGCGCATCCAGCGTCTCCGTGTTGCGGAGTAAACGTGTGCCCGGAAGGGACGCGCTGCCGCGTGTCCCTTCTTGCTTATAACTTGTCCACGTTACCCACATCTACATTCCCGTGCGAAGCACGGGCGGCGGGCTTGCCTATAAGTTCGATTGGCGACAACCGAAACAACTTGTAAAGACAACATCCTTCTTTCGCCGCGCAACCGCGCGGCGTTTTCATAATCGTGCATGGTTGTGCGCGGAAGAAGCAAACGTTGTTTTAAGTTGTTCATGTTGTTTTCAGAAACTTACCCCCATCTACATTCCCGTGCGCAGCGTGGGCGGCGGGGTAATTAATTAAATTTCTAAATTATTTGGAAAACGAATAGTTTAACACAGAATAGTAAAGTGTAAGACACGAACGTCTTGCACAACCACGAAAACCGAAAGGGGAAACACCATGAACAACACCAGCAAAACCTTCACCACCGCCCTCTGCCTGATCGCCGCCGCCGCGTTGACCGCTTTCCCGGCGGACGCCCGCCCCAAAGGCGGACATGGCCCGGCCCCCCGTCGCGGGAACATCTGCGCACCGGCACCCGCCCCGCGCCACCACCGTCCGGTACACGCCGCGCCGCCGCCGCCGAGGCACCACCCCCGCGGTCCGGTCTACACGCCGCCGCCGCCCCGGCACCACCATCATCACGGTGACGGATTCCTTGGCGGCCTGGTCGGCGGATTGATCGCCGGAACGGCCGAGGCGATCATCCAGGGCGTGACGACGCCGACCACCATCGTCCAGCAGCCGGCGACCGTCGTGGTGCAACAGCCGGTCACGACGACAACGACCTACACCACGACCGTCCCCGCGACGACCTACACCACGCAGCCGACAATCATCCAGAGCTACTAACCCGAATGCCGAAGAAACCCCATCGGTGGCGGACGCCGATGGGGTTGTCACGTTTTTCAGGGTCTACCGCCAGAGTAGGCGGTCGCCGTCGAAGACGTAATGGGCGTGGATTTTCTCGCCCGCCAGTAGGGATGGGAACCAATACCGGTCGTCCGCCCACATCTGGTCGAACGGGATCGCGGCTTCGTCGCACCAGAACGGTTCCGCTTCGGGTGTTGAGACGGGCGTCCCGGTGTAGGCATTGGACTCGAACACCTCGCAGCGTTCCGTGTAACCGTCGAGGAAGGCGAATTGGAGGATGCCGCGTGAGACCGGGTTGACCGGCGTCAGGCCGACCTCTTCCTTCGTTTCGCGGATGGCGGCTTCCAGCGGCGTCTCGCCGGGTTCGATGTGGCCGCCGGGCGCGTTCACTTTGCCTTGGCCGAGACCGCGTTTCTTGACGATAAGCAGGATTTTCCCTTTGAGGCGGATGAACAGCAGCACGCAATCGTCCTTCGGTTTCCAGTCCTTCCAGTATCCGGGAAGCGCGTAGCGTTCGAGGTTCAACAGCCGCTGTTTGATGTCCAGCCCCGAAGAAAAACCGCCCAGCCCGTTCGCTGCCACGGCGCGGTGGCAGGGGACGATCACGGGAATGGGATTCGCCCCGCAGGCGTTGCCGACGGCGCGTGCCGCACCGGGGTTCCCGCAGGCTGCGGCGATTTCCCCGTACGTCCGGGTTTGCCCGAACGGAATTCTCAGGAGGGCGAGCCAGACCCTTCGGTTGAAGGCGAAGGCTGGGGCGAGCGGGAGGTTGAACCGTTTCCGTTTTCCCGCGAAGTATGCCCTCAGCTGCGTCTCCGCCTTTTCTGCAAGGACTGCGTCGCCCGCGTTCGCGGGGCTGAAACCCGCGCGCGGGTTCGCAACGGCGTCCGCGTCCACGATGCCGAACTGCAGCGTCCAGACGATCCCGTCCGCGACGGTCAGCGTGAATCCGCCAAAGGGGGTTTCGAAGGAGTGGATCATTTAATGTGCCTCCAGCCAGTTTTCCCCGACGCCGATACCGACTTCCAGCGGGACCCCGATATCCAACACCGAGGTCATCGTTTTCACGACCAGTTCCTTGACTGTCTCCACCTCGTCGCGGGGCGTGTCGAACAGCAGTTCGTCATGGATCTGCAGCACCATCTTTGTCTTGAGGCGTCGCGACCGCAACTGGCGGTGGATGGCGACCATCGCCAACTTGATCAAGTCCGCCGCCGTGCCCTGGATGGGTGTGTTGACCGCGTTGCGTTCCGCAGACTGGCGCGAGGTTGCGTTGCGCGAATGGATGTCGCGCAGGGAACGCCGCCGTCCGAGAAGGGTTTTCGCGTATCCCGTTTTTCGGGCGTCTTCGATGGCTTGTTCCATGTAAAGCTTGACACGGGGATACTGCGCGAAATAGGTCTCGATCAAATCGGCGGCGACCTGGCGCGTGACGTTCAACCGCTGTGAAAGGCCGAACGCGGAAATGCCGTAGATGATCCCGAAGTTCACCTTTTTACAGGCGGAACGCATCTCCGGCGTGACGTCCGCCTGCGGGACCCCGTAGACGCGGGCTGCGGTCGCGGCGTGGATGTCCGCGCCGTTCCGGAACGCCTCAATGAGCGAGGGATCCCCGCTCATCGCCGCCATGACGCGGAGTTCGATCTGGGAATAGTCGGCGGATATCAGCAGATGGCCGGCGTCGCGCGGCACGAACGCCTCGCGGATCCGCTGCCCGCGCTCCGTGCGGATCGGGATGTTCTGGAGGTTCGGGTCGGACGACGACAGCCTCCCTGTTTCCGTGAACGCCTGCGCGAACGTCGTGTGGACGCGCCCGTCGGTGTCGAGACAGGCGGGGAGCTTGTCGACGTAGGTCGATTTGAGCTTGGTGCACGCACGGTAGTCCAGTACGGCGGGAATGATGGGATGCCGGTTCTGCAATCGGACAAGGATGTCCTCGCTGGTCGCGTACTGTCCGCTCGCGGTGCGTGTCGCGGAGGGGTCGAGCTTCAGGCGGTCGAACAAAACCTCGCCGAGTTGTTTTGGGGAGGAGGGGTTGAAGTTGCCGCCTCCCAGCTCGCGGATCCGGATTTCAAGGTCGAGCAGTTCGCGTTCCAGCTCCCGCCCGTACGCCTTGAGCGAAGGTACGTCGATCCGGATGCCCTCCGCCTCCATGTCCACCAGGACGGGGATCAACGGCTCCTCGGACTCGTCCAGCGCCTTGCGGCAACCGGCCTCCTCCGCTTTCGGGCGCATCGTCTGGAAGAGGCGGAGCGTGACATCCGCGTCCTCGGCGGCATAGTCGCAGATCGCTTCCGGGGTAAGGTCTCCCATGTTCAACTGCTCCGCGCCCTTCTTGCTGCCGATTAACGCGGTGATGGGAATCGGGTCGTACTTCAGCCACTCGCGGGCGCAGTTGTCCATGTTGTGCCGTTCGGCGGCGTCGAGGACGTAATGCGTGAGCAGGGTGTCGTGCAGTCCGCCCTGCGGCGACAGCCCGTACTGACGGAGGATCGTCAGGTCGAACTTCGCGTTATGTCCGATTTTCTCATGGAAGGGATCGGCGAAGGCGTTCGCGAAATTTTGAAGGAAGGCGGTGCAGGCTTCGCGTTCGCGGGGAACGGGGACCCACCAGGCCTTACCCGGCGCCGTGGCGAAGGAAAGCCCGACAAGCTCGTCGTGGCGGGGGTCGAGCCCGGTCGTCTCCGTATCGAACGCCCAGCAGGGGGCTTCGTCTAGCGCCCGCAGGAGGTCTTCCAGCTGTTCCTTCGTCTTTACGCAGACGTACTCATGCGGGAACGTCGCCAGCGTCTCGTAGGCTGCCTCCGGCTCGGCGACGGCCTCCAGCGCCCCCTCGCCCAGCAGGCGGCGGGCGACGGCGTTCATTTCGTACTTCTTGAGGAGGGCGGCCAGGCGCGGACGGTCCGGCTCGCGCAGGGCGAAGGATTCCAGTTCGACCTCCATCGGGACGTCGGTGCAGATGGTGGCGAGCCACTTGCTCATCGTCGCCTTTTCGGCACCGTTCGCCACCTTTTCGGCGAGTTTCCCCTTCAACTCCGAGGCGTGTTCCAAAAGTGCCTCCACCGTGGGGTACTGCTTCAGGAGCGTGGCTGCGGTCTTCTCGCCGACGCCGGGGATGCCGGGAATGTTGTCCGACACATCGCCCACGAGGGCAAGGTAGTCGATCATCTGCCGTGGTGCCGCGAACCCCCAGTGTTCGCAGACCTTCCGTTCGTCGTAGATTTCCGGACCTCCCCCCCCCTTCCCCGGACGGAACAGGAAGGTGCGCGGCCCGACGAGCTGCGCCGCGTCCTTGTCGGGCGTGGCGAGGTAGACTGTCCATTCGGGATCCTTCGCGGCGTGCGCCGCCAGCGTCCCGATCACGTCGTCCGCCTCGAAACCGTCGACGCGCACGACGGGGATCCTGAGCGCGTCGGCTAGTTCCATCGCCATCGGGATCGAGGCTGCGAGGTCTTCCGGCATCTTCTCGCGCTGTGCCTTGTATTCCGGGTACTTCACCTTGCGGAAGGTCGGCGTGAGGGAATCCATCGCGAAAACGACGTGCGACGGCTTGTATTCGTGGAGGATCTGCACGACGCTGTTCGCAAAACCAGTGAGCGCGGAGGTGTTGACACCGGTGCTCGTCATGCGGGGGTTCTTCAAAAAAACGAAATGCCCCCTGTACAGGAAGGGCATCACGTCGATTACGAAAAGTTTTTTGTCCATGGCCGAATCCGGACAGGTCACTTGCGGTCGTCAAACACGAACACCAGTTCGCCCGCCTGAACCCGGTGGTTTTCCCGTGCGACCCGCTCGACAAACGAAGAATCCTGCAGAAAACGACGCTGCTTCTCCTTCAAGCCTTTGATTTCGGCCTCTTTCTCCGCAATCTGCGCCCTCAAGGCATCCCGTTTACGCTGAAATCCTTCGAGTTGCCTGTATTTTGGCGGAATGGTCATCAAACCGACGGCAACAACACAGAAGATGGCGACAACGAAAAACATTCTCCTGAGGATCGTGATAAGCTTGTTCACAGCAAGACTCCGAGGTTGATAGGGACAAAACAACGTAACTGCCTTCAGTTTCCCATATCCACCCCTGGAAGTCAAAGAAAAAACGATGAAAATTTTTTCGCATTTTCTCCTTGCCAACCGCCCGTAAAAACGCTATAGTGACCCTGTTTTTCACCGTTGCTCGGGTGGTGAAATTGGCATACACGTAAGCTTGAGGTGCTTATGGAGAAATCCGTGCGGGTCCGAGTCCCGCCCCGAGCACCATACCTTACAGACGCCCCGGTCGGGTTTCCGATCGGGGCGTTTTTTTGTGTACATGGGCAACGTTCCCGCTTGCCGTGCGGGCGGTGCGCGTCAACCGCCGGACGCCACAACAAAAGGCGGCCCGTTTCCGGGGCCGCCTTTGGGGATCGATCAATCATACCGGTCGCGCATACTGCTGGGAAGGGGGATCGTCCCTTCAGAGGAACTCGGCGTCGACCAGGGCAGTTCGCCTTCCTGCACGTTTGCGATACACCCTGCAAGGAAGAGGCAGGCGAAGAACGCGCAGACAAGCAGGATGAACTTAGAAGAAAACGACATCGCCCTTCTCCACGGGAACCTGCTGCCAATCGTTCAGGATGTCGGCAATCACGAAGTTTTTGCCGGGGACGGACTGGCGGAGCTTGATACGGGTGACGAATTCGCCGGCAGCCGAAGACCGGCCGGTGCGGCGGACGTTCATGTCCAGTTGCGGAAGCGGGCGGTCGCGTTCTTCACCGAGCAATTCGGTCATGCAGTCGGGGGAAAGCTCGACAATGCAGAACTTCAGGTTGTCGTTGGCGGAAATGACCGATCCTTTCAGACCGGCGGAAATGGAGGCAACAGCGCCTTCCTGCGCAACGGTCGTCCCGCTGGCCCTCTGCTGGCCGTGGCCCTTGAACTTCTCTTTCATTTCGGCGAGAGCCTTCTGGGAATTCTCCAGCTGTTCCTGGAGGGCGACCTTTTCCTCGTTGAGCTTTTCGACCTGATCCTTCTGGTCGGCCAGTTCGGCGTTCAACTCCTTCTTCTCCTTCGTCAACTGGACAACCTTGGCATCGAGGGCCTCTTTCTCGGAGGTCAGGGTTTCTATCTGTCCTTTTTTCGCCGTGATATCGCGCTTGTCGGCGCGCTGGGCAACCTTGATCTTGTTCATCTCTTCGACATTCTCGGCTACGCGCTCACGCATCTTGGCGAGTTCGCCGCGGGTTTTGTTGAGAACGACCTGCTGGTTCTTGGCGCGTTCCAGAACCTGCCCAATCAGCTCGGCCATAGTTCCTGGACCGATTTTTACCTTGTTCCCGTCGGCGTCGAGACGCGGCTTGCCCTCGCCGTCAAGCGCATAAAGCGCGGCCAACTGGTCCCGCTTGTCCTGCGAATTGAGGTTTATCGTGGGCAGGTTCGCCGTTTCGAGCTTCATCGGGTAATCTTCAAGAAGGTTCTGCTTTTCGGGATTCGCGATCTCGCGGTCGGAAACCTCGGAAATATCCTTCGCGATCTCCGGCGCTGTCGCCTCCTCGGCATCTTTGGACTCGATGGTGCGGGCCACGTTGATAAATCCGTCCACCAGCGTCGCGTTTCGATCCTTCAGCAATTCACGCTTCTGGAAAAGCGCGTTCGCGAAGAACAACGACGCCGCGCTCAAAACCACGATCAGATAAACCATCACTTGTAACACTTTACCCATAAAGCCACCTCGTGTGAATTCCGAACTTCACGCCACGCTTCGTGACGTAACGCCCCTTATTTAAGCAAAAGCCCCCTCCGTTGCCAAGTCAAAAAAGCGATATTTTCGCATTTTTGCTCCCCCGCGTAATAAACCCTCCATGCATCTCCCCTGCTCCATGCGGCTCTGCGGCTGTTTCCCTTGCCTATAACTTGATTTCATGCTGCGAAAATTCCGAGTTCCTTGGCACTTATGCCTAGTTTTAAGATTTTCTTTTTCATTGATTTTATCGTCCTTTCTCTTGTGCGTTCGAGATACGCCTGTTCTCCTTCATCAACATA
>JAGCVN010000092.1 GCA_017962315.1 Kiritimatiellia bacterium
TACCACGACGCGCGCGCCGAGGTGTGGGGGCGCACGATGTACGGCCGCCAGAGCGACTGGTGTCGGAAGCACGGCGTGTTCTCCAGCGGACACTTCATGGAGCACGCCGGCTGCTTCTACAGCCTCGCGATGTCCGGCGGCAACGTGATGCAGCTCATGAAGTACGTGGAGGTGCCGGGCGTCGATCTCGTCTGCCGCCAGTATTACCCCAACCAGCGCGAGAACAGGAAGCGCCAGGGAGACTTCGGACAGATGCCGAAGTACGGCTCGTCCACCGCGCACGTCTACAACCGCCACAACGGCAAGAACTGGTGCGAGATCTTCGGCGCGTACGGACAGGACCTCACCTATCCGCAGATGAAGTGGCTCTGCGACTGGCACCAGTACCAGGGGTGCTACTACATGATCCCGCACTCGTTCAACGCGAAGGCGCCGTACGACACGGACTGCCCGCCATTTTTCTACAACGACGGCAAGGAGCCGCGCTACCCGCTTTTCCGCGTGTGGGCCGACTACAACAACCGCTGCGCCAAGCTGCTCTCCGACGGCGAGCACGTGTGCGCGATTGCGCAGTGCGTGCCCGGCTTGAGCGCCCACGTGGGCAAGACGATCCGCCCCGAGATGTTCGCGTTCGCGATCCAGGACGCGCAGCTCGACAGCGACTGGATGCTCTACGACGCGGTGGAGAGCGCAAAGATCGGCACGAACCCGCGCACGGGGCGTCCCGCGCTCCGCACGACAAACGGCAAGGAGTGGTATGACATCCTCACGCTCCCCGCGACGGAGTACGTGCCGTTCGCGGTGCTTGAGAAGACGCTCGCGTTCGCGAAGGCGGGCGGCGTGGTGGTGGGGTACGGTATCAAGCCGTGCAATACGCCCACGCACGGCAAAACGTCCGACGACGTGAAGCGCGTGGTGGACGCGATCTTCGCGCAGCCGACCGCTCTCTTCATCGAGGGCGAGCCGGACGGCGCGGCGCTCCGTTCTGCGCTTGCGAAGAACTATCCGGGCACGGACAAGCCGCTCGCCATGCGCGCGTTCGACTTCAAGGGGCTTTCTGCGGAAGACGGGCGGATGCTCGCCGTGAACCACTACGTGAAGGACGGCGCGGAGACGCTGTTCATCGCGAACCAGGACGCCGCGCGTCGGCGCGATTTGACGGTGTGCGCCAAGTGGCCGGACGAAAAGGCCGAGTTGTGGGATCCGATGCAAGGAACGGTCGAGAAGCCCGTGGTCGAGAATGGTTTCGTGAAGCTCGCGCTTGAGCCGAGCCAGGCCGTGTTCCTCGTGTGGCCGCGCGACGCGCATGGTAATCGCGCCCTACCGTGGGTGGGGATGCCGAATGGCGATGTCGTTGCGGCGAACGTGAAGGAGACGGTGACGCCGGTGGTCATCGAAGGCGCGAAGGATGGGGTGACCGCGGCGGACCAGACGGCCCACCGCTTCGGCCCCCTCGCCTACACCCAGTGGATCTGGCATCCGGTCGATCCGCAGGCGCAGGGCAAGGTCACGTTCACGTCGAAGATCGACGCGCCGTCCGCAGACGAAGCCGAGATCGTGTTCAGCTGCGACAACGCGGCGATCATCCAGGTGAACGGCAAGGAAGTGGCGAAGCAGGAGTTCGGCAACAACTACAACGGCTGGCGCACGCCGACCAAGGCGAAGTTCCCGCTCAAGGCGGGCCGCAACGAGATCGCGGTGTTGGCGGACAACGCACTTCCGGGCGATGCCGGGTTCGTGTGCTCGATTCGCTGGTCGTCCGGATTGCTGCTTTCGGACGCCGATTCGTGGGAAGTCTGCCGCGAGGGAGAGTCCGCCGTCAAGCCGCGCGCAATCTGTCCATACGGACGGGGCATCTGGGGCCGGCTCGGCGCCGCCGTCAACTTCACGAGCAGCCCGTTCGCGGAGAGCGTGGCGACGGAACTTGCGTTCACGCTGTCCGCGCTCCAGCCCGGTGCGCGCGTGTATCTTGCGTGTGACGACGTGGAGGGCGAGAAGAGCGCGGCGGTGACGGTGAACGGCGCCTTTGCGGGCGGTTTCATCGGTGCGCCGTACCGCCTTGACATCACGAAATCCGTCAAGTCCGGTGCGAACACGCTGGAGACGAAGCCGTTCCGACTGAAGAACCCGCGTATCGTGATTGTCCGGTAGGGGTGTGATTCAAGTCGGAGAGCAGGAGTGACGATCTACCGATGGAGTCACAGATGGGTGACTTTGAAGAAACCAAGAAAGGGAAAAGGATGAAACGAACCATAGGAATGACGATGGCGCTTCTCTGCGGCGTGTGCGCGGCGGATCTTGCGCAGGACTTTAGTAAGCCGCAGGGTGCGGTGCGGGAGAATACCGGACCGCTATTCTGGATGCACGGTACGAACATAACCACCAGTCTCCGCGAAATGGTCGGACGCGTCGATGAGAGCGGACAGGGCATCCTGACGATCGAGTCGCGTCCGCACATCGACTGGATGCGCGAGGGATGGTGGCGCGATGTCAATATCGTCCTTGACGAGTGTAAAAAGCGCGGCATGAAGATGATGGTGTTCGACGACTACTGGTGGCCGAGCCAGGGTATGGGCGGCAAGTACCCAATCCCTGAGAAGTACCAGTGCCGCGACGTGAAGGGGACGGTGTATTGGAGCCACGAGGCGCCGGAGAAGGTCGAGAACGAAGTGGCGCGCATCGTGGTGAAGGAAATAGACAAGGGCGTGTTCAAGCCCGGACTCGACGGCGACAAAACGATTATCTACACCTGGTTCACGTCCAAAGGTGGCTACCGCTTCTTCACCGTGAACGGCCTTGACGAAGAGGCCGTCGATTGGTTCATCAAGGAATACTATCAGCCCTACTACGACCGTTACGCGAAGGAGTTCAAGGATGGCACGATCCCCGGCTTCTTCTTCGACGAACCGCAGTTCCGCTCCTGGTGGGGCGACGCGCTCGCGAAAGAACTGAAGGCGCGCGGCGAGGACGCGGGCGAGCTCCTGACCGCCCTTAAGTTCAAGCTCGCCGAGCCGGAGGACCAAGCCCGCGCACTCTTCCGCTACCACGACGCGCGCGCAGAAGTGTGGGGCCGCACGATGTACGGACGCCAGAGCGACTGGTGCAAAAAGCACGGCGTGTATTCGAGCGGACACTTCCTCGAACATGATGACTGTTACTACAGCCACGTCCTTGCCGGCGGTAACGTGATGCAGCAGATGAAATACGTGGAGGTGCCCGGTGTCGACCTCGTCTGCCGCCAGTACTACCCCAACCAGCGTGAGAGCGTGAGGCACCAGATCGCCTTTGGGCAGATGCCGAAGTACGCCTCCTCGACCGCGCACGTCTACAACCGCCACAACGGCAAGAATTGGTGCGAGATCTTCGGCGCGAACGGGCAGAACCTCACCTATCCGCAGATGAAGTGGATGTGCGACTGGCACCAGTATCAGGGCTGTTACTACCTCATTCCGCACTCGTTCAACCCACGCGCACCGTACGACGATGACTGCCCGCCGTATTTCTACAACGGCGGCAAGGAGCCTCGCTATCCACTCTTCCGCGTGTGGGCCGACTACAACAACCGCTGCGCCCTGCTGCTTTCCGACGGCGAGCACGTGTGCCACATCGCGCAGTGCGTGCCCGGCTCAAGCTTCCATGCGGGACAGACGATCCGCCCCGAGATGTTCGCGTTCGCGATCCAGGACGCGCAGCTCGACAGCGACTGGATGGGCTACGACGTGATCGAAACCGCCACCATCGGCAAGAACCCGCGCACGGGGCGTCCCGCACTCCGCACGACGAGCGGCAAGGAGTGGTACGACATCCTTACGCTCCCCGCGACGGAGTACGTGCCGTTCGCGGTGCTTGAGAAGGCGCTCGCGTTCGCGAAGGCCGGCGGCGTGGTGGTTGGCTACGGACTGCGTCCGATCAACACGCCCACGCTCGGCAAGACCGCGCTCGACGCACGGCGCGTCGTCAATGAAATCTTTACGCAACCGACCGCGCTCTTCATCGAGGGCGAGCCGGATGGTGCGACGCTCCGCGCCGTGCTCGCGAAGAACTATCCCGGCACGGACCAGCCGCTCGCCGTGCGCGCGTTCGACTTCAAGGGACTTTCCGCACAAGACGGGCGGATGCTCGCTGTGAACCACTACGTGAAGGACGGCGCGGAGACGCTGTTCATCGCGAACCAGGATGTTGTCCGCCGGCGTGATCTTTCGTTGTGCACCAAGTGGCCGGTCGAGAAGCTCGAGCTGTGGGACCCGATGCAGGGCACGATTGAGAAGCCCGCCGTCGAGAATGGCCTCGTGAAGCTCGCGCTCGAGCCGAACCAAGCCGTGTTCCTCGTGTGGCCGAAGACCGCGACAAGCGCGGCCCTCCCGCGTGTTGACATACCGCAGGGCGCGGTTGTTGCGGCGACCGTGAAGGAAACGGTGGCGCCGGTGGTCATCGAGGGCGCGGAAGACAAACCATCCTCGGCTGAGCTTAACTACGCGAAGTGGATCTGGCATCCGGTTAAGCCGCGCGCCCAAGGCAAGGTCACGTTCACGTCGAAGATCGACGCGCCGTCCGCAGACGAAGCCGAGATCGTGTTCTCCTGCGACAACGAGGCGTACATCTACGTGAATGGAACAGAAGTGGCGAAGCAGAAGACGGGCGACGACAACAGCGGCTGGCGCTCGCCGACCAAGGCGAAGTTCCGCCTCAAAGCAGGTACCAATGTGATTACGGTCCGTGCGGACAACGTGCTTCCGGGGCTTGCAGGGTTCGTGTGTGCGATTACGTGGCCTACGGGCTTGCTGCTATCGGACGCCGATTCCTGGAAAGTCTGCCGCGAGGGAGAGTCCGCCGTCAAGCCGTGCGTAATCTGTCCGTACGGACGGGGCATCTGGGGCAGGATTGGTTCCACTTCCAAGCTCACTCGCAGTCCGTTTAGCGAAAGCGTGGCGACGGAACTTGCGTTCACGCTGCCGGAGCTCAAGCCCGGTGCGCGTGTGTATCTCGTGTGCGACGACGTGGACGGCGAGAAGAGCGCGGCGGTGACAGTGAACGGTGCCTACGCGGGCGGTTTCATCGGTGTGCCGTACCGCCTTGACATCACGAAGTCTGTCAAGTCCGGCGCGAACACGCTGGAGACGAAGCCGTTCCGACTGAAGAACCCGCGCATCGTGACGGTGAAGTAGCCGGTCTGGATTGTTTTCAATCGTCTTCGACAGCAATCGACTCTTGTCGATTGCTGTCGATTTTTCTGGCTCTACTGCAAATTGTAGACGCATCCCTTCCGTCACGTACATTCCCGCGCACAGCGCGGGCGGGTGCTCCACTAGCCACTAGACGTACATTCCCGCGCACAGCGCGGGCGGCGGGCTTGCCTTGGAACTGGAGACAACCGTGACAACAATTTGAAGAGTCGCGGCGGTCACGAAAGAAGAACAAACGGATTTGCTTACGCCTAACGGCGTTCGCAAGGAGGAAGTGAGCCGCGTTAACGGCGAACAAATCCGTTTGTTAATCCCCAAACGCCAGTGTAAAGTGGAAAGTGTAAAATGGAAGGGGGGGCGTTCCTCCTGCCGTTGGCATTTCTCTGCGTCTTTGCGCCTCTGCGTTAATTTTTTGTGCACATGTTCCTTCCGGCCGGCTTGCCGCGCACCACGAGGGCGGTGGGAACTAGTGGCTAGTGGCCTATATTCCCGCGCGAGCGCGGGCGGTGGGCATCACCTAGCGAATTAGTCAAACTACTCAAATATATTCCCGCGCGAGCGCGGGCGGTGGTCTCGTCTATAACTTCACCCCACGGTTTACCGGGGACAGTATAGCAAGTTATCCGAATCGAATCACTCGCGCCGAAGCTCGAGCGGGGGACTGCGTTCAAAAACGCACGAGGTTTCCCGCCCGTTGCTTTCCCGGAGAAACCCGTCGTTTCACACCTTGTGAATACCCTTTGCCAGTTGAATTAGACCCACACTCATGCACGAAGTCCCATCTTCCTCAACTCACAGATAGGCGTCGGCATCGTTGCGGGCGGCGATTTTCTTCAAGAGCGCTTTAATGCGCTGCGCCTGTTCTTGGGGACAGATGAGCGTGGCGTTCGCTGTCTGGACGACGGCGAGTCCCTCCACGCCGATCAAGGCGGTGAGGCGGCCCTCTGAAATGACAATATTGCGGTGTGCGTCGATCTGTTCGCACGAGCCGAGCAGTACGTTTCCGTCTGGGTCGGCGGCGAAATGGCTGATCAGCGAACCCCAGGATCCGACGTCGTCCCATCCGAACGAACAGCGGGCTACCAGAATGTTGCGCACGTGTTCCATGACGGCGAAGTCGATGGAAATCGGTGTCAACGAGGGGTAGCTCGCCGCGATTTCGGCAATGGCGGCGTCCGCCGACGGCGCGGCGGCGAGGCGGTCGGAAAGTGCGGCGAGTTCGGGGACGTTCTCGGAAAGTGCCTTCTGCATGACGTCCGCCCGCCAGATGAACATTCCGGCGTTCCAGAGGAATCGACCGCTTTCAAGGTAGGTTTTCGCCGTTTCCAGCGGCGGTTTCTCGACGAACCGGTCAACCGCGCAGAAAGAGGTCTGTGTTCCGGTTTCCTGGGGCGCTCCTGCCTCGATATAGCCGAAACCGGTGGCGGGGTAGGTGGGGTGGATACCGAGCGTGACGATGGCGTCTTTCTCGGTGGCTTGCGCGACGGCATCCCGCAGAACCTGCCGGAACGCGGCGGCATCTTCGATCAGCTGGTCTGCTGTAAGGATACAGACGACGCCGTGCGGGGAAAGCCGGCGGACAAGCCCGCACGCGGAGGCGACTGCGGCCGCCGTGTCGCGGCGGCAGGGTTCGCCGATCAAATTCGCGGACGGAAGTCCAGGGGCGGCGTCTGCCGTCGCCTTGAGCAGCCGATCGGCGGTGATCACGTAGATACGTTCCGGCGGGAAGAGACCTTTCAGACGTTCCACCGCCAGGGTCAAAAGCGGCTTTCCTCCGACGAGGGAGAGGAACTGCTTGGGTTTTGCGCGGGTACTGAGCGGCCAGAAACGTTCCCCGTTTCCCCCCGCCATGATGACGGCGTATGCATCGGTGACAATCGGATCCATCGTGCCTACTCCAGCGATTTTTTGATAAAGGGGAAATAGACCTTCGTGTACGAGACGGCAGTCCAGAGCGTCACGACGATCAAGATGCCCTCAAGCGAGAGGACGAAACCCAGCGGAATGAAAACCGGATGGAGGGAGACCCACAGGTAGATGAAGATCGCGACGGGGAAGGTGGAGGCGGTACGGAATTTTCCGAGCCACAACGCACTACAGTCCGCGTTGGGGAAGTTCGCAGCGACGGAGCGAAGGAAGGTGACCCACTGGTCGCGCAACGTGTAGATCACCGTCAGGAAAAGAAGGGAAAGCGCGTGGAAGGAACAACCGTCGTGCCGTCCGACAAGCCACATGAGGGTAGGGAAGACGACGACGTAGAAGACCTTATCCATCAAAGGGTCTGCCATCGCGCCGAATTTGCTGACAACCTTCCACTTACGGGCGAGCTTGCCGTCATAAAGGTCGCTCAGCGCGGCGATGGTCAGGGAGAGCGCGGCTCCGACCGCCCAGAAATCCTTCGCGGCGTATCCCTGCTGAACAGGGAAACGGGCATGGTAAATCGCCATGGCCATGAACAACAACACGAAAGGCATCCGTCCCAGTGTCATCGTGTTGACCAGCAACATGTGCGTCTTTGTTGTCATGCGCCTATTAAAGCACAAGGCAACGATAGTTCCAAGCTTTTTTATGGGCATTCATCCCCCTTTCCGTTTCTGCCCGCGAAAAGGGGGGCGCGAACCTCCCGATGGAGAGGCGTCAGACCTCTTTGTCAATGCGGATGACGCGCTTCGCCTTGCCCTCGGCGCGGGGTAGCGTTCCGGGTTTGAAGATGTCGCCCTTCGGACTGAAGCCCAACACTTCCTTCAGATGTTTTTCAACCATGTAGCCCGTGACGCCTTCTTCGGCTTCGACATTGATGCGGACATCTGTGACGCCGTGCAACGTCTCCAGCACAATCTGGTACTCCGGCAGGACGCCGGGAATTTGCAGCAGGGCCTGTTCGACCTGGCGCGGGTAGAAGTTGACGCCCTTGACGATCAGCATGTCGTCGAAACGCCCCGTGATCCGGTCGATCCGCAACGAGGTGCGTCCGCATTCACAGGTTTCGCGGCTCAAGATGCGCGTGATGTCCCGTGTCCGATAACGGAGGATCGGTACCCCCTGGCGGGTGAGCGAGGTGAACACCGCCTCGCCATACGTCCCGTCCGGCACGACCTTCCCGGTGTCGGGATCGATGATTTCCGTGATGTACTGGTCTTCCCAGACGTGGATGCCGTTGTGGCAGGCACAGTCCATGCCGGTCGTGCCGACACCGCCGGTTTCCGTCATGCCGTAAATGTCGTAGGCATCGATCCCCAGCTTCTCGTGCAGATGCCGGCGCATGGCGTCTGAGAAGGTCTCCGCTCCGAAGATGCCGATTTTGAGGTCGGGTAGCGTCTGCCCTGTTTTTTCGAGCACTTCGACGATACGCGGCATGTAGGAGACGACGGAGGCGATGCATTTGACGTGGAAATCGCGCATCAGCATAATCTGCCGGGCCGTGTTCCCGCTGCTCGCCGGGACGACGAACATTCCCGCGCGCCGCGCCCCGTGGTAGAACCCGAACCCGCCGTTGAACAAGCCGAAGGTCGGTGTGATCTGGATCGTCTCGCCCGGCTGCAGCCCCGCCATGACCTGGCAACGCGCCATGCACTCCGCCCATTGCGTCAGATCGGCTTCATTGTACGCCATCACGACCGGCGTACCTGTCGAACCGGAACTCATGTGCATCTCGCGGACGGTCTCTTGCGGGACGCAAAGCATCCCCAGCGGGTACTGGAGGCGGAAATCCTCTTTCGTCAGGAAGGGAAGCTTCGTGATGTCGTCGAGCGATTTGATGTCGCCCGGCTCGACACCGGCCTCTCCCAGGCGTTTACGGTAAAAGGCATTGTTCGCCCAGACATGGCGGACGGTTTTTTGCAGACCTTCGAGTTGGACTTTTGCCAGTTCGTCGCGGGACATTGTTTCAGCCCGCTCATTCCAGTAACGCAGTTTCGTCATGGTTGGATCTCCTTGTCGGTTGATGTGGAAAAACGGTAGGCGTCGCCCCGGCCCGTCCCGGCTGTCCGTCCGAGTGCGCGGAGGCGGCCGCGGATGCACAACACGCAGGCTCCGCCGTCCTCGTCCACGCAGGGCTTTCCGGGATAGAGCAGGTACTTGTCGCGATATTTGCCCGGGGTGAGGTTCGGCATAAAGACGTTCGCCCCGCCGGCGAGGACACGGTCACGTCCGTCCGGGTCGAGTGCGTCGAACGCGGTCGTGGCGGGAATGTGCGCGGTCGGGTTCATCAACCGCAACAGCGCGATCGCGTTGTAGTAGGCGGTTTTGAGGGGCAGGGGATTTGCTTCGGCGAGCGGCGTGTCGGGATGCGCGATGAACGGGCCGCAGCCGATCATATCGAGTTTCAACGACTGCGCGAACAACAGGTCGCGCGCGATCGCGCGGTAGTCCGCTCCGGGGAGCCCGATCATAAACCCGCTACCGACTTGGAACCCTTCGTCGCGGAGGTCGCGCAGGCAGGCGATCCTCTCGTCGAACGAACCGTCCGGATGAATCCGGGCAAACAATTCCCTGTCACTCGTCTCAAAACGCAGCAGGTAGCGGTCTGCACCCGCTTGGCGGAACGCCGCGAGCGTGGCGCGGGGACGGACACCGACGGAAAGGGTGATCGCCGCGCCGGTTTCCCCCTTTATTTTTTCAACGAGGCGGCAAAGCGCGTCATCGGGGAAACCCGGATCTTCCCCTGCCTGCAGCACGATCGTCCCGCACCCCCATTCCTTGGCGCGGATGGCGGTCTCGACGATCTCCTCCGGCGGAATACGGTAACGCGGTACTTTCCCGTTTTCGCGGCGGATGCCGCAGTAGGCGCAGTTATTGCGGCAGATGTTGGAAAATTCGATGATGCCGCGCAGGTGGACGGCATTGCCCATGACTTTGGCGCGGAGGGCGTCCGCAGCCGCCCGGAGCGCGTCGGAGTCGTCGCCGTCAGAAGCGAGCGCAAACGCAAGTTCCTCGACGTGTCGAAGCCCTTTGAAGAATCGGTCCATCGTCCCCTTTTCCTATGCTTCCGGTGCGGCGAATTTGAGGAAATTACGCAACATCCGCTTGCCGCCTGGCGTGAGGATGGATTCGGGATGGAACTGCACGCCAAAGACAGGGAACGCCGTGTGGCGGATGCCCATGATCTCGCCGTCTTCCGCCGTTGCTGTGACGACCAGGCACTCCGGCACGCTTTCCGGGGCGAGGGCGAGCGAATGGTACCGCATTGCCTTGAAAGGGCGCTCGCCGAACCCCTCGAACAGGTCTTTCCCGTTGCAGGTCACCTCGCTTACTTTACCGTGCATCAACCGCTTTGCGTGGATAACCTGCGCACCGAAGGTCTGGCCGATCGCCTGGTGTCCCAGGCAGACGCCGAGGATCGGGATCTTCCCCGCAAACGAACGGATCGCGTCGCACGAGACGCCCGCGTCCTCCGGGCGTCCCGGTCCGGGGGAGATGACGATGGCGCGCGGGTCGAGCTGTTCAATCCCGGCGACATCGATGGCGTCGTTCCTGCGGACTTCTACGTCGCTTGAAAGTTCGCGCAGATACTGGACGAGGTTGTAGGTGAACGAATCGTAATTGTCGATCATCAGGATCATCGTGAAAGCTCCTTATGCGTCCGCCCGGTTGGAGACACCTTGCAGAAGTTCCATAGCGCGGGACATTGCGCCGGCCTTGTTGACCGTTTCGCGGTATTCGTAATCGGGATCCGAATCGGCCACGACACCCGCTCCGGCACGGACGGTGAGGCGCCCGTGTTCGACCACCGCCGTACGGATGCAGATGGCGAAGTCCATGTTTCCGTCGAACGAGAAATATCCGACGGCGCCGCCGTAGGGGCCTCGAGGCTCGTCCTCGTTTTCCGCGATAATCTCCATCGCCCGGATTTTCGGTGCGCCGGAGAGTGTGCCCGCCGGAAAGGCGGAACGGAAAAGGTCGAAGGCGTCGTAACAAGGTTCGAGGCTGGAGGTGATGTTCGAGACCAGGTGCATCACGTGCGAGTAACGTTCCACCGTCATCAGGTCGGTTACCTGCACCGTGCCGGGGATGGAAACGCGCCCCAGTTCGTTGCGGCCGAGATCGACCAGCATCACGTGTTCCGCTCGTTCCTTCGCGTCGTTCAACATCAAGTCGGCGAGTTTGCGGTCTTCCTGTTCCGTCTTGCCGCGTGGTTTCGTGCCGGCGATGGGACGCAGCGTCGCCGTGCGGTTGTCGAGGCGGATCATCGTCTCCGGCGAAGATCCGATCAAGGTGCAGTGGCCCGCCTTGAGGAAGTAGAGGTAGGGGGAGGGATTGACGTAGCGTTGCGCGCGGTAGAGCGACACAAGGTCTTCCGGGGCCTCGGTCACGAAACTCTGCGAGGGAACGCACTGGAAAATGTCGCCCTCGAAAATATGCCGCTTCACCCGTTCGACGATCGTCTTGAAATACTCCGGCTTGTGGGTCGGCACCGGTTTGCAGACCGGGCGGACGCCGGCGGCGAGGCGTGTGTCGGCGGGGGTTTCCAATTCGCACAGGATTTTTTTGACCTTCGCCCCCGCCTCCCGGAACAGGGCGTCCGCATCCTCGGAGTCTTCTTTAAAGGCAAGCGCCGTCACGGTGAGCGTATGCGCCGCGTTGTCGAAAATCAGGACGGTGTCGGGAATCACGAACTCTGCCAGCGGTACCTCCGGCGGAAGTTTGTTCGGGACGCGGGGCTCGAAGAAATGCGCAGCCTCGTAACAAACGTACCCGACGAGGCCGCCGCTGAAACGGGGTGTGCCGGGAATGACGGCGAGCGAGTAGGGCTTCATCAACTCCCGGAGGACGGCGAGCGGATCGCCCTTGTGCGGGATACGGCGTTCGCGGATTCCCTCGCGCACCACGACGTCCTGCCCGTAGACAGTGATGTTCGCACGGACGGAAACGCCCATGAAACTGTAGCGACCCCACTGCTCGCCGCCCTCCGCCGACTCCAGCAGAAAGAGGTCGCGCGTTTTCCCCTCGAAGCGGGAAAGCACCGAAACGGGCGTCTCCGTGTCCGCCAGAATGGTCGTCCCGACGGGGACGACCGTACTGGTTTCCAGCGACAGGCGAAACGCCTCTTGGGACGGGAACGTATTCAGAATCATGGTGAAAACTCCTGTTGTCGAAATCGCGGTGTTCTGTTATAAAGAAACATTCCGTCGCTGTCAAGCCGATTTTCCGTTCTGTCGGGGTGAAATCAAAACAGGACTTGTTGTAGTTGTCAAAACAGGACTCTGTCTTTCGGTGTCATTGAGGTGCCTGGCGTACCACTGGCATAGCCGGAGGGGAAGGGGCGGGAGCGTCCCCGAAGGGGCGGCCCGA
>JAGCVN010000093.1 GCA_017962315.1 Kiritimatiellia bacterium
CGAACCGTCCGGCGGGGCGGCGCGTTCCCGGCCGATGGCGCGGGAGACGGCGAGGATGATCGCCTCGCGCACATCCGCCGGATGGGTGAACCGCACCTCTCGTTTCGTCGGGTGGACGTTGACATCGACACATTCCGGCGGAAGGTCGATGAACAACAACAGAATCGGTTTGTCCTTCGCGTCCATCGGCGGGTAAGCCTCGCGCAACGCATAGGCGATGACCGGGGCGGTCGCGGGACGCCGGTTGACGAAGACATACTGTTCGCTGCGGTCGTTGCGCGTCTGCGTCGGGAGGGACGCATACCCGTAGACGTGGATCGCGCCGGCGCGGTAGTCGATACTCCGGAGGTCGGCAACGAAATCGCGCCCGAACAATTCGACCGCCCGTTCCTTGAGGTTCGCGCCGGGGGGCAGGTTGTACAATTCGCGTCCGTCCGCGCTGAGCGTGAAACCGATATCCGGGTGGGCGAGCGCGTGCAGGGTGAGGACGGAACGGATGTGCGCCTGTTCCGTCTGGTAAGCGCGGAGGAACTTGCGGCGCACCGGCACGTTGAAGAAAAGGTCGCGGACTTCGATGTCCGTCCCGGCCGGTGCCCCGATGTCGCGCACCTCCTGCAGCGTACCGCCCGTCACTGTCAGCTGAATCCCCGCGTCATCTTGCGGACGCCGCGTCTTGATCAGCATCCGCGAAACGGAGGCGATGGAAGGGATCGCCTCGCCCCGGAATCCGAGGGTGGCGATCCGTTCGATGTCCTCGACATCGGAAATCTTGCTTGTGGCCTGCCGTTCCAGGCAGAGCAATGCGTCATCCCGCTCCATGCCGCAACCGTCGTCCCGCACGCCGATCAGCTTGCGGCCGCCGGCGGTGATGGTGATGTCGATGCGGCCGGCCCCGGCGTCGATCGCGTTTTCGACCAGTTCCTTGACGACGGAGGCGGGACGTTCGACAACCTCCCCCGCCGCGATTTTATTCGCGACGTGGAGCGGAAGTAGTTTGATGTGTCCGTCTTTCGGCATGTCGTCCTTTCTTAAAGCCAAGAACTGTCGGTCCGCAGTTTTGCGGGCGTCCGCCGCAGGGGTGCGCCGGTGACGACTATTTTCTCATCTTCCCGGCGAAGGTCAAGCGTTTCTCCCGTCCAGGCGGCGAGACCGCGCGGCGCGGCGCGCGCATATACGGTTTCGAGCGAGGGCAAGAACCGTTCCTGTCCGCGCCAAAAGGGAAGCGGGCCGAGACGGGCGAGCAACGGGGCGGGCTCGCCCTCCACCGGTTTGCCGGCGGCGGCCTCCTTGCCCGGCGTCCGTGCCGTGCCGTAAAATGCCTCCGCCGTCCAAGGGCCTTCCCCGGCGGCGACGGACGGCGCGTCCGGAACCGGAACGGCGTTCCCGCGTCCGGCCAGTTCCTCCCGCCCGATGCCCCGGATGGCGAGCAGCAACAACGGATTCTTCGCCACGGCTTCACCCAGCAGGTAGTAGACGGCGGCGAGGTGTTTGCAAGGGTTCACGTAGTCCGGGCAGCCGCACTGGCTCCAGATGTCGTTTTCCCGTTGCGGGAAGAGCGGGAGGCCGGCCTCGATAAAACGCTCTTCCACCTCGTAGGGAAGGTCCCCGACCAACAGCCGTGCAACCAGCATCGGATTACCCCGGAGGGCATCGAGCAGGCATCGCTTGGTTTCCCCCTCGACCATGCGGAAACGGATGAAGCAACGGTAGGGTTCGGTTTCCGAACCCTGCACAACGGCATTGACGAGCCCCGGCTCGATCTGGAGGTCCGCGACCTGGCCGCCCACCGCGTAACTACGGCCGCGTCCCAGCCGCGCACCGAGCCGGAACCGTTCCAGCGCGTCGATCCAGCGGCGGCTCCACCACGTCCGCCCGCACGTGGCACGGAACAGCTGCCTTCCGTGTCCGGAGAACTGTGCGCGGATGCCCCCCTTCTGACGGAAGGGCGTACGGGCGGCGTATTTTCTTCGTTTCTTTCCCGGCATGGTTCCATCACTCCTCGATCAAGTCCTGATTGAGTTCCAACAGTTTCTGGAGCGCGGTATCGGAAAGTTCCGTCAGGCCGCCCTCTCCGTGCGCGATCACCGCCTCCGCCAATTCGGTCTTCTCTTCGATCAACCGGTCGATGCGGTCTTCCAGCGTTCCGCCGCAGATGAACTTGTGGACGAATACGTTATTCGTCTGCCCGATCCGGAACGCGCGGTCCGTCGCCTGGTTCTCGACGGCGGGATTCCACCAACGGTCGAAATGGAAGACGTGCGTCGCCCGGGTCAGGTTCAAGCCCATACCGCCCGCCTTCAGCGAAAGGATGAACGCGGAAGGCATTGAAGCGTTCTGGAACGATTCGACCATCCGGTCGCGTTCGCGACGCGGCACGCCCCCGTGCAGAAAGGGCATTTCGACGGCGAACGAACGGCGCAGACTGCGCTGGAGCAGCCGCCCCATCTCCGCGTATTGCGTAAAGACGAGCGCACTCTCCCCCGCCTCGAAAATCTCTTCCAGCATTTCCGTGAGGCGCGTCAACTTGCCCGAGCGCCCCGGTTCCGCACGGTCTTCCCCGAGATAGTTCGAGGGATGGTTGCAGATCTGCTTCAAGTGCGTCAACACGGCGAGGATCAGCCCGCGCCGGGAAATCCCTCCCGACACGGCGAGGTCGCGCCGGAAAGAGTCGAGCACGTCGCGGTAAAGCTGCGACTGTTCGAGGGTGAGCGGGCAGTAGACCTTCCCCTCCGTCTTTTCGGGAAGATCGGAGATGATGGTCTGATCCGTCTTCAGCCGACGCAGGATGAACGGCGCGACGGCCTGGCGCAGCCGCAACCGCGCGCCGGGATCGCTTCCCGTCCGGATCGGCAGGAGGAATCGTTCGCGGAAAACCGCGCGCCGCCCCAGCAGGCCGGGGTTCAGGAAATCCATGATCGACCAAAGGTCGCCGACATGGTTTTCGATGGGCGTACCGGTGAGGGCGATCCGGAAATCCGCCGGAAGGGCGCGCGCGCAGCCGGACTGCCGCGTCGCCGGGTTCTTGATGTTCTGCGCCTCGTCTAGGACGATCCCCGACCAAGGGACGCGCCGCAGGTCGGCGTAGTCGCGGTGGAGCAATGCGTAACTGGTGAAGACGACATCCGCCCCCTTGGCCTCCTTCACGAACGCCGCGCCGTGCGGACGCTCAGGGCCGTGGTGGAGAAACGCGCGGAGCGACGGTGCGAACCGCCCGGTTTCACGCATCCAGTTGCCCAGCACGGAGGTCGGGCCGACAATCAGCGAGGGGCGCTTCTGCCCTGTCGCCTTCTCGCCCAGCAGGAACGCCAGCGTCTGGATGGTCTTGCCGAGACCCATATCATCCGCAAGGCACGCGCCGAATCCCCATTGGCGAAGGAAACGCAGCCAGCTGTACCCGCGAACCTGGTACGGGCGCAACGTGCCGAGCAGGGACGACGGTTGCGCCAACACGCGGAACGGTTCGTCACCGGCAAGCCGATGGAGGAAATTGTCCAGCCAGCCGGTCGCATCGACGCGTGCGACATGGAACCCGGACTTTCCCTCCCGGTTTAACGCCAGGTTCACCACCTCGCGTACGGAGACGTTTTCCGGCGTCTTCCTGCGGCTGATCCGCAAAGCGTTTTGCAGCTGCCGGAGGTCGACCTCGATCCACCGCCCCCGGAAAAAGACGAGCGGCGATTCGGCGAGAAGCATCGAGGCGAGTTCCTCCTCCGTCACCGGTTCGCCGTCCAGCGAGACCGACCAGCGCAACCGCACGGACGAGGCAAGCGACTCCGTCCCGTCCTCCGCGCCGGATTCCGCGCCGGCGACCACTTCCAGCGAGGTACGGCGGTCGCGCAGGATATCCGGGAGGGCAACCTCGAACCCCGCGTTGGCGAGGGTGTCCGCAGTGCCGGAAAGAAAAAACTGCGCCTCGTCGCGGGTGAGGCGGCAACCATAGACGGGGCGGCCCGCAAACGTGAACGGGACGGCGGCGGCCAAGGCGGGAAAAAGCATCGCGGCCTGTCCGAGGAAGAGGAGAAGGTCGGGCGACGAGACACGGGCCGTCTCTTGCGGGAATTCCTCGACCGTATCGCCGCGAACGATACCGACGACCAACGGCCAGGGCGCCTCCTCCGTCTCCGGCGCGTGCAGGGTGAACCGCAGGGAGAGACCGCCCGCCTCTTGAAACGTCACGGGGCGACGCCATTCCGCCAGTTCGTCGCGAAGGCCATGTAACCCCTGAAGGTCGGTCCAACGGACGGCGGGCGTGGCGCTGCGCAACGCGGCGAACCAAGCGTCGTGACTGCTGTAAAACTGCGCATGGTCATACTCTGCCTGGGTAAGCTTGGTGACGCACGAAGCGCGGACGAGACTGTCGAGCAGCGCCGTCAGCGCCGCACGGACAGCATGGCCGGACGCGCCGTGCGGTTCCACGCATACAGGCGGGAACGACGCGACCAGCGAATCGAAGCGTTTCTGGTCGACGCGGTCGAGACAAGGCGACCAGACGGCTGCCGCCGTTTCCAATGCCGCATCCCCGTCTCCCGTCACCGACACATCCGGAAGGAAACGTCCCCGTGCGACAAGGGAACCGGCGAAACGCAGGAGTTCCGCAAAGGCAAGCAGGGACGGCGCGGCGAACGTCTCCGCGCGAATCCGCCGTTCGTGAATCCGGTTGAGGAAAAACAGCAACAGTTTTCCTTCCAACTTCACGGCGTTCCATTTCCACGGACGGAGCGATCCCGACAACGCGTCAGGAGGATTCAGGAAGGAGATCGACGACAACGGCCGGCCGCCGGGCGAAGGGAGGTATAAGACAAGCGGTTCCGGTGCCGGGAACGTCTGATTCGCGCCGGGGAACGCACGGAAAAACGCGGTCAGACCGGAAGCGCCGATATCAAACGGCGAAAGCGCGTCATCCGGCGGGGAATCTGTTTCCCCCCAGAGCCAGAACGCCCGTTGCCGCCAAACTATCTGCAACATCACCATGTGGGGAAGGAGTATAACACAAAGGACCGCGGCGGGAAAGTAAATCGCAACCAGCAAATAGGCCTACATTTTGTGGGGTATCACGAAATACCCCACAAGTCTATGTGTTCGTCCACAGGGAAGGACAGGCGACAGCGGTCGATTGCACTCGACCGCTGTCGTTTGTATCGCTAAACCTCTACTTCAGGTTCAGCGCCTGTTTGACGGCGGCGCCGAAGGCTTTGGACATGGACATCATACCCCAGTCGTTCGGGTGTACCCCGTCCACGGTGCCCTCGAGGTCACCCGTGTACATCTTGTCCTTGGGGAGGTAGACCAGGTTCTTCCAGCCTTCGGCGACCAATTTCTCGTAAAGGGCGCGGATGCATTTGTCCTGGCTGTTCTGGGGGCGGCAGTACACGTCGCAGCGTTCCGCCATCACGATCGGCACGTCCGGGCGTTTCGCGCGCAGGTTGCGGATGAACGGCTCGTAGTTCTCGTCCACGTTACGGCCGCGCCGGTTTTTCACATCGGAGGCTTTCGTCATCCCCATGTTCCAGAGGCAGTCGAGGACATAGCAGCTCGCGTCGATCGCCGCCAGATGCTCGCTCATCTCGAATTCCATGACGCCGCTTCCCGAGAAACCGAGGTTGACGACGGGGACGTCGAGGTCGCGCCCCACGATGTTCACGAACGCCATCCCCGGGCGGGAACAGCAGCCGCCGTGCGTGATCGAGGTGCCGTAGAAGACGACCGGCTTGCTGACGCCGCTCTTGCGCGGGGGAAGCGCGGAGACGGTGGAACCCTTCGCGATGCCGAGCTTGAACTCGCGGATCCCGTTATAGAGGGGGAGGTTCACGAGGATGGGCGTGCCCGGCTTGATGGTGAGCCTGTTCAGGACGCATTTGGGAAGGGCGCCTTTGGAAAGGGCGTCTTTGAAATTATTGGGGACGCGTCCCGTCGCGAGGTAACGCCAGCGCCCGGCGGCGTCCTGGGTGTAGACGTCGATCCCGCTGACGCCGGTGGAGGGCATGTGGTCCATCGACAGGCGCTTCGGATCGTACGGAACCCAGGTGAAACTCACCGTCGGGGAAGTGGTCGTAAAACGGAACTGCAGCCCGGACGAATGGTGCTTCATGCTGCGGACGCCGCCGTTCACCTTGGCGGTGACGTTGGCGGGCAGCCGGTCGTAGAACGCATCGGTGTTCGTGAAACACTTCCCCTCCAGCGGGAGGTTGCGTCCGTCGATCCACAGCAGTCCGTCGGCTCCGACGATACCGCTTTCGACCGCCATGCGCGGATCGAATTTCGCGATTTCGCCGTTGTCCGCCAAGGCGGCGGAAACGGCGAACAGCGCCGCAAAGAGAAAACAGGAAACAGGATGGCTCATTTTTTTCTTCCTTTCTGTAGGGGTTAACGGTTGTCGTTCTCCTCCAGCCTCGCGGGCGGTTGCCCGAAAAGCAGGGAAGAGGGGTTTGCGGAAAGTTCGCGGATCAGCTGGTTCAGGCCGGCCGATGCCTCGCGCAGATTCTGGAGCAGTTCGCCCAAGGCCGGTCCGCCCGCCTGCACGGTCTGGTCGAACCCCTGCGAAGCGCGACGGACGGCGGCGACGATTTCGGCGACACCCTGCGTGTTGGTGGAGACCACCCCCTCCGCGCCGGCGAGCAGTTTCTGGAGATCGACCGAGAGCGTGTCGAGGTTGACGCGCACGGAGGCGATCGTGGCGTCGGCCTGTTCCAAGGTGTTGCTGGCCTGCCCGGCCAGCCCCTGCCAGCGGGGATCGGCGAGGATGCCGTTCAGCGAGGCGTTGGTTTTGCGGATTTCCGCGAGTAGGTTTGTCGCCTCGTGGACGACCGCGCCGGTATCCAGTCCGTCCAGCCGGTTTGTGGCGAGCGTCAACACGGCATTCACCTTGCCGCCGAGTGCATGGAAATCGATACTGTTGAGTTTCGCGAACACTTCGTCGACCGTGCGTCGGATGGTGGTCATCGTGCTGCTGATAGCGGGGATGAACGTATATTGAGGCGTCCAGTCGCCATCCGGCGGAAGGGATTCCTGATGGCCGTTCTCGAAGTAGTCCAGCTCCAAGTAGGAAAGTCCCGTCACGCCGGAAGAGGTGAGCTTGACGCGGAGTCCGTGGTCGATGAAATCATGGAGGAGGGCATCGGGATTCGCGGTGGACAGCAACCCGAATTTTTTCGGGTCGAGCGACATGACGACGAGGATTTGCTTCCTGTTTTCCCCCTTATCCCGCCTGCCTTTCGCGGCGGCCCCCCCCTCCTTCCACGGATAGCGGCTGTAGACGAAACCGACCTCCGAGACCGATCCGACGGGAACGCCGCGGAATTTCACGGCAGACCCGACATCCAACCCCGCGACGGATTCCTTGAAGTAGGTCTCCGCCTTCACGACATCGCGGTTGAGCATCCGGGCGCAGACGATGGCGACCACTAGCAAGATCAACAACGCACCGAATAAAATAAAGAAACCGATTTTCGCGTAGTTCGCCTTGTTCTCATTCATATCCGTTCTCCGCAGTCCGATTGAAAAACGCCCGTACCTTCCCGTTCGGCGGGTTGTCGCGCAAGTCGGCGGGCCTGCCGCGCGCGATGACGCCGGCGGCCTCGCGATCCACCATGATGCAATTGTCCGCCACGGCGTAGATACTTGCAAGCTCGTGTGTCACCATGACGACCGTCACGTCCTGTTCGTCACGCAACCGCAGGATGAGCCGATCCAGCTCCGCACTGGTCACGGGATCGAGTCCGGCGGACGGTTCGTCCAGGAAAAGGAGTTCCGGTTCGAGCGCGAGCGCCCGCGCGATCGCGGCGCGTTTACGCATCCCGCCCGAAATTTCGGCGGGGAAGAAATCGGCGTAGGCGCGCAACCCGACCTGTTCCAGCTTGATTTCGGCGAGCAGGTTGCGGGCATCTTCGGGAAGCGCCGTGAACGCCTCCAGCGGGAGGCAGACGTTTTCGCGAAGGGTCATCGAACCGAAAAGCGCGCCGCCCTGATAGGTCACGCCGAAATGCCGTTTGGCGCGGCTGGTCTCCGCCGCGTCCCCGCCGGAGATGCGGTCGCCGAGAATACGGATCTCGCCGGCCAGCGGCGGGGTCAAACCGATGATGTGTTTGAGGATGGTGCTTTTGCCGCAGCCGGAACCGCCGAGGATCACAAAGACCTCGCCGCGTACCACGTCGAACGAGACGTCGCGCAAGAGCGGCTTGGTGTAACCCGCCGTGACCCCGCGCACGGTGAGGACGGCATCCGGCCGCTGCACGTTTCGGGTTTCCGTCTCCATGCTACACCCCCATGAAAAACGCCATGACGGCGAAAAGGCCGTCAACGGCCGTGATCAAGACCAAACTGCTGACAACGGCCGATGTCGCCGCCGCGCCGACGGAATCTGCGGCACGTCCCGCATTCAGCCCGCAGAAACAGCCGACCATCCCGACGAGCAGACCGAAAACCATCGACTTGCCCAACCCGAACAGCACATTTGTGAGCGAAGTCGCCGCCACGACATGCTGCCAGTAGGCGACCGCAGGAATATCCATCGAGAGGAGGATGATCGCGCCGCCCAAGAGGCCTGCCGCGACCGCAAAGATCGTGAGCGCCGGCATGACCATCGTCGAGGCGAACATGCGCGGGAGCGTCAGGAACGCGACCGGGGAAAGGTCGAACGTCGTCAAGGCGTCAATCTCCTCGTTGACTTTCATCGTACCTAATTCCGCCGCGAATGCAGACCCCGTGCGGCCTGCGAGGACAATCGACGTGATGATCGGGCCGAGTTCGCGGAACAGCGCGATGGAAATCAAGTCCGCCACGTAGATCTCCACGCCGAACTGCTGCAGCGACATCGCCGACATGAACGCGAGGATCACGCCGAGCAGAAAACCGATGAGCATCGTGATCGGGACGGCGTCCGCACCCGCTTTTTCGACAAAAAGCCAGACATCGCGCCACCGGAGGCGCCCCGGCGAAAACACGGCGCGAACCGTGCTGGCAGCCACCTCGCCCAAGAAAGCCAGCAACCCCTTCACGCGTTCCAGAAGGGCAACGGCGGACTCGCCAACCTGCTCGGCAAGGTGGGAATCGCGCACGAGCGCGGCGGGGTCTGGGTGGTTGACGAAGGATTCCGGGGAATAACGGGCAAGCGTACGGGCGACTGCGCCCCGCGCATCGCGCACGTCAATCGCGAACCCGTTCCGCTGCGCTTTCAGGTACAACGAAAGGAATAACGCTTCGCCCGCGCCGTCCAGCGATTCGACGGCATCGGCATCGAGCGTCAACGTGTCGCCCGTTTTCAGGCGGTCTACCCTTGGGACAACCTTCCGCCAGACGGCGGCGACTTCCGCCTGGGAACAAACTTTTGGCAACGTGAGAACCATACGAAACGGCGTTAGCCTAGCACAGAACCCCCGTCCCTGTAAAAAGGAAAATCTCGCAAACAGGGCTTTCGGACAGACCGTGTGCAGGTTCTCGTCTTTTCCCTTAAAATCACTTGTCCACCCTGATTGCGTAGAAGCCGGAAGGACCGCCCTTGACGACAGGCGGTCTGCACATCCAAAAACCTGCCATTGATATAATTCACGCCTGAATTTTGCACAGTATCTCGCGTTAAACCCAAAGAGACAAAGCCACTTCGACGGTTCGTGCAATGCCGATTCGCCGTTGCTACCCGTCCGAGGATGTCGTTCCGTTATCGGAATGCCGCAACAACCTATCCATGTACATAAACCGCGTGCGTGGAACGTACCGCCCCATCCTCATCGCGCAGGAGAGGCGCGCCGCAGGACGAGGTTTTCCATCGCCTCCATGAAACGCTTCTTACGATGAAGCAAGCGGAGACACCGGCATAAACGTACTTTTGGTTCTGCACGCAGAAGGACTGCTCGACGATAGTGTAATCGGGATAACTACTGTTCTGTGTACGAACCCGTAAAGGATGAGATTCACATCCTCCCCATCCGCCATACGCGAATGACCGTCTCCGAAAACAACTTGATATGGAGTTGATTGTCGCTTCACACACTATACCGCTTTTCACGCGGGGCGCGTGCCGTGATGCGCATTTTGAACGACGACACGGAGGGAACGGGGATGGATGCGGATTTCGACCGGCGTCGTCCCCACGATGTCGCCGTCCGCCTGCACGGGAAGCGGCTCGCGGGAACGGATGGTCACGGACGCCTTGGCGCGGCGCTCGTGGAGAATCCCGTTCTCCTTTTCCGGAGAAAGCCGTTTCTTCAAGTAGAGAAGCGGATATTCCGCCGGGGTCTTCAGGCAACAGACGGCCAAATCGAGAATTCCGTCGTCCATCCGGATGTCCGGGCCGTTTGGATACAGCCCCCGCGCCAGTGACCCGCAGTTGGAAACCAGCACGTCCGTCGCTTCAAACGTCTCTTCCACACCACCGTCAATCGAAACGGCAACCGACTGCGGACGGGACTGGATGGCGTTCAACACGGCCGCACCGGCATAGGCGGAACGCCCAAAAAGCGTCTTTCCCCGGCGCGAGGTCATCGCAACGGTTTCCGCGTTGACGCCCACCCCCGCATTCAACAAGAAGAGGCGGTCGCCCGCTGTCATCGTGTCGAGCAAACGGACGGGGGATCCGCGATCCGTCGCAACCGCCACCGCATCGCGGAGATTCAGGGGAATGCCGAGTTCGCGGGCAACCAGGTTGCCCGTACCTGCAGGGACGATCGCCAATTCCGCGTCCATCCCCGTCAACGCTTGAGCGACGGCGGCAACCGTGCCGTCCCCGCCCGCAGCCACGATACGGAGCGGCCGGGACGCATCGCCCGGAGCCGACAGCACGCCGCGCGTGAACGCCGTGATGTCCTCGCCGGGCGGGACTGCGCACACCTCGGCCCAGGCAGGAATCAACGCACGCAGCCGTGCGCCGTTTTCGGGCAGGGCGGGCGACAGGATAAACAGGACGCGGGGTTCCGCGGCAACCATGCGGGCGACGGCGTCGCAGACGAGGTCGATATCGGGGGAATCGGTGAGCGTTTTCAAGAACTCGCGCCTGAACGCCAGCACACCGCGTTTCGCGGCGATCGCACGGGATGTCGCGAAATGAAGCCCACCGGTCAGCCAGCCAAGCTGAACCAGCACGAAATCGGAGAGCGACCGAATGAGTGAGTAGGAAACCGGGGCACCCTCGCAGACGGCCTTGACCACCTCCGGCGAGGGCGGCGCGTGGACGGGAAGCCCCCACACGATCTCCGGATCGCGTTCCAAGCCGCCGTCACGCACGGCATCCTCCAGGATGCGGAAGATGTCGAGCTTGTCGGCGTCGCGAACAAGATGGCAGACCCGCAGGCCGAATTCCCTCTTTTCGCCGTCGGAGGGACATTCAGGAATGACCTTTTGATTATGGCAGGCGACGGCGTCGACGATCAACGCGCGTTCGGCGGAGGGAAGCGCGTCAAGCCAGCCGAGTTCACGGATGACTTCGACGCCGCGTTCGGCGTGGTTCACGGATTTTACATCCTCGAACGTTCCGAAATCGCGAAGCTGGGTGAAGCGGCCGACATCGTGGAGGAGGGCGGCCGCCTCGCCGACGAGACGTTCCGCGGCGGACCAGCGTTCCCCTTCCATGATCTCCGCCGCCGTCTCGACGACGTGCCGGGTATGGATGAGTTTCAACCGGATCATCTCCGCCCGCGTCCCTTCGCAATGGAAAGAGGCGACGTAGGCGTCATAGCGTTCTGTGAGCATCTTCAGAAACGAAGAGGTCATCCCGGAAGCCCTTCCTTTACTGTACCTTCTTTCCCGGCTGGGTGTTTGCCTTGCGTGGTTTCGCCGTTTTCTTCGGGGACGGCTTCGCGCCCGCTTTCGGCGATGGTTTCGCCGTCGGCTTCACAACCGGCTTCGCGGTCGGTTTCGGCGCGCCGGGCACGGCAGAGACCTGCCCCTTCTTCTTGGCTGCCGTCCCCTTTCGCGCCTGACGGTCGTACTGGGCAGGAAGGAGAATGCGCTTGACCTCCTCGAACGCGGGGCCGAGGTCGATCTTGTTACTGGCGAAACCGAGCGAACCATCAAAAACGTGGACGACTTTGAGGCTCTCCAGATCTTTGACCAGGCGCATGAACTTCGAGCCGCTACTCTTCAAGTTCATGATGACCTCAACCTTCGCCTTGCCCTGCGTGACCGCCTCGCTGATCATCCCGGTCGAATCCGCCGTGACGAAGAGGCGGTCGCAGAGGGTGACGAAAGCGGGAATCGGGTTGAAGGTGTCGCTGCTGTAGAGGAGCTTGTACTGGAACGGGTAGCCGTCGACAAGGGTCTCGATCTCCTTCGGCGTGCGGCGTGACGTCGTCACCCAATGCTCATAGGCGCCGGTCAACTCGAACAAGCGGTCTAGCTGGCGCTTCATTGCATCGACCTCCATTGTGGCATGGGGGTTCGGACCGCCGATGATGACGCCGACGGCGGGCTTCTGTTGCGTGTAACGCTGCTCGAATGCCTTCACGCAGTCGCGGTAGTACTCCTGCGTGGTCGGCGAAAGGTTGACCGGCATGGAGACGATGTTCGGGCGTTTCGGCGGGTTGTCGAACGCGGGCGCGAGAATGCAGTCGAAATTCAGGCGGAATCCCTTCGGATAGAGGATCGCGCAGACGGGCACATTGAGACGGTTCGCCAATACCTTGCCGGGGTAGAAGGCGGTCGAACCCGTGCAGACAACGGCATCGTACATGTTCTTACGCGGCTTGGCCTCCACCGTGAACAGCGACTCCGTCAAAACCCCGACGCGGTCCGCCGCATAGGACAACGCTTTCTTGAACGGCGTCGGATACGCCACATGAAGCAAGTCATAACGCCGGCCGAGCGCGTTGCAGAACGCCTTGGACTGATTCTCATGTCCGGCTTTTCCGTCCGTGACAATCAACAATTTTCTTCCCCGCATGGTTTACCTCTGTACTCTTTCGGACGGATGGTCGGCTGCGGCGGGTACACCCAGGGCGCGGAGTTCCGCCAGGACACGGCGCCGCGACTCCGCCCAGACAGCGGGCTCGACGCCCGGCGGAATCGCCGGGGCGACGAACGGTTCGCCGCAGGCGGAACAACACGCCCCCTCGCGCAACGGCGCGCCGCAGGCGGGGCAGGCCGTCTCCAGCATCTCGCCGCAATATCTGCAACGAACCCCGGTCTGCAACGCGGGCCAGAACAGCACACGCCCGGAAACGTCGAACGGGACATTGCCGGGACACCCCGCGTCAGGACAGAACCCCAGTCCTGATGGGATGGAGGGAGACAGCGCGAACGGCGCGCCTGTCTCCGGGGCCGGACTCAACGTCACATCCAGAAGGGCTGCGATCTTTTCGATCGTCTCCTCCGCAACCTTGTCTGTCCGCCCGGACTCCAGCATACTGAGAGCCGACTGTTTGCACCCGACCTGTTGCGCCACGAAACTCTGCGTCAATCCTTTGGCGCGACGGGCCTCGGCAAGCCGTCTGCAATCCGTCAATGTGATGAAATACTTGTGCATACGAAACGTGTACTAGTATGCCACCAACACCACCTCGTTGACAAGCCTAATGTATCAACAGGTTTTTACCAATGTTAACTACACGTATTCCAATAGGTTATAAATTATCAACAGGGTTATTATCACCTGTTTATAACTTTTATCAACAGAAATGTGATAAATTGTTGATAAATCGGGCGGACGTTTTGTTGTCGATTCAATCCTGTGCCGATCTTGCCTGTAACTTGATTGTTCACAAATGCCATCATTGCTACAAATACAGATATCGGGGAAACTTGCAATTTGTGATTTGTGAACAATTGTGACAATTGAGATTTGTGAACAATATCCACGTTACCCTCACGTACATTCCCGTGCACAGCGCGGGCGGCGGGTTTGCCGAAACCACGTGAAGGTCACGTGCAACGCGCGGAGGATACGCCGACTTGACAAAAAACAACGCCACAAGGAAAGCTTTCCTTGCGGCGTACCAATCGGTTTCGCGTTTCGTTCAACGCGGACTTTACTTACTTCTTCACTGCTTCCGCCTTTGCGGCCGGAGCGGGCGCGGGAGCCGGCTTCGGAGGTTCCGCTTTCGCGGGAGGCGGCACAGCCGCCGGCTTCGCCGCAGGGGCGGAGACCGGTTTCGCGGCCACAGGTTTTGCGGGAGCCGGCGTTGCCGGCTTCGGAGCGGGCTCTGCCTTTGCGGCGGGCTTCACCTCGGGGACGGCGGGCGTCTTGGACACTTCCTCCGCCATCTGGAAGAGGGAACGGCTGATGCGCGGCTCGTAACGGGCAATAACATCCTGAAGGTTGGCGATCGCCAGCTCGTCGGTTGTTTTGCCGGTGACTTTCGCCTTCAGGTTCTCCAGAAACTTATTCGCCTCGTCCTTCTTTCCCTGAAGGCAGAGGACGCGGGCTTCCCCGAACTGCGCCTGACGGATCAGGAAGCTTTCCGGGTAGTCCTTCTGGAACGCACGGTAGGCGGCAAGCGACTCGTCGTAACGTTCAAGCCCTTCCAGGGCACAGGCGTGCCCGACGCGGGCGATATCGGCGAACCCTTCCTGCTCGACACCCCCCTTGGAAAGATAGGCGTCATACGTATTCAGGGCGGCTTCGTACTTGCCGGCATCAAAGTATGCCTTGGCGAGACGGAGGCGGAGCGCCTTGCCGGCCGTCATGCTGCCGTACTTGGTGACAGCGGCCTCCAGGTCTTCGACAGACTGGGCCTGCAGCAACTCCTGGTTCGCCATCGCGATCTTGCCGGCACGGTACTGCCGGAAGCCGAAGACGGCGACACAGACGATGATCACGCAGGCCGCCGTAATCAGGAAATGCGTTCCGTTCGCCTTCCACCAGTCATACAACGGCAAAAGTTCTTCCGGCAGGTTTTCCGGAACGGGAATGACGCGAGAGGCGTCCTTTTTCTGTTCTTTCATGGGAAACTTTCGTTACTTTTTGGCAGCCCCGCAACCGCACTTGTTGGCACCATCCGGGGAGTAATGCATGTAGAGCGGGATCAGCGGATAGTCGTTGCCCATCCCCGTGAACCCGATCAACCCGAAGGTCGTGTTGTATCCGGTGTTGTCGCCGGAACGCTGCGTATTGCTCGTGAACAGGGCGCAGCCGGAAAGGATGGAAGCCATCGCGACAGCGGCCAAAACAGTCATCATCTTGCTCATTTTGTTTCCTCTACTTGGGTTAACCGAAAGTACGCCTGCTATTATCAATAATGGAAGCGCATGTGTCAAGCGGGAAACGTTGCCTTTCCATCTGCCGTCATTCGGGGCGGAGGGGCGCGGCGGGAAGGCCGCTTTCGAGGCCGACAAGCGCGATCCCCCAGCGGTCGGCGAGGCGGATGACGTCCGGTTTATCCAGCATCAAAAGACGCCCCGCCTGGAAGGC
Source organism: Kiritimatiellia bacterium (assembly GCA_017962315.1). Taxonomy (GTDB): domain Bacteria; phylum Verrucomicrobiota; class Kiritimatiellia; order RFP12; family UBA1067; genus RGIG8368. The sequence goes on from JAGCVN010000093.1 coordinate 15,335, forward strand.
GAGGCAACTCGCCCCCGCCTTGTGGAGGGTCTTGACGGTCGCCACACCGGCGACAGGGATGTCGAAGCGCATGTCGTGCCCCTCCTTCGCGACCTTCACGACGACACCGCCGCGGCCGCCGAGCTTTCCGCCTCGACGGATCGCCTTGTTCGTCCCCTCGAACGCCTCGACCGCGAGAATCATCCCATCCTTCACCATCAACGTCTGGCCGATGTCCAGTCCGCAGATCCGCCTGGCGACGTCGTGCCCGAAAGCGATGTCCGCCTCTTCGCGGGCATCCGGCGCACGGGCGGTGAGCACCCCCGCGCCCGGCATGCAGTCGTCCATGTAACAAGAAGCGGGGATGACACGGAGACCGATCTTCTCCATCTCAAGCGCGATCTTCCCGAAGATGGTGTGGGCGTTTTTCACGCGCAGTTCGCTAAGCCAGCGGCGGGAAAGGTCGTCGAAACGGGTACGGAAGAGCGCGACCGGGGTAATCTGTCCCGCCATCACGCCGTCGTCGCACCCCTGTTCTGAAGCCCAGTCGAAGATGGATCGAATTTCACCGATTCCGAACCAGCGAACGGTGTCGGCAAGACGCGCCGTGGCGCGCGAGGTCATACCCTTGATGGCGACCATCGCAATCTTTGCGACACCGGCCCGGCGCGCACCCTCGGCGAGGCGTTCAGGGTACGTGCCGCTACCGGCGACCAGGAGGAGGTTCTTGCTCATCCGAAATTCCCTCCCGGCCGCATGGCGATGAAGACGAGGACCGAAAGCCCCTGCAAAAGTCCCTGCAAGAGGTGGATACGGGCGGTTTCGCCGAGCAGCGGCGCCCAGTCGCGCGCAGGTACGGAGTTCCGGGCGCGGACGGCGCGGCGGAGCGTCAGGACGGTGAACGGAAGGGTACACAAAGACAGCCAAAGCATAGGCAAAAAAACAACCGACAGGTAAGGTAGCAAGTGAAGGGCGAAGAAAAGAACGAGTGCGCCGGTGCGTCCGAGGCGCGTGGCGGGGGTGGTGATTCCGGCGGACGCGTCCTTCTCGATGTCGCGCATATCGTTCGCGTGCATGATGTTCGCGACAAGGCAGGATACCGGCAACCCATAGAGGAACGAAAAGGGGGGGTAATAAGACAACATCCGCGTAAGCGAGCCGCCCAGACAACAGTCGGCGGCGAGTAGAAGCAGATACCCCATCAGGAAGAAAACGCAGAAAGGTCCCCAGCCTCGATATTTGAACCGAAGTCCCGTGCAGTAGTTAAGCGTCCCGAAAAGGCCGAGCGCGGCGATGACCGCGAGCGTCCAGGAAAAACAGCGGACAAGCAAGATGCCGGCGGGAACGAGGGCGGTAAGAACGATGCCGAGTGCGACAAGCAGGACGGTATTCGGCGCGACACGTCCTTCCACCAAATCCGAGACTCCGCAGTGAGCCCCCTTGCGGTCGACACCAGACTGATAGTCACCCCAGAGGTTCAGGAGGTTGCAGGCGATCTGGAGGCAGCCGCACGACGTCCACGCCAAAAGCAGATTCTGGATGAACACGGCACGGGTTTCCGGGTTCACGGCACGGCCGGCGTTGAAACAGGCGGCCAGCCAAATCGGGGAGAACGTCGCGGTAAGCGACCAGATTCGGAAAAGTCTCAGCCAGAGTTTGATGTGTTCTCTCATATCGCCAATCCGGAAATCCGTCCCCGAAGGTTGTTCATCTCCTCGCGCCAGGTTTCGATACGGTCATCGTCCTCGATCTCAAAGAGGGCTTTATTCTTTTCTTTCCAGTCTTTGAACTTTTCATTGGCGTCTTTCATGGAACGGGTGAGTTTCGCTTCCTCCGTCTTGCGTTCGTTCAATATGGTTTCGAGACGGGTCCGTTCCGGGCCGGAGGCGCGGTCTCGTTTGCGGGCGATCGCCCGGCTTTCCTCAAGAAACCCTTGATACCGCTTATACGTCTTTGTGGCATCCGCGTAATAGGGGCTTTTCGAGGCGGCAGCCTGTTGAAGGGCCGTTCGCCTGGCTGCAATCTTGCCGGAAAGCGCATAGTAGTTGGTCAACGCCGCGTACTGGGGAGCGGGAAGGTCGTCGGGGTTACCGGTGAAAAGGAGGGTTGACACGCTCGCCACAAGCGAGGTCAGGGAGTACCGGCGCCCCGGCACATACGGGGTGACGGCGAGCATCCGGCCCCGCGAACTTTCATGCACGCTCCATTTGCGGAACGCCGTCCCGGCGGGAATCTTCCCCCGGTTGTCGCCCGTCTTTGAATAAAAGGACGTCTCTTGGCGTGTGATACCCCAGGTCGCATTGGTCATAAGACGGGCCATCCCGATCTGGTAGAACGAGGGGGGCTGCTCGCGTGGGGGAGGTTTCACCTGCGTTTTCGAGGAGGACGGAGAAACGGGAACGGCGGGTTCCGCTTGCGGTGTGAGGTATTTCGCGAACTTCGGCGCACCGAAGAAAACGGCGGCCGTCCCCACCACCGCCACCGTTACATAAATCATTCCGAAATGTTTCATGCGTGAACCATCCTAAAGGAGAGCGGCGGCCTGCGCCTTCGCCAAATCGCGCAAGGTCGGGCGCGCGCCGAACAGTACGGTACCGAGGCGGATCCACGTTGCGCCCTCCTCCACGGCGGGAATGTAATCGTGCGACATCCCCATCGAAAGCCGGGGCAGTCCGATGCCGAAATCCCGTTCCCACGTGTCGCGGAGTTCGCGTAGCCTGGCGAAAACAGGACGCGCCATTTCGGGATCTGGAACGAACGGCGCCATCGTCATCAAACCGGAAAGCGTGAGAGACCGGCACGCCAAAGCGGCCTCGATCGCGGCGGGCACGGCCTCCGGCGCGAACCCGGACTTGCTCGATTCGCCGGAGACATTGACTTCGAGAAGGATCTCAGGCGTACAACCGCACTCCGATGCAATTGACTCGAGGCGCCGGATTAATTCCACTGAATCGACGGAGTGGATCGTTGAAAAAAGTTCCAACGCCGCGCGTACTTTGTTGCGCTGAAGATGCCCGATCAAGTGCCACTCCGGGCCGCTGACGCTTTCGGGGATTTTCCACGCGGCCTCCTGCACCTTGTTCTCACCGAATTTGGCAAGTCCCGCCTCCCAGGCTTCGCGGACGACATCGGGGCCGTGCGTTTTCGTGACCGCGATAATCTCCACCTCATCGGGGGAACGGCCGGAACGGCGACAGGCGTCGGCGAGGTTCTCAGACACCTCCGCCAGAATCTCGGTCAGCGGTCTCAAAGGGGCTTCTCCTTCCATGAAACCTCCCTACGGGTTTGCCGACGGACAGTTGGTGAGCGGCCAGTACGGCGTGCCCTTGGCCTCGTCGAATTCCAGCACCCACTTGAAGAAGAGCCTGTCATAGTCGTAGACATGGGTCCCGTCCAGGAACGGATACGTGTCGATCAACAGACGGCAGGTGTGGTTGGAGTCGAACGTGTCCGGGCCGAAATAATACTGGCGGGCGAACACCCAGTCGTGCGGGGAAAGAAGGTCGTCCTTCACCTTAATCTTGAACGCGGGACGGTCGATATCCTCCTTACCGCGGAGGCTGGTGACGTTTTTCCCGTTGAGGGTCATCCAGACCGAGAGGTATACGTTGCTGCCGCCCTCAACGCGCTCGACCTTTCCCGTGAAACCGCCATCCAGTTCGTTGTAGACGGTGGGGTCGCAGTTGAGCCAGTACAACTCCGTGAAAGAGAGGGGGCGGTTGTCCGGGATATCCCAGCTGTTGGTGACGATCGCGCTGTCCGGATAGGCGAACAACCAGTCACGAACCGTCAACGGAAGTCCGAGGCGCAGGATGGAAGGATCCCGGTCCACGTAAGCGACAATCTCGGTATCCTCCAGAATGTTCGTGACGAGGAGGGTGTAGTTCGTCGTCGTATTCTGTTTGAAGTAGCTGGAGGAAAGGAGATCGTTCGTCTCGTTCGCCGTGAGGCTGACGATGCGGTACCAGTTGGCGGTATCGTAGACGATGTTCGTCGAACCGAGTCCCCGCGTGATCTTGAAGTTCAGCGTCCGCGTCGTCCCGTTCTGAAGTCCGCGCGCAGACGGGCGCAGGACAGCCTTGACAATCACATTTGACATTCCGGCGAAGATTTCCGGGATGGGCGGCAAAACCTGGCAGACGTTAGGTTGTCCGGGTGTCCAGACGACGGTGTTCCGGTCGAATGCAACAAGGTGGTTGATCGTCGAGTTGCCTAGCTGCGAAACGGTACACCACTCGTTGATCGTTTCGCCGCAGCCGTTGGTGACACAGAGCGAAGCGAGGGCAAGGTCGCTGCCGATGAAGACCGCCTGTCCGTCCGGGTCTTCGTTCGCGTAATCGATGCCGATATCGCCGTTCTGCATATCGTAGGCGACAACGTGTTCATACATACCGAGCGGACGCCGGATGCGGATGGCGCCGACAAGATCGCTGAAGTGTCGCGGGTAGGCGGCCAAGCTGCTGATGGTGACATCCATGTTCGGCAGCACCGGGGGATGTTGATTCGCGACAGTGTCGGAAATCACATAGAAGGCAAAGCCGTTGGTGACTTCCTCTTTCCCCGTCTCGTCCATATGGATGATGTGCGTCACGACTTTGTTGTAGTCGAGGTCCTCGCCGTTGATGATGTCCACGCACCACCGGCTCAAATCGGTCTGCGCGGGAATCGCCAACTCAAGGAAGGGGTTGACCCAGCAGCCGGCCCCGTCCGGAAGCGGCTTGAAATTCGTCTCGTACGGATTGAGTTCGTTCACGAAGACGCAACCATGCGGGATACGGTACACGATAAAATAGGGCGACCAGCCGGAATACATGCGGTTGTAATCCATGGGGTAGTACCAGGACGGCATGGTGAAGCTGTTCTCCTTCTGTACCTGGAAGTAGTAAACCTTCCCTTCAAAATCACAGTAGGTCGCCCAGACGCAATACTGGACAATCGCGTTCTCTTCCTGGAACGGGATGTCGTTATCGAACGGCGTCCGGTAGATCTGAGGATTCGTCTCGTCTTGAACCATCTTGATGGTGGTGGACTGCGCCGGCGACCAATTCGCGAGACTCGGTTTCCCCCAGAGGTTTTCGACACCCCAGGTGTTTGTCCCTACATGGTAACTGACGTAAACGTTTATGTTGCTCGGCGAAAGGCGGATATTGGTCAACTCCGCCTCGATACCGATCATGTCGGTGGTCAGCGGTTGGTCGCGGTATCCGTATTCGTCATTGTTCCGGTGGTAGAGCAGACGGACGTTTTCAATATCGAACCCGGGGTAGACGGGTTCCTGCACGGAGACGTTTTCGATACAGACGCGCGGCAAATCGCCGTCTTTGCTCGTTACAAGCTTAATGGCATGGAACGTGGCGGTACTGAGCGAATCGAACTGGGATGGATCGCGGACGTAGACGGTATAGAACTGTTTCGCGACATTGGTCACGCAGAGTTCATCGATAATCACCCATGTGTCCTCGGCGAACCAGTCGTCATTGGTGAGTCCGTAGACATAGATGGTTCCGCCACGCGTGTCAGTCGGGTTGTACAGACGCGCCTCGAAACGGATTTCACCAAGACCGTTCACCAGATACGGCGATTTCAGATACGGCGGCTGGTGGAGATCGAACCCCTCCATGACATCCCTCTGGGAGTCGTTCAGGAAAAGCGTCTTGGACGCATCCAACAACTGCCGCGAAGGATCCATATCGGTCACCAGTCCGTTATAGACGACCCACGAGGCATCGGAAACAGCGGGTTCATCCCATGCAATCGCGTTATCGATGTCCACGATACCGTTGACTATACCGTGACGGGCATCGTTCACGATACGCAGATAACCGCTGTTCGTATTACCGACATAAACCGAGGCGTGTACCCAGTCGGTTGCCGTCTGTTCTGTCAAGGAGCCAAACGGGACATCCGTCCAGTTTCCGCTTTCGCCTCGCTGTTGGACGGTAAGCTGGACGGGGGGACGGACAACCTTGTAGTCAAACGAAATTTGCCCCCTCCCGTTTTCGAGATACGGTGAAACGATATACTGACGCGCCCCTTCTTCGTCCGATCCGCTAGCCGTTTCCTCCGCCCGGCTCATATCAAGCTCGACAATCTTACCGCGGGACGACGGGGTGCCCGACTGCACCCATGCCTCTTTCGCCTGCCATTCGTCATCGTTAGACCCGGTCTGTTTACCGTGCCAGCTACGAAGGACCAACTCATCCACCGCGACATCGGCGCCGCCGGTATTCTGCAGTTTCACATGAAGCGCCCTTGCGTTCTTCGGTTCATATGAGAACGACTGATAGGAATAGGACGAAACCGTGAAATTCGTCGCCAACGTCCATCCATTGTCCGACGGATCGGCCCGGTTGCTCGACCTATACGTGGCCGGTTGCGTATAGAGTGAAATCGTCTGGCTGGGAACAAGCGAGATAATACTGTCGCTTATCACATAGCGGGTTGCATCGTAACTCCAGTTATAGGAGGCGATCAAAGGCGACAACGAAAGAACCGTGTATCCTGTCGGCGTCACACCTTTCGTATAAGCGGCAATGTTGATGTTATTAACGATTCCTTGACAATTGTTAATCATCACTCCGGGATTTCCCGTTTCCAATCGCAATGAGGAATTGTCTTTATCCTCATATTCGACATCCAAGGTCAACCCTGAAGTGTATCCGCGAATATACGTAGATGCAACATCGGAGTAGACGCAAATCGACACTCTCTGCTGGCTCCCGAAATGTATACCGTCAACAATGTCGCTTTGTTTCAACAAACGGGGGACTCCTCTATTCCAACGGTAAATCCCGAGACGGGCCGATGTCGAATGAGTGTTCGCGTCCGGCAGATCATTTTTCGTCGTATCCCGTTTGCATTGGGTAATACGTACCTCGTAGAATGACCCAACATCTTGAATGTAGGCAAGAAGCGAAATCGAATGGGGTTCGCGCGACTGTGCATTCCCCGACGCATTCAGCACGTTCAGATCGACAAACATCGCATAATTTTTCGGAATGGCGGCTTGTTTCGGCACTTCCGTCCCGATGTACTGCACGATGTTGTCAGCCGTAACCGGCGTCATCAGACGGGCTTTGAAGTCCAAACTCTTCAACCCGTCAACGAGTGTATCGCCCAGCGTGGTGACGTAACCGGCGCCGGTGACTTCAATATTCTCATTTGCTGCGGAATTCCATGCTTCACCGCCAATCAAACGGAGGGCGATATTTGCCGAGCGTCTGAACGTGGCGGTGTTCAAGGCCGTTTTGTACGGATTGTTCGAAACGGTCGCCTGAACCATCTCTTCCGCATAGGTGGCGTTGTAGGCCTTCCAGTCCGTATGGGTAACGAACGACGCCCGATAAGCATTGATTTCGCCGGCGGGGACAAGCTGGTCGAAATACTCATACTGCGCGTCATCCACATTTGACAGCCAGGTGTCAAAATTCTCCTTGTAGGGGCGTTTATCGGGCTGTCCGTAGGATCGGGCGAAGTAATTGGTGTATCCCGTCCAGTCATTGAAATTCTGATACTCGGCGCGGCAGACCTGATACTCCATCGTGTTGAGGTCAATCTGCACCCCCGCATACGCGCTACCGGAGCACGCGATCGGCATCCAGAACGCTTCCGTGTATTCCTTGCTGAAACCGCCCGTGGGCATGGGATAGGCGTTACCGGATGCCGTCGCCTTTCCATTCTCGTCCTTGCTCCAATACCGCGGAACCGCATTCCGTTCATGCAGAATCAAGCCATCCGCGTTGGTGGTGGCCACGTAGGTGTTCGTGACCATGAAATAAAAGTTGAACGTGTTCGTGTTTTCGGGCAGGGCGGCGAGCGGGATGTACCCGCGCCAGACGTCGTCGCCGATCAACTGCATCTCTACCGGCTCGTCGAGGAAATCCGTCACCGCCAGCATCTTTTCGATAGACGACTTGTGCGGGCGGAGCCGGGCGTAGAATTCACGCTCGCTACCGGCATTCATCCCGTGCAGGCTTCGCGGCGAAGGCGACTCTGAATGTTCCGGGTTTCCCGGCCAATACGTATGTCCCAACAACGTGTAGTCGGTCGGGATAAACCGGAATCCGTCGAACGAACAGACGAAATAGTACTCCAAGTCGCCCAGCTTCTCCTGTGCCGGGATTTCGCCGACGTACAACTCGCCGTTCCCTTCGCCGTCATCCCCGTCCGTTCCGCTTACGTAGGCCATCGTGTTGGTCCGCCAGGCATCCACCGACTGGTCGAGATAACGCCAGCGGTAGACGACTTTCACATCGCGGTCCATCCACATGGTCGTATTGTTCGTGTCGACGTTGCTCACCCGGCACCGCACCGTCATCTTCTGCCCGATCGCCGGATAGCCGGGGTCGAGGTCATACACATCGCGCTCAATCACCACATCCGCCGGCGGTACCGAAACCTGAATGTTGTCGATCGCCAGAAGGGCGACATCTTTATTTCTATCTGTCGTCACCGCCGTAGAGTTTCGAAGGATTCGGAACTTTGCCGGGTAGCGTATATTTACCGTTTTTTGGTAACGGAGAAAACCTTCTACCCCTTGAATCGTACCTACGCTGAAATCAAGTGAATTTGTCGAAATAGCTTTCCAGTCATACACCCAAAGATGATTCGTGATGCTTGAATCCGCCGCATCGATTTCGGCCCACTCCGCCTCCTTGAGTTCGTCATGGTAAGATGATGCCCATTCATCCACCATATTTGTCGCGAACTGAACGACGATATCGCCTGCTTCCAGTGTATTTACCGCATCAAAATAAATGGTGCCAATTCCATTGGTATACAATGGCGATTCGATTCGAGCCGTCAACATATTATGAAGGCTGGCTTGCCAATTTGTTGTAAACCCGAAACCACTATATTCATCAGGAGCAATATAATTCGCATCTTGAATATGTGATGACGATCCAGTCTTTCCCTCTATTACTTTCCATCCCGCAGTATGAACATGATTTGAACCACTTAACAACGGACGTCTATTCGGTCGCGTTACGAACGTAGCCGAAGCCTCTGGTCCGTCATGCGTCCACGTTCCGCCATAATAATCGCCGTAATCGACACCGTTCGTCCATTTGTTGAAGAGCATCAACCGATCCGTACTGAGCTTGGTCACCCCCTTGCTCTTCGACCAACCTGCGACATTGCTCGTTTGAACCGCCGTCGCCCCCATGACGGGAGGTTCGCCCCCGTCCTCCCAAAAGGATTTCCCTGTAAGCGTATAATCTTCCGGGAAATACCGATTCCCCGTCACCTGGCACTCGAACCAATACTCCAGCGTTTCCGAACCATCAGGGATATGGATCTCTGCCGTGTAGATTTCACCGTTTCCGTATCCGTCCCCCGACTCCCCGTCGTAGGTCAAGACAGCCGAAGAAACGGCAGATGCATCCGCATCCTTGAAATAAATCGTGACGGTACGGCTCCGGTAATCCGAATACTGTACCGGAAGAAGGCTGTTGCTGAACCCGTCATTGGAGACGGCGCAACGGACATTTGCAGACGCAAGGACGCCCGGTGTTTTAACAAGCGAAGTCTGTCCAACGGACACGCCGATACGCGGATAAGAGACGCAGATGTTGTCGATCGCCACCGTCGAGTCATCGACCGATTGGGACGCAACGGCATTGGTACGGCGTATCCGGAAACGGATACTTCCAAAATAATCCAACGCCTGTCGATACCGGACCCACTCGCCGGCCGTCGCAACGTTGAGTGTCAGGTTCGAGATTACTTCCCAATTGTATACGTAGCCGTCGGATTCCTCGGATTCCATCGGATGCAGGTCATGGGTAACACGGCTTCTCATATTCGTCGCAATTTCGATTACGACATCTGCTTCATTTTTCGCATTTACAATATCAAAGTAAAGCGTCCCGATACCTTCCGTGTAACAGGGCGACCGTAACCAAGCCCCTTCAAGATTTTGCAGGTTGCACTGGCAATTATTTGTTGTAACACTTGCGATCGAATACTGCTCGGGGTGGATGTAATAGGCAGACGGTATCTGCGTTCCCGTTCCTGTACGCCCCTTAAAAACAGACCATCCAGAAGTATGCGTATGGTTTGTACCTGCCAAAAGTGCGCGATATTTTACCCTTGTCACGAATGTTCCAGCTGTACTTTCTCCGCCTTCGTGCGTCCAGTCGGACGAATAGTAGTCGCCATAATCGACGTTGTTTGTCCACAAGTTGAACAACATGCAACGTTCGATGGGCAGTTCGACGTACGCCGCACCCCGGAAGGCCGCGAGGCAAACGGCGAACACGATCGCCGCGGCGCGAAGGACGACCGATCGTCCATGTATGAAATTGTTCATGTTTACCTCCTTCCAGACGGACTAATGCATACGCTTTTCCAACCGGATATCGACATCCAGTCCGTTGCAAAGCGCTTCCGTCAATTCCTGCAAATCCGATGCGTTCGCCTTTGTAGGCTCCGCCAACACATCCACATGCCCATCTGCGAAAACAACGTGCGCGGCATTACGTTTCCCAACCCGGTGGTTGAACCCGATATGTTCGAGCGAACTGGGATCCCAAGAAAAACTGCTGTCTGTGAGTTTCACCTGGATCACACTGTCCGCCCCTTGCTTCGAATCGTCGATTGAAATATTGTCCGTGGTATGCTGAACGTTGATTTTGTAGCAGGGCATCTCCGCAAAGAGAAGGAGCTTGCCGGGATCGCCATGCTTCCCCACATCGCCGAGGCTCACCCGCCTGTCAGGCGCAACTTTCTGCGCACTTCCGCGGTCACACCCGAAATAGGGGTTCATGACATACGACCGGACGGCGTACCGGCCCTTGCCCTCCGCCGCTTTTTTGAACGTACTGCAGCAATACACCCCGATATCCCCTCCGACATACGACCAAAGCACCCCGTTGGAGATTGACATATACGCCGGATCCGTCTTCGAATACCCCTTCGACTTGGAAAACGCCGTCGCCGGTGAAGCGCCCTCGCCCGGAGAACGGTTGGCGGCATGCCCGTTGGCGCGCCCCGTCCAGACGACCCAGCCGCTACACTCCCGGTAGACGTGTTGATACCGTTTTCCGATCTTCTCCATTCCCAGGATATCGAAGGAACTTGCGCGGGGAAGACAATGGTCCGACGCCTCGTTCGCAAACGCAAACGACGCCTGTGCAAGATTACGCAGCTTCGCCTTGCAACGCGAAGCGTGGGCCGACTCGGTCGCCCGGGTGAACGAAACCGTTGTCACCGTGGCCAGAATACCGATAATGGCAATCACGACCAACAGCTCGACGAGGGTAAATCCGAGGTTTTTGGCAAAACGACTCATGGCTCTCCTTATCCACCTTCCAGTTTACGCCCCTATTTTCCCTTTTTCAATCCCGCTTGGCAAGGCGAAAATGCCAAAAAAAGCCGCACCTCGCGGCGCGGCCTTTTTTGATTCGGAAACGGATTAGCTGCGGATGTTCTCGTGATAGACGGTGTGGAGCAGGTGGTGGGCCTTCTCCGAACCGGGTTCCCCGAGATACTCTTCGTAGAGTTTCTTGATGTCCGAATTCTCGTGCGAGAGGCGGATCGGCTTGCCCGCGTCCTCGGCATAAAGCCCCGCCATGCGCCGCTCCAGCGCCCCCTTCCGGTCGCCGTCGTGGATGTAGGGCTGCCCGCCGCCGTTGATGCAACCGCCGGGACAGGCCATGATTTCGATGGCCTGGAAGCGGGTACGGTCCTGACGGACCATCTCCAGCGCCTTACGGGCGTTGCCGAGGCCGGAGGCGACGGCGACGTTGACGCTGATACCGGGCGCCACTTCGACTTTCGCCTCTTTGACACCCTCCAGGCCGCGCACGGCTCGGAAGTTGATCGCGTCGCCGCCGAGGTTTTCGCCGGTGAGCATCGTGTGGACGCTGCGCAGCGCCGCTTCAAGCACGCCGCCCGTGACGCCGAAGATGACGGCCGCGCCGGTTGATTCGCCGAGCGGGCTGTCGTATTCGCCGTCTTCGAGGTTGGCAAGGTTGATACCGGCCTCGTGGAACATCCGCACCAGTTCGCGCGTGGTGACCACGTAGTCGATGTCCCGAATGCCGCCAGGCGCAAATTCAGGGCGGGCGGCCTCGTATTTCTTCGCCTGGCAGGGCATGACGGAGACGACGATGAGGTCTTCGGGCTTCACGCCGATCTTCTCGGCGTAGTAGCTCTTGGCAATGGCGCCGAACATCTGCTGCGGCGACTTGCAGGACGACGGAATGTCCAACAGATCCGGGAAGTGGTGCTCGAGGAAGTTGATCCAGCCGGGGCAGCACGAAGTGAGGATCGGGAGGCGCGCGCCAAGCGAGGCGTCCTTCACGGACTTGCCCGCCTGCGTCGCGGCGATGAATTCCTTGACACGCCCGACGAGTTCGTGACCCTCTTCCATGATGGTGAGGTCGGCCGCGAAATCGGTGTCGAACACCTTGTCGAAACCGAGGGCGCGAAGCCCCGCGACGAGCTTGCCGGTGACGGGCTTGCCCGGTTCGAACCCGAACTCCTGCCCGACCGCCACGCGGACGGCGGGGGCGGTGCTGACGATGACCGTCTTCTTCGGGTCGTTGATGGCATCCCAGACCTTTTTGACGTAGGAGACGCCGACGATGGCGCCCACGGGGCAGACGTTCACACACTGCCCGCAGAACGTGCAGGACGTGTCCGCCAGCGGAATCATCGAGGCGGTGCCTACCTTCGCGCTGAACCCGCGCCCGTTGCCCGTAAGGGTACCGACGGTCTGTACTTTGTTGCAAACCGTCTCGCAGCGGCGGCACATGATACACTTCGTGAGGTCGCGCATGATTGCCGGCGATTCGTCGATCGGGAAGTTGTTGCGCGCCCCCTGGTACTCGATCTCGCGGATACCGAACTCGGAAGCGAGCTTCTGCAACTCACACTCCTGGTTCTTTGCGCAGGTGAGACAGTTCTGGGGATGGTCGGAAAGCAACAGCTCCAAGACCGTGCGGCGCGCCTTCATGGCGCGGGCGGAGTTCGTCCAGACCTCCACGCCGTCGCGCGCCAGCGGGGTGGCGCAGGCGGGGACGAGGACGGGGCGCGGACGGATGCCGCTGGCCTCGACGAGGCAGAGGCGGCAGCTCGCCGGCTTGTTCGCCGTGCCGCACCCGACGTCCGGACAGTAGCAGAGGGTCGGGATATGGACGTTGATTTTTTTCGCGGCGTCGAGAATCGTGGCGCCCGCGGGCACTTCCACTTTCGTGCCGTTGATGGTAACCGTGACATTTGCCATGGGTAAGTTCTCCTACTCCTTCACAATCGCCTTGAACGGGCACGCGTCGATACACGCGCCGCACTTGATGCATTTGGCCTGGTCGATGACGTGCTGCTTCTTCACCTCGCCGGTGATGGCGCCGACCGGGCAGTTGCGCGCGCACTTGGTGCAGCCCTTGCACGCCTCCGTGATCTTCAGCGTAAACAGGCTCGTGCAGGTGCCGGCCGGGCACTTCTTGTCGCGGACATGCGCGATGTACTCGTCGCGGAAATACCGCAGCGTGGAGAGGATCGGGTTCGGCGCGGTCTGTCCGAGACCGCACAACGCCGTGTCGCGGATCGTGTTGGCGAGGTCTTCCAGCTCGGCCAGCATCTCTTCCGTGCCTTTCCCGTCGCAGATCTTTTCGAGCATTTCGAGCATCCGGCGCGTACCGATGCGGCAGGGCGTGCATTTTCCGCAGGACTCATCCTTCGTGAACCCGAGGTAGAACTTCGCCATCGCGGGCATGCAGTCCTTGTCGGACAGCACGATCATGCCGCCGGAACCCATCATCGAACCGATCTTCATCAGCGAACCGTAGTCGATCGGGGTGTCCAGGTTCTCCTTGGTGATGCAGCCGCCGGACGGTCCGCCGGTCTGGACGGCCTTGAACTCGTGGCCACCGGAAATCCCCCCGCCAATGTCATAGATGATCTCGCGGAGGGTCGTGCCCATCGGGACTTCAACCAGGCCGACGTTGTTGACCTGGCCGGCGAGGGCGAAGACCTTCGTGCCGGCGTTGCCGCTCACGGTCTTGACCCAGTGCCCGTCCGCGTCGCGCTCGGTGACCCAGTTGCCGATCTTGGAATACCATTCGGCACCCTTGCGCAGGATGATCGGGATCGAGGCGTAGGTCTCGACGTTGTTCACGTTCGTGGAGCAGCCCCAGTAGCCGCCGCCGATGTTCGCCGGGAACGGAGGCTTCGTCGTCGGTTCGCCGCGCTGCCCTTCCATCGAGTGGATGAGCGCCGTCTCTTCGCCGCAGACGAACGCGCCGGCGCCGAGCTTGATCTCGATGTCGAAGTCAAATCCCGTACCCATGATGTTCTTGCCGAGCAGTCCGAGCTCGCGCGCCTGGTCGATCGCCAGCTGGAGGCGGGAAACCGCCAGCGGGTATTCCGCGCGGATGTAGACGAGACCCTGCTTCGCGCCGATCGCGTAAGCGCCGATCGCCATCGCTTCGACGACGCTCGCCGGATCGCCCTCCATGATCGAACGGTCCATGAACGCGCCGGGGTCGCCCTCGTCGGCGTTGCAGACGATGTATTTCTCTTCCGCCTCGACGCTCGCGGCGATCTTCCACTTCATGCCGGTGGGGAAGCCCGCGCCGCCACGCCCGCAGATACCCGAATCAAGAACTTCCTGCACGACCTGGGCGGGGGTCATCTCGGTGAGCGCCTTGGCGAGTCCCTGGAAACCCTCGGCCGCGATGTACTCCTCGATGTTCTCTTCTTCGATCAGGCCGCAGTTGCGAAGCGCGATGCGCTGCTGCTTCTTGTAGAAGGGCATCTGCTGGTAGTCCGTGATCTGCGCCTTCAGCGTCGGCTCCACGTAGACAAGCCGCTCAACCAGCTTGTGCCCGACGATGTGCGTGGCGACGATCTCTTTCGCATCCTCCGGCTTCACCTTCACGTAGAAGACGTTGTCCGGCATGATTTTGACGATCGGCCCCTGGGCGCAGAAGCCGAAACAGCCCGTCTGCACGACGCGCACGTCGCCGTCCATCCCCGCCGCCTTCACTTCGGCCCGCAGGTTCTCGATGATCTTCGCGCTGTCCGACACCAGACAGCCCGTGTCGCCGCAGACGAGGATGTCCTTTTTCCCCGAATCCGTCTTCGCACCGGCGAGACGGAGCGCCAGTTTGCCCTTCGCCGCTTCATACGCGGCCATCAAATCGGCCTTGCTCGTGATCCTGTCCATTACTTCGCCTCCCTGGCCCTGATTTCTTCGACCACCGCGACGGCCTTTGCGGGGGTGACCTTGCCGTACACCTTGTCGTTCACAACCATCACCGGCGCCAGTCCGCAGCAGCCGACGCACCGGAGCGCGGTCAGCGAGAACAGCCCGTCCGGCGTGGGATCGGTGTCCGCCTTCACGCCCAGCACGCGCTCCAGCTCGCGGAGCACGCCCTCGGAACCCTTCACGTAGCACGCGGTACCGAGACAGACGTTGATGACGTATTTCCCTTTCGGCTTCGTCGAGAAGAAGTTGTAGAACGAGACGACGCCTGAGACCGCGCTTTCCGGTATCCGCATCTTCTGCGCGACGTGCTGCTGCACCTCACGCGGCAGATATCCGAAGATATGCTGGGCCCTGTGGAGAATTTGTATGAGCCTCCCGCGCCGGCGCGCATCGGCGGGATCTAACTTCAGACCGTCGATGAACGTATCCAGCTCGGCGAATTTTTCGGCCGCGGCCGAAGAGCAAGAACATCCGTGTTCACACATTGTCAGTTTTCCTTCGTTGTGGATGAAAACGAAGTCATTATGACACACCTTCCCGAAATTAGTCTACACTAAGATTTAAAAATCTTTTGGGCTTGCGGTATCGCTGTTTTTTTGTGATACTTTGCCCGTTTTCATGGTCTATCTGGGAGTTTATTGATGATGACGAAAAGAGCGTTCATAAAGTCCGTCGCCGCCGCGACGGCTACGGCGGCCCTTCCGGGGTGCCGCATGTTTTCCTCCGGCGACCGCTACGTGTCGACGGACAACCTCGGCGTGTGCAGCTGGAGTTACCAGAAGCCGCTCGACACGGTGGCCGCCGAAATGCAGAAGATCGGCCTGCGCCGCATCCACCTCGCCCTCCAGCCCTTCCTCGAGGGCGGATCCCGCCACGGCGCGGCCGAAAACGCCGCCGCGCTCGACCGCGTGAAAGCCCGCCTCGCCTCCGGCGAATGGACGCTGAACGCGACGATGATCGGCTTCCCGCAGGAGGACTACACCACGCTCGATTCCATCCGGACGACGGGCGGCATCGTGCCGGACAACGTCTGGGAGGCGAACAAGAAAATCATCGTGGCGGGCGCGAAGCTCTCCGCCGAGCTTAAGGCCCCCTTCCTCACAATGCACGCCGGATTCCTCGATGAACACGACCCCGCCGCCCTCCGGAAGTATACCGACCGCGTGAAGTTCATCGTCGATACGTGTGGCGAACGCGGCGTCCCCGTCGCTTTCGAAACCGGACAGGAGACCGCCGCCGACCTCGCCAAGTTCCTGGCCTCCGTGCCCGGAGCCGGGGTCAACTTCGACCCCGCCAACATGATCCTCTATGGCAAGGGCAACCCGGTCGAGGCCGTCCGTATCCTCGCCCCCTGGATCCGCCACATCCACTGTAAGGATGCCGTCCGCACCAAGAAGCCCGGCACCTGGGGAACCGAGGTGCCGTGGGGCGACGGCGAGGTGAACGCGCCGCTCCTGCTCGCCACCCTGAAGGCGGCCGGATACAAGGGCGCCTTCGCCATCGAGCGCGAAGGAGGGAACGACCGCACCGGCGACATCGCCCTCGCCGCCCGCCGCCTCCTTGCCTGACCGGGTGAAATTTCGGTTGCCCTCGACGGGGATAGGGTGTAGACTGTCTTTCCAATGTGACTTCACGGCGCGGTCCGGCCTTTTCCCGGACTGCGTCTATCAAAGGGGATTAAGATGCAAAACAGAAGAGAGTTCTTGAAGAAGGCGGCCGCCGTGTCGCTTTTCTCGATTGCGCCGGCGCGCGTCCTCTGGGGACAAACCGCGCCGTCCAAACAGCTCACGCGCGCGTTGATCGGGTTCGGCGCAATCGCACATTCCGCGAACCACCTGCCGTTTAAAGGCTCACGCCTGATCGGCCTCTGCGATCCGTACGAGGCGCGTGTCGCCGCAGGCCTCGCCGCCGCAGAAAAGGCAGGCTGGGGGAAGATCAAAGGGTACAAGAATTTCATGGAGCTGCTGGCGGACAAGGATGTCGACGTCGTCCACATCTGCACCCCGCCGCACTGGCACGGCTGCATGAGCGTCATGGCCGCGAAGGCCGGCAAGGACATCTGGTGCGAAAAGCCCATGACCCGCACGGTCGGCGAGGGCAAGCGCGTCATGGAGGTCGTCCAGGCGCAGAAGCGGATGTTCCGCCTCAACACCTGGTTCCGTTTCAAGGACACCTTCTACGGTTTCGGTACGCCCGTGAAGCCGATACGCCAGATCGTGGAGAACGGGATGCTCGGCACCGGCCCGCTGCGCTGCGTCTTCGGTGCCGGCCAGGGTTTCAGCTGGAAGTTCGGCTGGTCCGGCCGCGTCAACGCCAAACCACAGCCGATCCCCGCGGGCTTCGACTGGGATATGTGGCTCGGCCCCGCCCCCTGGAAACCCTACACCGCCCACCGCGCGGGAAGCTCCTTCCGCGGCTACTGGGATTACGATTCCGGAGGCCTGGGCGACATGGCGCAGCACTACCTCGACCCCCTGCAGTACCTGCTCTGTAAGGACGACACCAGCCCGGTCAAGATCGAGTACGTCGGTCCCAAGCAGCACCCGGAAGCCGTCGGCCGCTTCGACCGCCTCACGCTCACCTACGCGGACGGTTCCGTCGTCATCCTCGACGGCGACGAGTCGCTTAAGGGCGAACCGCTCCTGCGCGGCGCGAACGGCCTTTGCGTCTACCCGAAGGCGAAGGGTGGCAAGACCCTGCGCCTCAAGGACGCCAACGGCTGGTGGCCGGAGGAGAAAGTCCTCGCCAAGCTTGCCGAGCTGCCTCAGCCCGCGCCGCAGCAGACGGACTTCATGGATTCCGTCCGCACACGCAAACAGTTCTGCCTCAACGAGCAGAATGGGTTCCGCAGCTGCACGATGTTCAACCTCGCGATCGTCGCCGAGCGCCTCGGCCGCGGGTTCGAGTTCGACCCTGTCGCGCTGCGCGCGAAGAACGATCCCGCCGCAGACCGCTTCCTCTACCAGTCGATGCGTTCCCCGTGGGACCGCGAAATGTGGGGCTGATCTCTCTAACGAAAGGATGAAATCCGTATGAAACGCTTTTTGTTTGTCACGGCGGCCCTTGCCGCCACCCTCTCCTTCGCAGCCGGCGGCAAGGCGAAACCGCCCGCCGATCCCAACCCCTACGCCGGTTACGGGAAGGCGATGGCTTCCGTGAAGGGCGACCCGATGGCGGTCGAATGGCAGAACCAGAACAAGGCCGCGATCGAGGAGGCAACCTCCGATGCCGCCCTCGCCGCGATCGTGCGCGACGCCGCCTCCGCCAAGGCCCTGCTCGACACCGTCAAGCCTAACTACGCCACCTGCCCGCTCAAGGCCTGCCAGATGGCGGCCGTCACCCAGTACGTCATGCGCCCCGGCAAGGCGGCGGAGCGGACGCTCTGGGCCGACGCGCTCGCGACGGCCTTCCAGAACGCGGCGGACGACTCCGTCAAGACGACCTATCTTGACCAGCTCCGCTGGTGCGCCACGGAAAAGCAGGTCGCGGCCATCCGCAAGGGCTGCGGCTGCTCGAAGGCCGTCCGCGATTTCGCCGATATGGTGATCCGCGAAATCCAGCGGTAACGAAAACTTCTTAGCCGACACAAAAAAGACACGGGACGCATCTCGCGCCCCGTGTCTTTTTCCTTTCGCCCAGTCCGTCCCCGTTTTCCCTGAACCTTTCCCTCCCCTTTCTCGTTTAATCGGAAGAGGAAGTCGTTGTTTTCTTCCTCACGCACACAAGAAAGATTCTCTATGCAGACACAGAAACAGGGTTTCACGTTGATCGAGCTGATCCTCGTGGTCGCCGTTGTCGCCATCCTTTCCGTCATCGCCATCGGAAAATTCTCCGATATCCGCAAGGAGTCCGCGCGCAAGGCGAATGTTGCCAACATCAAGAATATTTTCCGTACCATCAACACGGAAATCGTGCGGGTCGACGGCGATATCTACAAGGGAATGTTCGCCTACGCCGAAGCGTTGATCGACGTGGACGGTCAGAAGGCCCCGTCCGGGTCTCCCGGTACGTATGCCTGGATGCCGGACGCGGGTTGGTACGACGGTGCGGGCGGCACGATTCCCGGCATCTATTGCGGCATCAAGCAGACGGCTGTCGTCGAAAACGCTTCAGGCGCCACGACAGGCTCCATCGCGGCGCTAGCGGACGCGCACGAAAACAACGTCGGTCTTGATGCGTTCGCAGCCAAGCTCGGCATGTATTATTTGACGGAAAAGGAGGTCGCCTCGCTCAAGGATGTCGGCGTGAGTATTGTTTCCTATCACAATTATTCCAACGCGCAGTCTAAAAACCTCGGCTGGAATTCCAGCGTCTGGTATACCGGATACGGTCTCCATTCAACGGGGGGCGGCCCCGGCCACCGCCCGGACTTGAGCGCGTGCTACCCGGTCGTCCTTACGAACGGTATGCCCGTCGCCGTCCTCAATCCCGCCGCATGCGAATCGATTTACCGCGACCTCGGCCTCGAATACGCATCCACCTACAACGTGAGCGGTCTCAGTTCCACGGAACCCGAAACCTACTTCGCGAAGGGCATCTGCCAGCGTCTGATCGTCCTCGGTCTCGGACGCGACACGGAGACGAACACGAAATTCTTCGAGAACCAACCCCGCTGCATGACGCTGGACAAGACCCACTACCGCAACTACCTACTCGTCTTCCAACTGAACAACGGACAGGGAAACCAGGGTACGACGGCAAAATTCGTCGGTGTCCTCGACCCCGCCGGCAACACCGCCAAACAGGCGCAATACAACGCCGACTGGGCCTCTTGACGTGCAATGCGGGGAATGTCAATGAGGGTCACTTTGCAAAGGGATTGACCCTTAACTTCAGATAGGCGCGGTTGCCGAAACGGGGACGGGCGGGGCGGGCGGTCGTAACGCCAAACTCTACGTCTCCGCGTTTCAAACATACCCCGGCGGCGGCTGGCGTAATGTCCGTGTTACAGAAAGCCTTGCTTTGCGGGGAGGTTTCGCGTAGACTTGTTCCAACGATACGTCTTAAGGAGGATGGAATGAAGCAAACGATGTTGCCCGCGCTGGCGTTGTCCGGCGCAATCGCCCTTTCCGGCTGCCGTCTGTGCGACCGCGACGGCCAAGCGACGACGCTCGCGGAACTCACGGCGGATTCGATGCCCGCCCCCGCGAATCTCGGTCCGCGCCCCGTCTTCGGCTGGAAGATGAAAACAGACCGTTCCGGCGCGGCGCAGTCCGCCTACCGGATCCGCGTGTTCGGCGGCGGAAAAACCGTATGGGATTCAGGAGAGGTGGTTTCTGACCGTTCCGTCGGCATTCCCTACGCGGGTTCCGCGTTGAAGAGCGCACGGAGATACCGTTGGCAGGTTTCGATAAAAGATGATACCGGTACGTGGCTCGCTCCCGCCGAATGTAGTTTTGAAACCGGACTTCTTGCCGGGAAGGATTGGGACGGCAGCGAGTGGATTTCTTCCGCCGATGCGAGAATCCGCAAAGAGAAAACCCCCGGCGGCAAACAGGAAGCAGAGGACGGGACAGACTGTTTCGTCAAGACGGTTCCGAACGGAAAAACGGTACGCGAGGCGTTCTGGACGGTAGCCGGCCTGGGCGCGTTTGATGCCTTCGTCAACGGCGAACCCGTCTCCCACAAACGGATCTGCCAGAAAGACGGCTCCGTCCGCCTCGTCCGCGAGTTCCTGAAGCCGGGCTTTACCCATTGCGCCAAGACAAAATATGCGTTCACCTACGACGTGACGCATTTGATGAAGACGGGGGCGCATGACGTGAACGTTTTCTCGGCGCAGGTTTCCGCCGGCTGGTGGCGCGATAAAATCGTCAATTTCCACGGAAAGAAGTCAGCTTTCCGCGCCCAACTCGTCCTGCGTTTCACGGACGGTTCGGAGCGGACAGTCGGAACGGATTCCTCCTGGCTCGCCGCCGTGGCAGGTCCCGTCAAACAGGCCGCCATTTTCGACGGCGAGTCGTTCGACGCCCGCGTCTCGACGGGGTGGATGAGGACGGGGACGCCCACGCCCGCTTTCAAACCCGCCGTTATCAACACCGAATACACGGGCGACCTTCTTCCCATGCGAGGGGCGTCCGTCTCCCTCCGCGAGGACCTTGCCCTCTCGCCGTGTGAACTGTACGTCTTCGATGGTGTCGAAGGGGCGGACAAGGACAACTATGGGCGTATCAAGAAATGCCGTTCCTACCGCGACGGGGAAACCATCAGGCTGGCGAAGGGCGAAACGCTGCTCGTCGATTTCGGTCAGAACGCGGCGGCCGTCCCCTCGTTCGTCTTCTCCGCAAAGGAGGGAACGACCTTGACCGCCCTTCCCGCCGAAATGCTGAACGACCGGAACGGTGCGAAGAATCGTGGAAACGATGGTCCGGAGGGCAGTGTCTACCGGGAGAACCTACGTAAGGCGAAAGCGACACTTGCGTACACGTTCGCGGGAACGGGCGTCGAAACGTACACACCTTCGTTCACCTTTTTCGGCTATCGCTATGTTTCGCTCACTTCCACGGACGATGTGACAATCCAGCGTATCCGCTCCATCCCCGTCACGTCCATCCCGAAGTGGAGCGAGACGGGAACCCTCGAAACAGGTGATCCTTCCGTCAACAAGCTGATCTCGAACGTCTTCTGGGGGCAATATTCGAACTACCTCAGCGTCCCGACCGATTGCCCGCAACGGAATGAACGGCTCGGTTGGACGGCCGACACGCAGGTGTTCTGCGAGGCGGCTTCTTACAACGCCAACGTTTACAGTTTCTTTCTGAAGTGGATGCGTGATATGCGCGATTCACAGCACGAAGACGGTGGTTTCCCGGGTGTTGCACCGACCGCTCAATACGGAGAACTCAACCACCAGCTCGGCTGGGGCGACGCGGGGATTATTGTCCCGTACACCATGTGGAAGCAGTTCGGCGACGCCACCATCGTGGAAGAGAACTGGACGGCGATGATGCGGTATCTGAAACTTCTCGAAGAGATGAAATTCATGTCTCCTCAGGCGTCCCGCCACCAGTGGGCGGATTGGCTTTCCTACGAAAAGTTGGAAAGCTGCAGCGGCAAGGCATACGAGCCCAATCCGTCTGGAAAAGGACGCCGCCCAAAGGCGGATGCCCTTACATACTGGCGTTACCTCGGCTCCTGCTATTGGCTCTGGGATGCCCGTATGATGGCGACGATGGCGGCCGCGACTGGGAAAAAAGCGGATGCTGAACGCTGCCGAGCAAGCGAATCCCTCGCCCTCGCCCACCTCCGTAAAAATTTCGTTTCCGCGTCCGATGGACTCCTTCTCCCGCTTTTCCGCGATATGCAGACCCCTGCCCTTTTCGCGCTCAAACTTGGGATCCTTACGGATGAAAAGGCGATAAAAGCGACGAAAGCGGCCCTTTTGAAAAACATAAAGGATCACGGCGACTGTCTCCAGACGGGTTTCCTCGGCACGTCGATCCTGATGGACACGCTTACGTATGAGGCCGGCGCACCGGATGTCGCCTATACCCTGCTCCTCCAACACAAAAATCCAAGCTGGCTCTACAGCGTCGATCAGGGTGCGACCACCATCTGGGAACGCTGGAACAGCTACGTCATGGCAACCGGCTTCGGCCCTGTCGGTATGAACTCGTTCAACCATTACGCCTACGGTGCCGTTGTCGCGTGGATGTACGGTACGATGGCGGGTATCCGCGAAGATACCTCCTCGCCCGGCTTCAAACACATCCTCCTCGCGCCGATTCCGGACAAGCGCATCGGTCACGTCACCGCATCTTTCAATTCGCCTTACGGCGTGATCAAAAGTGCGTGGCGTTACACGGGTGAAGGAAAATTGTCGTGGACATTCACCATCCCGGCAAACACGACGGCAACGGTGATTCTTCCCGGTTGCGACGCGGCGGAGTATTCTTCCGGAACATACACGCTCGTCAAATAATCCTTCTACGGTGCCGCCTCCTTTTCCTGGAGGCGGTTTTCTTTTCTAAAAACACCGTGTTCAAACTGTTCAAATCTCTTCTGGATGCCCTCTTTCCGCGTCTCTGTCCGATTTGCGGCAAACCTTCCGACCGTCCCGAAAGGACGATCTGCTGGGATTGTTTCAGTTCAATCGACCTTTACCGCGAAAGCCTTTGCGAACGCTGCGGACGTTTTGCCGAAGGCGAAATCAAACATGCGTTTACATGCAGCGTCTGTCTTTCCATGCCTCCTTTGTTCGACAAGGCGCGTGCCGCCGGACGCTTTTCTTTTGAATTGCGCGACCTCGTTCATCAATTGAAATACGGCGGGGCTACTTGGCTTGCCTCCGACCTTGCGGATTTCTTGGAAGGTTGCGTTACGGCACATTTCCCTTCAAAGAAAATCGATGTCGTTCTGCCCGTTCCATTGCATCCCTTGCGTTTGCGTGAACGCACGTACAACCAGGCTTCCCTGCTTGCGGAAGAGTTGGCGAAACGGTTGGACAGGCGTTTCGACAATTGTTCGCTCATCCGCATCCGCCAGACGGAGACACAAACACATTTCAATGCGAAAGAGCGGCGAAAGAATATGAACGGCGCGTTTTCCGTCATTCGCCCCGAATGGATTCAAAAACGCACCGTTCTTCTCGTAGATGACGTGATGACGACGGGTTCTACTTTCGACGCCTGCGCCTACGCACTTAAAAAAGCCGGTGCCCGGACGGTCTGGGCTGTCGCGCTCGCACGCGGTCAATAGCCATTACGGCGTTATCTTTACGCGGAGTAGCCCGTTCGTTACCTGACTTTGTAGATTCGCTCCTTCCAGGTTTTCATACCAAGGTATAAACACTTTTTTCGTTAATTTATTTCCCGATTTACTTTTCATCGAGAGTTTTAGCACATTCCCTTCCGTCACCGCGCGAATCGATTCCGTATCCATCTCTCCGGAAAGCGTAAACACTACTTCAAAAGACTTTCCGTTTTCGCGCATATCCATCGCAGGTGCCGTACGTACGCCAGACCAGTCGTCCGTCGCCATACTTTCTACCGCCCTTCCCGCCGAAAATCCGTTTGAAACGCGAATCCCGTTCACAACGCGGTTGGCGCGTTTAAAAGGTTGTTCCTGTTCCTCCATCCTTTCAGGCACAATCTGCTCCGCCTTGCCACGTTCCACCGCGTTTTCCGGATGCTTAAAAGAGGTCTTTCCCTCCTTAACCGTCGAATATCCGATCAACAAGAAAATCACGACGATAAGAAAACCATCAAAAAGCCTCCAAAAGATTCCGATTTTTGTACCTTCACTCTTCATTTCGTCACCTCTCCCTAGTTTTAAGCTTATCTAATGCCATTTCTAAATTTTAACTTATATTTCGTTTTATACGACCCTTTTTCCACGTTTTCCTTTTGTTAAGACGCGGCAAATTTTCACATCACGGGCAATATGTCACAGATGTGAACGTTTGTTACACTTGGAATGGAAAAAAAGAGAATTTCTCAAAAGTGGCGCCTGGAATGGTTTCTTCTGGTGGCCCTGTTTTCGGCGGCGTTGGCCGGCGGTATAGCATTGGTTGCGTTGAAGCGGCAGCATGAACGCCAGGCGCGGATTGCTGCGACAGAAGCCGTTCTGGACAAAGGTGACGCATTGATGGACACGTTGTGCGGCGCGGCGTTGAAAGGCTTGACGAGAACGCCTTCCACGGCGCTGTGGCGTTCGTTTTCGGCACGTGTAGATAGCGCGTTTTCCGTCCGCCGCGATGTCCAGTCTCTTTCCGTTTCAAAAAATGGAACCACGCTGTTCCAGCGCCAGTCTGGTGGACTTCTCAACGATCATTCCTTCTCTTCCGAAGACCCTTCGGGTTCAGGGACGACGGAAATCGAACAGGGTGCACTGGATTCAGGCGGTATGAAAGTGCCAGTGTTTGTTCTAACCCGCAGGTTTTCCCTGCCGGACGGTGAACTCGTCGTGGAAGCGACATTTAAACGCGAGGCTGTCGGCGTGGAGGAAAAAACGGCAAAACGTCTCGTTTCTTCTCTTTTCTTTTTTTCTTTTGCTGTTCTCGTCATTGCGTTTTCCTCCTGTGCGCTGGTTCTTTCTGTTGCCGTCATTCGTGAACGCCGCCGGGAAGAACGTGAACGTCAGGAGGAACACTTGGCCTTTTCCGGCGTCCTGGCGAACGGTATTCTTCACGATTTTCGCAACCCGATGTCTTCCGTCCGCCTGGACGCTCAAATGCTCGTCCGCGAAATGCGCCGGGAGGAAGGATTCCGTGAAACCCGCGTAAAAGAACTTTCGGAAAGGATTGCCCGGACAATGGAACGCATGGACAAGGTCTTCACGGAGTTTCTTTTCCTTGCGAAACCTGCTGACGCGGAAACGGAATCCGTCAACCTGGTCGAAACGGTTCAGGAATGCCTAGACACCCTGACACCGCGGTTGGAACAGGCGGGACTACTCGCCTCGTTCCAGCCTCCCCCTACTCCTGTTCTGGTGCGCGCTTACGCATCGCCGTTTCGCAGGGCGTTGATAAACGTCCTGGTAAACGCCACCCAATTCGCGGAAAAAGGTTCAACCATCCTCGTCTCACTTGAAACGATACGTGGAAAGGCTGTCTTGGATATCCACGACGAAGGCCCTTCCATCGATCCGAAAATGCGCGAAAAAATCTTCGAGATGTTTGTGACCGGCCGTCCTGAAGGAACGGGACTCGGTCTCTTTCTTGCACGAACGGCAATCGAACGGTGCGGCGGTTCTATCCGTGTGACTGATTCCCCTTCCGGAACAACGTTCCGGATCACGCTTGACCTTCTTGACACAAGCATAAAAAACGAGGTACAACAATGACGATTTTGATTATCGAGGATGATCCCGACAACCTGCGTTCCGTTTCCGAAGTGGCAGAGGACGCTGGTTTTGAAACCCGCCAGGCTGCGACAGGACTTTCAGGTGTTGAGGAATTTCAAAAGAAAACGCCGGATGTCGTCTTGACCGACCTTGCCCTTCCAGACATCGACGGTATCCAGGTGCTTCGCCGTCTACACAAGCTCGATCCTTCCGTCCCTGTCTTGATCATGACGGCGTACGGATCGGTAGAATCCGGTGTGCGCGCAATGCACGAAGGCGCCTACGATTACGTGACGAAACCGCTAGATTTAGACGACATCCAGTCAAAACTCCGCCGGGCCTGCGAAACATCCCGGCTCCGCCGCCAGGTGGATACCCTTTCTGCAGCCGCCCGCGAAAAATACACTTCTTCTACCATCATCGCACAGGCCCCCGCAATGAAGGCCGTCATTGCACAGGTTGACGCCCTCGCAGACACCATGGCGACCATCCTGATACGCGGCGAGAGCGGCACGGGAAAGGAACTGGTCGCCCGCGCTCTCCATGTGGATTCGCGCAGAAGCGGAGGTCCTTTCGTTGCCGTAAACTGCGGGGCGTTTGCCGAAAACCTCTTGGAATCTGAACTCTTCGGCCACGAAAAAGGTGCATTCACAGGCGCGGTCGGTATGTATAAGGGTGCATTTGAACGTGCGGACGGCGGAACGCTTTTCCTGGACGAAATCGGGGATGCCCCTGCCTCCGTCCAAGTGAAACTCCTCCGCGCCCTTGAAGAGAAGGAAATACGCCGCGTCGGCGGAAAAGAAGTATTTCATGTAAATGTCCGCCTTGTCTCGGCGACAAACAAAGATTTGGAGAAAATGGTAAAAGAGGGTACATTCAGGGAAGACCTTTTCTACCGTTTGAATGTCGTTTCCATCCAGATTCCGCCTCTCAGAAACCGGATCGCGGACATTCGTCCACTTGCCGACCGTTTCATTGCCCGGAGCGCATCGGAAAACGGAAAGGTGATCAACGCAGTTAAACCCGGTTTTTACGAACGCCTTGAAGCGTACAACTGGCCGGGAAACGTCCGCCAGCTCCGCAATATCGTAGAATCCGCCGTACTTCTTTCCCCTGGAGGACTCCTCACGGAATCTTCCGTTGTCCTCCCCGGTATGTCCCCTGCCCCCTCTAGTTCCCTTTCACCTTCGGAAGGTTTCGCCATACCGAAGGACATGACGCTTGAAGAGGTGGAACGCACCGTTCTTGAAAGCCGTCTCCGCCAGAATAACGGAAACCGTACCGTAACCGCCGAACAACTCGGTCTTTCTCGCCGTACCATCCAAAGAAAGATCAAGGAACACGGCCTTCCTTACTAACCTCCCTTTCATTTACCACCGTACCTCTCCGTACTGCGCCTGCGTATTTGCCTATGACTTGATTGTTCACAAATACAAATATCGGGGATACTTGCGATTTGTGAACAATATCCACGTTATTCTTATGTACATTCCCGTGCGAAGCGCGGGCGGCGGGTTAACTTTTCCCACATGGCAACTTTTTCCTGCGCGGCAACGGAAACGTTGCCCGTCTTGCCGTCTCTGCCCTCATCTCTACTCCTTACTTCTCTAGATAAGTAAAGAAAGTAGAAGTAATAGCGAAGTAAATTTCTGTTCATAAATGCGCTAACTCCATCTTTTCACGTAAGTTGTATTGACGAAATAACTGTGGATGAAATTTGAACAAGTAATTTGAATCTTGTAGATAGAAAGAACGGTTATTTCATTCTTTTCGATAACCTCCCTTCTTTTTACATCTGTTTTACAATTTATAGCTCTCTTTTTTACACGTTTTAAACAACGTGGAATAATGTCAAAGATCTTGAAAACGACTTGTAGATAACTAGAAGATAAAGTTTTATAGTTTGTTCATAGAATCGATAAAATTTTAATTGTGATAAACGTAAATCATTGAAAATCAATAAGTTACATATACTTTTCATCATTTTGTCGAAAACTTTCAAAGGATTTTCACGTGGATTTAGACTGTTGATAAATGTACGTTTATATTCATTTACCAATCTTTCTCTTCCTCCTTACTCCCTTTTCATTTGCGTTTTCCATGCGGCTTCGCTCCTACATAAAATACCAGTTTTCCTTCCGTTTATAAGGTAAAAAAGAGCTTAACCGGATTGCTTGAGTGTGGTATATTTTTTCCGTTCAAGTCAAGCAGTGTCCGGGTAAGTTTGAATGTGCGTTTCATTTTAAGGGGAGTATGAAGGATGATGGATTCAGAAGAGTCAGAGTGGTCGGTTCTCGTCATAGGGGGCGGGCATGCAGGGGTGGAAGCAGCATTGGCTTCCGCCCGGATGGGATGCCCTACTCTACTGGTTTCAGGTGATACTTCCCGTATTGCCATGATGCCATGTAATCCTTCAATCGGTGGATTGGCAAAGTCACATTTGGTTTACGAACTCGATGCCCTCGGAGGTGAAATGGGTCGTAATGCGGATGTTTGCGGTATTCAGTTTAAAACGCTTAATAAAAGTAGAGGACCCGCAGTATGGGCAACCCGTGTCCAGTGCGATAAGAAACGCTATGCTTTGCGTATGCAAAAAATCCTACAACTGACGCCAAATCTCACGATTCTTGAAGATACAGTTACGAAAATCATCACAGAAACAGGCGTAGATGAAAAACGGAAAGTAAAAGGAATAGAAACGAAACTGCACGGGTACATATCTTGTTGTTCTGTCATTCTTACGACGGGAACAGCCTTAAGTGGAATGGAATACATTGGACATCATGGAATTCAAGGTGCAGGAGATGGAAGACCCGCTGCTTTTGAACTTTCTTCATCTATAGAGACACTTGGTTTTCGATTGATGCGATTTAAAACGGGTACACCACCTAGACTTTATCGTGAATCGATTGATTTTGAAAAGACAGCAATACAGCCAGGTGACCAACCACCTCCATTCTTTTCGCTTTCAACATTGTTCCACGTGGAACAATTAGGTAGTAAAAAGGAAGAAGGGTTTGATGATATACATACGAATAAAATGTTCCACGTGGAACATTTTGAACAAAATTTAACGATAGAAGAGAAAAACAGTATTAGAATTACTGAAAAGGAACCTCTACTTATTGAGACAACAGAACAGATTCCATGTTTTTTAACCTATACGAACGAGAGAACGCATCAATTGATTAGAGAAAATCTTAAAAAAAGTGCCTTATATGGTGGTGACATTGAGGGAACAGGCGTTCGTTATTGTCCGTCCATTGAAGATAAAGTTGTAAAATTTACATCTGCAACTCAACATCATGTTATGCTTGAACCAGAAGGTATTGAAGACTCGGATTACATCTATCCAAATGGTCTTTCGAATAGTCTTCCAGAAGAAATACAACGAAAACTCGTTCATAGTGTGGTTGGCTTGGAAAGGGCTGAGTTTGCAAAGTTTGCCTATGCTATCGAGTATGATGGAATTGATGCACGTGAATTGTCAGCCACGTTAGAATCAAAACGAATTTGCGGACTATATTTTGCCGGTCAGGTGAATGGAACGACTGGCTATGAAGAGGCTGCCGCACAGGGATTTATGGCTGGAGTGAATGCAGCCCTTAAAAGACAGGGGAGAAAACCGCTAATATTGAGTCGTCAACAGGCGTATATTGGTGTGCTTATTGACGATTTGATTACAAAAGGAACGAACGAACCATATCGTATGTTTACCTCACGCGCAGAAAGAAGATTGATATTACGCCAAGATAATGCAGCAGATCGACTCCTTGAAGCGGCAGACCGTCTGAAAATTCTTTCTTCCTTGATTCGTTCGCGTATTCACCGCAAAATAGATGAAACAGAACAGTTGATTCAACTTTTTGATGAGAAGAAGGTAAAAAACAAGAGTCTTTCTTCCATCCTTGCCCGTCCAGAAACAACCTTTACGGAAATTGAGGATGTTTTAAAGCAAGAGAAGGGGATAATACTCGATGTTTTGCCGGAATCAAAAAATCAGGTTGAAATTCGAATCAAATATAGAGGATACATTGAACAAGAGGAAAAGGAAGCGGAACGTGCGAAACGCGAGGAACTGGTAAAGATACCGGCATGGCTGGATTACGATAAAATTACCGCTCTTCGCTTTGAATCACGTGAAAAACTCAAACTCATCCGTCCGGAAAACCTTGGGCAAGCTAGCCGTATTTCTGGTGTAAATCCAGCCGATATTGCTATTCTTTCTCTCTGGATTCACCGTGGAAAGGCATAAATGTATGTTTATGCGACGTTGATTTCCATACTTGCGTAACACGCTGGTTTCGTGTATGGTTAAGGAGAAATGACGATGAAACCAATAGAACCTTTTAGTGTGAGCGGAAAAATCGTGGATGTCGAACGTGACTGCACGATAAGTGTCCGTGTTAGTGTATCAAGCGAAGGAAAAATCGCGGCGATTGATGAAATAGATGATCCAGATCCTGGTTACATTTTTCCGGGATTTGTCGATTCACACGTGCATCTTGAAAGTTCCATGCTGAATCCGGTTTCGTTTGCTTTCGCTGCCGTCCGCCACGGAACGCTCGGCGTTCTGGCCGATCCACATGAAATTGCGAATGTGTTGGGAGAGACAGGTGTCCGTAAGATGATCGAACTTGCAGACCAAACTCCTTTTGTGTTCGGTTTTGGGGTTCCTTCCTGTGTGCCGGCCACCGAAAATGAAAAGGGTGGGGGAGAACTTGGGGCGGAAGAGGTAAAACGAATGTTGAAGTGGAAAGGTATTACTCACCTTTCCGAAGTGATGGACGTGAATGGAGTCCTTGAAAAGAACGAAAAAATATTAAAAAAAATAAGTTATGCAAAAGAATCCGGAAAGCCGATCGACGGTCATGCACCGGGGATGACGGGGACGACGCTTCGTAACTATATTGCTTCTGGAATTTCAACCGACCATGAATCCGTTTCGGTTGAAGAGGCGATTGAAAAGATACGCGGCGGGATGGTTATTCAGATTCGCAACGGATCTGCCGCAAGATTGTCGGAGTCTTTACTTCCCCTTGTCAGCCGCTATACACGGATGTGTATGTTTTGCAGCGACGACAAACATCCCGATGATTTGCTTGATTCACACATAAATTTTCTTGCAGCCCGGGCCTATCGAAACGGGGTTTCGCTTTCTTCGATTGTACAGGCTGCGTGCATCAACCCCGTCCGGCACTACGGCCTGCCTCTCGGATTGTTGAAGGTGGGGGATTCCGCTGATTTTCAGAAAGTGGAAGACTTGCGTACTTTCGATCCATCTTGTGTCTGGCTGCACGGGCGTGAAGTTTACAAGGACGGGCAGCCGTTTCTTCCTGAAACGGCTTCGGAAAACGTGGTGGAAAACCAGTTTGAGGCGACGCCGATCGTCGCACGGGATCTTTCCGTTTCCGCTGTTCAGGGAATGAAAGGAATCCATGTAATCGGTGTACGCGACGGTATCCTTCTCACAAACAACCTTTCCGAAAAACCGACGATCGTAGACGGTGAAATCGTGGGAGATACGGAACGTGACATTCTGAAAATCGTCGTGATGAACCGATATCGCAAGGAGGCGAAACCGGCGGTTGCGTTTGTAAAAGGGTTCGGGTTAAAACGTGGCGCATTAGCCTCTTCCGTCTGCCACGATGCGCATAACTTGATCGCGGTTGGAACAAACGATGAAGCCATAACCGCTGCGTTAAATCAAATTATCTGGATGAAAGGTGGCTTGACCGTTGCTGACAGCAATCGAAAAATCATTACTTCGCTTCCGCTTCCCTTTGGAGGATTGATGTCGAATGAACGGCCTTCCGTCGTCGCGCGCAGATACAAAGACTGCGACAAGCTGGCGAAAATGTTTGGTTCCCCGTTAAGTGCGCCGTTTACAACCCTGTCCTTTATGGCACTCCCCGTCATTCCGGATTTAAAGATGACCTCACGCGGTCTCTTCGACGTACGCCAAAATCAAGTCATCGGTCTGCGCAGTGAATAGACGGACAAATGGATTGAATAAGTTGATAGATAATAAGGTGGTTTAAATCAAGAGACAGGTTGTGAAACCTTAAAACCGAGTCCCTGAAGTTTCGCCCCAAGCCGCGCCGACACATTTTTCAGGAGGACTTCCGTTGCGTCGAATTGGCGTCGCATCGGATAGGTAGAACGGAGCTTGTCAAACGAACTCGCACGTTCTCTTTCCGGCAGACCGCAGATTTTCTGAAACCGGTGGCAGTCGGCCTCGATGTCGTAGACGGAAAGGACGAGCGGCCGTAACAACGCTTCTTCATCGATTTCCGTTTTCGCGTCTTTACCGTCCAGTTCCCAGGAGGGTAGGGGAGGCGGCGGAAGCACAAAGGGTTCTTCCGCTTTAACACCTAGGAACGAACACGCACTTCGATAAACAGCGGCCGTTCCGTTCACCTTTCCTTCGTAGGCGTGGCCTGCGATGTGCGGCGTCGTGAGATCCGCCCGCGCGGCAAGATCCGTCCGGAATGAGGGTTCTCCCTCCCAGCAATCGATCACTGCGTGCGCGACCGTACCGTTTTCAAGTGCCGCGAGGAGTGCGTCGGTGTCCAGAACCGGGCCGCGCGCCGCATTCATCAGGATTACGCCGTGTTTCATCTTTCCGAATGCCGCCGCGTCGAGCAGATGGCGCGTCATGTCATGTCCTTCGTTGGTCAAAGGTACGTGCAATGTGAGAATATCCGCCTCCTGCAAAATCTCTTCTAGCGGAACGTATCGTCCTGCTTCCGGATCGCCTGCATCTGCCAGCCTCCTCTGTACGGGTGGGTCGTTCCGCAACACGCGGAGACCGAGCGAGGAAAGATGCCTACAGACACGTGTTCCAACATTTCCGACGCCGATGACACCCGCCGTTTTCCCCGCCAGCGCGAATCCGTTTTTTCCGGAAAGGGAAAAAAGAGCTGCGGTAATGTAATTCGCGACACTTTCGGCGTTGCAACCTGGCGCGGAACACCAGGGGATTCCCCGGCGTTCAAGGTAGGGGATGTCGATGTGGTCTGTCCCGATTACCGAAGAACCGTAAAAACGGATATGGCTTCCTTCCAATAATCCCGCTCCGACTTTCGTCGTCGAACGGGTGAAAAGCAAGTCCGCGTCACGCACGTCGTCCGGCCCGATTTGGCGTCCGGGCTTAAGCGTGACCTGTCCGAGACGGCTGAACGCTTCGTATGCGTAGGGCATATTCTGGTCGCAAAGTATCTTCATCATCATCCTCAAAAAACAAGGCTCGTCTTTTTGTATTCGCGGAGGGAAAGAAGCAACTCACCGCCGTCTAGTCCAGCTTCGAGCGAAAGGCGCTCAAAGAGCCGCTGCGTGGAGGCGTAGTCTCCCGTATGGATCATCGCATAGAGGCGGAAAGGGAATACATCTGAACGCGGGCGTTCGTAACAATGCGTGACCTCCTGGAACGAGGCGAGCCGCCTCCCCGCTTCGGCCACCTTTACCGGCGGAAGATCCCAGCAGCACATCCCGTTTGCATGGTATCCGGCTTCGCGGTGCTGGAGGATGAGGGCTACGCGGCGTAAAACTCCCCTCCCTTTCCACTCCCGCAAACGCGCAAGCACATCAGGAAGGGAACATCCGGCGGCTTCCGCCGCGACGGCATAAAAGTCGCGGACAAGCGGCATGCCGCCCTGCATGGAGCGGATGACGGCAAGGTCATTTTCCGTCGGAAGCATCACGATGGAATCGTCATCCCGTTTCAGCGGAGAAGGGGACGTTTCCGTCGTCTCATCCCGTTCGCGTGTACGCAGATCGAAGACGACATCGATTTTAAACCGGCGGAGGGCTGGTAACGTCAGGATTCCTATGCCGTCAAACTCGTTCTGGAGCGCGTCGAGCTCGCGTTCAAACATTGCGGTGGGCGTCGCCAGCGTGAACCAGAGGTTGGGGTAGGGGGAACCCTCGCCGTCCGGCAGAGTCTCGAAGGGAACGCGCGTGTAGCAGTGCGTGACGCCTGGACAGACGCAAGCAGCCCGAGCCGCGCGTTTCAACGCCTCCCCGTGTGCGGAGGCGGCACAGAGAACACTTCGCCAACCGAGACGGCGGGCATCGAAAATACCGCCGACACGGCGAAGAATCCCTTTTTTCTGGAGTTTCGCCAGTAGCACGAGGACATCCTCCTCGGACATTCCCACCCCAGCGCCCAATTCGGCGAAAGGCCGTTCCGAGAGCGGAATCCCGCGTTGAAGCGCAGTAATCGCGGAAAGTTCCTTCTCCTCCAAACCGTACACGTCCATCCCCTTTTCCATATCAAGAGAGAAAACTCACGGAGAGTCTACCAAAGAATTCCCGAATAGGACAGTCAAAACTTGCTTTGAAAGCCCGCCGCCCGCGCTTCGCACGGGAATGTAAATGAGGATAACTTTGATGGAGCACAACGACATCGAACAGGCGACATCGACGCCCGCTGTCGCGGACGCCGATGTCGTCTGCACAGAGCCGTGCGCATTTGGTATACTGTCAGCAGATTCTGGCAAGGCGGCGGCATGTGCTCCCAATTCCGCTGGAGCCGCGTGCCCCACTGAAAGACTGA
>JAGCVN010000011.1 GCA_017962315.1 Kiritimatiellia bacterium
CCGTACCCTCGCGCCGGCGGTCGCCGCGCCGCGTCCCGGAGGGAGACGCAGGCTTTGCGGAATCGCGGGAAGCGGGACGCTTCGAAGACGCCCCCTCCTTTTTAGAAGAAGCGGCGCCCATCAACTTAGCCGCCAATTTTCGAAGAAAACCTAAAGCCATAACAGGATACTCTACGTTTCGATTCTTGCCCTTCGCGCCTGTCTTGCGGCAGACGCCCGTCACCGTGCGGGTGCGCCGTGACTATATGGACAAGACGCGGACACACGTCGCGCCCGCGTCATGAAATAGGATTTTGGATGGAAAACGGCCGCCGTGGCGTCGGCCGCCGCTCGAATTAACGCTTCGAGAACTGGAAGCGCTTGCGGGCACCCGGCTGACCGGGTTTCTTACGTTCCTTCATACGGGCATCGCGGGTCAGGCAGCCGGCCTTCTTCAAAACCTCGCGCAGGCTCGCGTCCGCCGCGCAGAGCGCGCGGGCGAGGCCGTGGCGGATCGCACCGGACTGACCACTGGTCCCGCCGCCCTTGGCGGTAACCTGGACATCGTACTTATCGGTAAGGCCGGTGAGTTCCAGCGGCTGCGCCATATACTGGCGGAGCGCCTCGCTGGGGATGTACACCTCGGCATCCTTCCCGTTCACCGTCCACTTGCCCGTGCCGGGAAGGAGACGGACGCGCGCGACGGCGCACTTCCGGCGACCGGTTCCGGCCGCGACTTCTTTCTTGGTAGCCATGCCTTAACTCCTTCTCAATACGCCGCCGGGATGGGGGCCTGGGCCGCGTGCGGATGCTCCTCGCCGCGATAAACCTTAATCCGGGTCATCATCTTGCGGGCAATCTTGTTCTTGGGCAACATTCCCCAGACCGCTTCGAGGATGACGCGATCGGGGTGACGCTCCAGCATGGTGGCCGCCGTGAAATGCTTCAAGCCGCCGCGATAGCCGGAGTAACGTTGATAATCCTTCTGTTCGAGCTTGCGCCCGGTCAGCAGGACCTTCTCCGCGTTGATCACAATGACGAAGTCGCCTTGGTCAATCGCGGGATCGAACGTCGGGCGGTCCTTGCCGCGCAAGGTGTTCGCGATGTTCACGGCCAGACGGCCAAGGGCCTTGCCCTTCGCGTCGACCAGAAACCATTTGCGATTCACGCCCGGATTTTTGGGAACAAACGTTTTCTGCATGATAAACCTGTTCTTTGTTGTTCTACTCGCTAAACAGGCGTTCACTTTACCGAAAATCCGCCCCCCGTGTCAATCCCAAAAAGGCGAAATTTTCAGCTGGATAAAACCGATGTTTTGTGGCATACTTTTCTTTTCACCGAAAGGCGGCGGGTGTGCCGCCGGGGAAAGCAGCAGGGAACCATGAATTTACTCAAAGCGATTATCGGCTCCAAGAACGACCGCGACCTGAAGCGGTTGCGCCCGTATGTGGCGCGTATCAACGAGATTGAAAAGTCCTACCAGTCCCTCACCGACGAGGAGCTGAAGGCGAAGACGCCGGAGTTCAAGGAACGCGTCGCCGCGATGGTGAAGAAAGGCGCGAGCATCGACGACGCGCTCGACACCATCGTCTGCGAGGCATTCGCGGCGGTCAAGAACTGTTGCCGCCGGCTCTGCGGCACGAAGCGCGAGGTCTGCGGCCACGAGCAGACGTGGGACATGATCCCGTTCGACGTGCAGCTCATCGGCGGTCTCGTCCTCCACCAGGGGAAGATCGCCGAGATGCAGACGGGCGAGGGCAAGACGCTCGTCGCGACGCTGCCGCTCTACCTGAATGCGCTCTCCGGCAAGAACGTCCAGCTCGTCACCGTCAACGACTACCTGGCGCGCCGCGACGCGCAGTGGATGGGCGCGATCTATGAATGGCTCGGTTTGACCGTCGGCTGCATCCAGAACAATATGTCGTCCGCCGAACGCCGCGCCCAGTACGCCTGCGACATCACCTACGGAACAAACAGCGAGTTCGGTTTCGATTACCTCCGCGACAACGGCATGGCGGTCGAACCCGACCAGGTGGTGCAGAACGGGCACTTTTTCGCGATCGTCGACGAGGTGGACTCGATCCTCATCGACGAGGCCCGCACACCGCTCATCATCTCCGGCCCCGCGCAGCGTTCCTCCACCGCGCAGTACAAGGAGCTGAAGCCGCTCATCGAGAAGCTAGTCCAGCGCCAGATGGAGGTCTGCAACCGACTCGTCGCCGAGGCGAAGCAGGCGATTGCCGAGGGCGACAACGAGACCGCCCTCTGCCGCCTCTACCAGATCTACCACGGGATGCCGAAGCACAAGCAGTTCCTCCACATGCTCGAAGACGTCAACGTCCGCCGTCTGCACGAGCAGGTCGAGAACATGATGTTGACGGATATGCGCAAACAACAGGCGCGCGAGCTGATCGAGAAGCTTTACTTCTCCATCGACGAGCGTACGCGCGAGGTCGCCCTGACGGACAGCGGCTGCGAAAGCCTCTGCCCCTCCGATCCCGAAATGTTCGTCATGCCGGACCTGGTCAGCGCGCTCTCCAAGCTGGACGGCGACAAGACGCTCAGCGACGAGGAGCGCCTCCAGAAGCGTAACGAAATCCAGACCGACTTCATGACCCGCAGCGAACGCGTCCACAACGTGGACCAGCTGTTGCGCGCCTACTGCCTCTATGAAAAGGACGTCGATTACGTCGTCCAGCCGGATGCACAGGGTATCGGGCACGTCTACATCGTCGATGAGTTCACCGGGCGCATCCTCCCCGGCCGCCGCTGGTCGGACGGCCTCCACCAGGCGGTCGAAGCGAAGGAGGGCGTTGAAATCGAGCGCGAAACGCAGACCCTCGCCACCATCACGATCCAAAACTACTTCCGCCTCTACAAAAAACTCGCAGGCATGACAGGCACCGCCGAGACGGAGGCGACGGAATTCCACGACATCTACAAGCTGGACGTGGTGGTCATCCCGACGAACCGCCCCATCCGCCGCGTCGACGGCAACGACCTCATCTACCAGACCCAGCGCGAGAAATACCGCGCCATCATCGAGGAAGTGCAGAAGCGCCACGAGGCCGGCCAGCCGATCCTGCTCGGTACGGTCACGGTGGACACTTCCGAAGTTCTCTCCCGAATGCTCCGCATGGCGAAGATCCCGCACAACGTCCTGAACGCAAAGAACCACGCCCGCGAGGCGGAGATCGTCGCGCTCGCCGGACAGCCAGGCGCCGTGACGATCGCGACGAACATGGCCGGACGCGGGACGGACATCAAGCTCGGCGAGGGCGTCGTCTGGCTGGATCAGGCGACGATCAAGTCGAACGTCGCGCTCGGTGACCGTTTCGAGGGCCGCAAGACGCTCGAACAGCTGTTGATCGAACGGCCCTGCGGCCTCCACGTCATCGGGTCCGAACGCCACGAGTCGCGCCGTATCGACCGCCAGCTGCGCGGACGCTGTTCCCGACAGGGCGACCCCGGTTCATCCCAGTTCTATATCTCGCTGGAGGACAACCTGATGCGCCTGTTCGGTTCAGACCGAATCAGCGGCATCATGAAGCGTCTGGGCATCCAGGAGGGCGAAGCCCTGCAGCACCGGATGCTCGACCGTTCCGTCGAGACCGCCCAGCGCCGTGTCGAACAGCAGAACTACGCCATCCGCAAGAAGACGCTCGAATACGACGACGTGATGAACAAACAGCGTTCCGTCGTCTACGAGCTGCGCGGCAACGTACTGACCTCCGAAAGCGCGCATAACTACATTCTCGACGTCTTCAACGATATCATCCTCACACAGTGCGAACGGTATCTCGGCAGTGAGAAGGACGCCGAGCCGCAGGAGTTGCTGGGCTGGATGCTGGATACCTTCCCCGTCTCCGTCACGCTGGAGGAGTTGACGCCCTTCAAAGGGCTTCCCGCAAAAGCGGGCGACCTGTTGTACGAGCGCGTCGCCGAAGCCTACGAACTGAAGTGCAAGATGGAGGACCAGCAGGTGCTGCCCTACATGGAGCGCGGCGTCTTCCTCAGCTGCATCGACCGCCAGTGGCAGGACTACCTGCGCGCGATGGACGAACTGCGGCAGGGCGTCAACCTCCGCGCCTACGGCCAGCGCGACCCGCTGATCGAATACAAGCGCGAGGCGTTCGGTATGTTCGAGTCGCTGATGACGAGCATCAAGACGCAGATCGCGACCTCCGTCTTCCGCGCCACCACGGTGCAGAACTACATGCGGATGCACGAGATGGAGCAGGAGATGCCCCAGGTGGTGACGCTCCACAACGACGTCAACATGCTCGCCGACATGACCGGCGGCATGGACGTCCAGCCCGAACCCGAGCCGATGCCGATCCCGCTCGACGTGCCGGAATCCGCCATCCGCGGGTTCGACGCCCGCATGGAGGCAATCGAACGTCACGCCGCGCATCCGATCCCGATGATGCCCGGCGGCAAGCCTGTCGGACGGAACGATCCCTGCCCCTGCGGCAGCGGGAAGAAGTACAAGAAGTGCTGCGGACGCGGGCTGTAGACCGACATGAGCAGAACGGGTACGATCTCCATCACGGACGAACCGAAAGGCCGCAGCAAAAAGGAATGTTTCGACGGAAATTCCGTCACCGTCCTTTCGCGCTCCGGCCTGCATCCCGTTGAGCGCGTCGCGCTGGAACGCTTCCGAAACGCACTGCCGTCGCCGCGCAACCTGCTCGTCGCGGGAAACCGTACCGGAGTGACCGCCATGTTCGCGCGGCGGCTCTTCCCGGAGTGCCGGATCACCAGCCATGCGTTCGACCTCCACCACGTCCGCGCCATCGCGAGGAACCTCGCCGCGAACGGGTATGCCACCCGCTTCTTCGCCGACGAGGGTGTACGGGTTTTCGATGCGGAATGCCTTGAGCAGGGCGAAAGCCCGGACGCCTTCAGGCTCGCCTGCACCGCCTACCTCCCCGTCGCCGAAGACGCGGCGGGCTATGACGCGGCCGTCTTGCTCTATACTCCCGGACTGATGACTGCCGAACTGCTGCTCGACCAGCTTGAGGATGTCCACGCCCGGCTCGCGCCGGGCGGACGGTTGCTGTTGGTCGCCGAGACGCCGCAGGACGCGCTCCTGAAACAACTGAAGGCGATGTACGCCCGTTTCACCTTGCTCGCCTCGGCCAGCAAACGTTCGCCTCTCTGCGTACTCTGCGAGCGGAGGGACGGGCTCGCGAAACCGCGCGATTTCCACGCCTCGTTCACCGCCTCCGTCCCGGGACAGACGGAACCGATCGAACTGATTTCCCTCCCCGGCGTTTTCTGCCACCGCCGTGCCGACGCGGGCGGACTCGCCCTTGCGGAGGTCGCCACGGATCTGCTGAAGAACCAGGGCGACGCCCCGCACGTCAAGAACCTGCTGGACATGGGGTGCGGCTGCGGGTTGGTCGGTCTCCTTATCGCGTCAAACGTGCCGGTCAACCACCTTGCGTTCCTCGACTCCCACGCCCGCGCACTGGAAGCCGCGAAACGCAACGCCGCCTCGCTGGGTTTCACCAACTTCTCTCTCACGCTCTCCGACAACGGCGCCCCGCAGCGGGGGTACGACCTTTTCGTCGGCAATCCGCCCTATTACTCCGAGTACCGGATCGCCGATATTTTTCTGGAGGGTGCGCACGGCTCGCTCCATCGCGGAGGTTCCTGCCTCACCATCGCAAAAGCGGCCGGCGGGCTTGCGCGGCGGCAGGAGGAGGTTTTCGGTAACGTGCTGTCGATCCCGCGACGCGGTTACACGGTCTTGAAAAGCACACGGACGTGACACACCGCCCCCCGTGATTCCGGATGGACGGAACGCCCGGCGGAAATGGGCAAACAGGAGATGACATGAGCCACATTTTTCTTTACGGCCCTCCAGGAAGCGGAAAATCGACGATCGGCCGCAAGCTCGCCTTGAAACTCGCCCGCCCGTTCTTCGACCTCGACAAGGTGATCGAGGCGAAGAAGGGATGTGCCGTCTCCGAGATTTTTGCGAAAGAAGGGGAACCCGCGTTCCGCGCCCTCGAATGTGCGGTCCTGAAAGAAGTCGCCGCGAACCAGCCCTCCGTCATCAGCCTTGGCGGCGGCACACTGTTGAACGCCGAAAACCGCACGTTTGCGGAACAAGCCGGAAAAATCCTCTGTCTCCGCGCCGATCCGGCGGCGTTGCTCGCCCGCATGGCGCGGACTCCCGGCTCCCGCCCCCTCGCGACAGATCCGGACACCGCCGCGAAATTGTTGGAATCCCGCGCCGGCCACTACGCTTCTTTCCCCCTCTATCTCGTCTCCGGAACACAGTCGTTCGAGGAGATGGTCGAAGAGGCGGAACTCAAACTCTGCCAGTTCGCCGTGACCGGCATGGGCGCGGTCTATCCGGTCGAAGTCGCCGACGGTTTGCTTGAAACACTCGCGCCGTCCCCCACCCCGCACGCGGTGGTTGTCGGCGACAGCCACACACTCCCGCTCTACGGGAGGCGCCTCGCCGAACGCCTCTCCATGCTCGGATTCGACCATGTGGAACGCTTTGAAATCCCGGCGGGGGAAACAACGAAAACACTCGAAACCGTGAGCCGCATCTGGTCGGCATTCCTGCACGGCGGAATCGAACGCCGCGACACCGTGTTCGCACTCGGCGGCGGGGTCGTCGGCGACCTCACCGGATTCGCCGCCGCAACCTGGCTGCGCGGTGTCTCCTGGGTGGGTGTTCCGACCTCGCTCCTCGCGATGGTGGATTCCTCGCTCGGCGGCAAGACCGGCGCAGACCTCCCCGAAGGCAAGAACCTCATCGGCGCGTTCCATCCGCCGCGCGCCGTCTTGGCGGACACCGCGACCCTCGCAACCCTGCCGCCCGAGGAACTGCGCTGCGGATATGCCGAGGCGATCAAGCACGCCGTCATCGCGGATCCGGGGTTGCTCGACGCCCTTCCCTCTCCCGCCGACTTCGCCGCCCGTTCGCCGAACGTCGCGCCGTTCGTGGCGCGGGCAATGGCGGTAAAAATCCGTTACATTCAGAGCGACCCGCTCGAAAAAGGACTCCGCGCCGCACTCAACCTTGGACATACCATCGGGCACGGGATTGAAAAAGCGACGGACTTCCGCGTCAAGCACGGCGAAGGTGTCGCCATCGGGACCGTCTACGAGGCAAAGCTCGCCGAGGCGATGGGACTCGCGAAACCGGGCCTCGCACAGACGATCGCAAAGGCATTCCGCCGCGTCGGGCTTCCTGTTGAACTGCCGGTGGGCATCAACCTCGCCGCCGTGAAAGAGGCGATGACCCACGACAAGAAAAAGGCGGGGGGCATCGTCCGTTTCGCCCTGCCCGCCGCGCTCGGCGACGTCCGCACCGGCGTCGCCGTCCCGCCTGAGGTGCTGGACGCGGTTCTACGCTGACACGAATACCATGCAAACAAGTTTCTCTCTTCTTTCCGGATCGTTCCACCTCGCCGCAACCCTCTTCACGCCGGCGCATACGCTGCGCGGTGCCGCGTTGCTCGTACTCCCGCTCGCCGAGGAACGCAAAGGCGCGTTGCCGTTTTTCGTCGCCTTCGCGCGAAGTCTGGAAACTGCGGGGTTCGCCTCGCTACTTTTCGACTTCGCGGGTACGGGCGACAGCGAAGGCGACTTCGCGCACGTTCCGGAAGGACAGTTCCTCTCTGACCTCGCAACCGCGCACGACTGGCTGCGCATGCGTTATCCAGACCTGCCGCTGGTTTTGTGCGGACTCCGTACGGGGGCGGTATTGGCGCAACGGTATGCAGCCGTCCATCCGGATTTCAGAAAGGTCGTCTGCTGGTCGCCCGTCGCCGGAACGGATTTCGTGAACCAGTTGCTGCAGCGGCGCATGGTCAACGACATGGTCGCCTACGGGAAAGCCCGCGCCAGCCGCGCCTCGCTGCTTGCAGCGCTGGAGGCCGGACGCAGCGTGGATCTCGACGGCTACGTCTTCACGGGGGCCGTTTACCGGGCGCTAAAGAATCTGGTTGCAGATGATCCCGGCGTGCCGGTCTTCACCACCCCCGCCACAGTAAAATACCCTCCCTTCTGGAACACGGTCGGCCATGTGGACCTCGACGGGTTGATTCGCGAAACCGTGCAGAATATCGCCGGAGACGGGGACTCCGAGTCCTCCCGCCCACCTGAGGTTTCCGGGGGCTTCGGTCTTTCCGGGAAGACCGGCGAGATTGACGGTGCCCGTTACATCTGGGACGGGCCGGAGGGGACACCGGAACGCGGCCTGCTCTTTTTGCACGGATGGTCGGGCGACCGCACCGGCCCCCACCGGCTTTTCGTGCAGTTCGCCCGGCGGACGGCGAAGAACGGGATCCTCTGCCTCCGCGTCG
Source organism: Kiritimatiellia bacterium (assembly GCA_017962315.1). Lineage (GTDB taxonomy): Bacteria > Verrucomicrobiota > Kiritimatiellia > RFP12 > UBA1067 > RGIG8368. The sequence continues at coordinate 8,313 of JAGCVN010000011.1, forward strand.
ATTTCATTGGGCGCGGGCTGAGCGACGGCGCAGCCTCCGACGCCTCCATCGCCGGCATGGCGAAAACGGCGGAAGCCTGCCTCGCCGAACTTCGGAACGCATTGCCTGCCGGAGCGCCGATTCAGATTGCGGCGATTTGTTCGGGTTGCAAGGTCGCCATCACCCTCGCAGCCGCCCACCCGGAACTCGACCGGCTCCTGCTCTGGTCGCCGGAATCGATGGGTTCTCTCCGTGCCGGCGCGACCAGCCGCCGCAAGCGCTGGCACACCTTGCTGACGTACGCGAAAAAGTTAACCTCGCCCGAAACGTGGAAAAAACTTTTGACCGGGAAGGTCAACTCCAAACTCGTCGCGAAAGCCCTCGCGCAGAAAGCCGAAGTCCGTTCCGCCGAAGAGGCGGCGACGGAAGACGCGACGCTCGAAACGTTCCGGTTCTACCGCCGCCCGATCCATTTTTTCTTCGGCGGCTCCGATCCCGACGCAAAAGGTTCATCCGCCGCCTACGAAATGTTCTGCCGCAAAAATAAGATTCCCTTCTCGCTGGATTGGATTCCGAACGCCGGTCATAGTTACTACGGCGAGGCCTGGACCCGGCAACTGCTGGACTTCTCGGAACGGTATCTACTGGCGGCGAGTCAAAAAGCAGGGAAAGAGGACGCATGACGAGACAAAACAGGACGGTCTTTGGATATGTGCTCGTCCTCATCGTTTCGGGCCTGCTGGCGGCGGGAGACTTCGCCGCGTTCGCCGCATCCGCTTCCGGTGTCCTGTTCGCAGCGTGGTTCATCCCGTTCTGCTTCCGGCAGAAGGCAAGGGAAGTGTCCGTGCTGCTCGACCCAGACCAGCCATCCACATCGATGCTCGCAGACGGTATCCGCCTCGCCCTCCAGTCCGCACACGACGGACCGATCGCGTTGTGCATACAGCCACCGCCCGCCAGACACTATCTGCGTTATACGATCGACCTCGGACGAAAAGGCGATCTCAAGTTGATCTGCGCGGGGAAACGCCCCGCCACGCTCGGTTTCCCTGGACAATGGATCGCCGACCATCCGCTTCCACTCGAACTCCCGAACGGACGCCCGACCAGACTCCTTTTCTTCCCCGCCGGGGAGAACCGAGTCCGTGTCGTCTTCGCCCGATTGCAAGAACCATCTCCCTGGTTCTGGCTTGGATTCGCGACGGCCGCCCTCCTTTTTTTCGTTTCTGACCGGACGATTCCGCTTGCGGCAACGCTCGCCTTCATCGGCGGGGCATGGATTACGTTGTACAAATGGGAAAACCAGAATCCGAATCGGGCGGCACAGAACTAGGTCGCGGTCGCGTGTTCCCCGCCGTGTCAGATACCGAAGAGTTCGGCGGCGTTTTCAAATTCGATACGGCGAAGGTCGGAAGGATCGAGCGGCAGGGCGCGAAGCGCTTTCAAGACAAGGCCCGGATCCTGCCACGGTGCATCCGAACCGAAGAGGATACGCCCGGAACCGTGTTTGCGGATCATACGCAGGATCCGTTCGTCTTCCGTCCAGCCGAACACATGGGCGAGATCGAGCGCAATTTCCTCCCCGCAGAGCACGGCCTCCGCCTCGTCCCACATTCCGAAACCGCCGAGATGCGCCAATACCATCCGCAGTTTCGGAAACCGGCGGTGGAGTTTCAGGAAATCGCGGGGATGCGTCCGGAACGGAGGCTGGAAAACCCGCTCGCCGCCCGCATGGAAATAGACGACCAGACCGCGATCTGACATCGCTTCCCAGAAACCTTCCATCCGTTTATCCTCAAGCGTAAACGTCTGGTATTCCGCATGGAGTTTCACTCCCGCGAAACCAACTCTCGCAATGGCATCCACGAATGTTTGCGCATCCGGCACGTCCGGGTGATAGGAAGCGAGGGAACGTACGCAGGGACGTCCGGCGGATTCGGCGTCCGCCTCCCGGTTCACGTCAAGTGCCCAGGCGTTGATCTTCTCCACCTGGTCGAGCGTCGTGGCGACCGGGAGATTGAGCGAGACCGTGACGCCGGATCCGTCCGAAAAGTCGCGGCACCCCCCGACCGAAGCCGTAAATGCCGGCGGATTGCCGAACCGCTCACCCAACGACTCCGTCACCCGGTCCGCGATGGCGTCCGTATAGACGTGTACGTGTGCGTCGATCACGCTATGCTCTCGTTGTCCGTCTTTCATTTCGTCCATTTTACCCCCTCCCGCCGCCACGTCAAGAAGAATGAACCCGTCCCGTCGCCATGTTGTAAAACGCACAAGGAAGATTCACCGGATGTTTGAGAATTTCGGATCTTCAAAATTGTGGCTCTTCGGAGTTTTTGGCGGAACGGGAATCATTCTTGTTCACAAATGCCACCATTCCCACAAATATAAATATCGGGGATACTTGCGATTTGTGAACACTATCCACATTATCCTTGCCTATAACTTGATTGTCCACGTTACCCCCATCTACATTCCCGTGCGCAGCGCGGGCGGCGGGCTTGTCTACAGGGCAACGGGAACGTTGCCCGCCAACTGTTTCCCTCTTTCCGCTTTCCATTTCCACTCCTTTGACTATAAAATGCCATTTATCCCCATAAATGCTCCCACGTGCGGCGCGGTCAGTCCGCTCTCGTCTATAACTTCACCCCACGGCTTACCGGGGACAGTATAGCAAGTTATCCGAATCGAATCACTCGCGCCGAGGCGCGAGCGGGGGGCTGTTGTGTTAAACTCAAACGGGTGTGCGGAAAATTTCCGCACACCCGTTTATGGGGTTCAGAAGCGATCAGTCGATCTTCTTCCAACTGTTACCCTGCTCGGAGGAGTCGCAGACGGCGTTGATGAACTTCATGCCGCGGACACCGTCGATGATACCGGGGAAGTCAAGCTCCAAGGCCGTCGGCTTCCGTTTCGCCGCGCGGGCGCGGATTGTGTCGCAGAAGTTCAAGTAGTTGTTGGCGAACGCCTCGAGGAACGCCTCGGGGTGGCCGCTCGGCGTGCGTGTGCAGCGAGCGGCGGCCGCGCTCTTCGCGGCGATATAGCCATTGCCGCGCTTCCAGACTTCCTCAGGAGCCTCCTGGTCGAAAACGCGCAAATAGTTCGGATTCTCTTGATACCAGCAGAACGCCTTCTTCTCGCCATAAACCCAGATGTGGAGATCGTTCTCCTCGCCCGGCGCGACCTGCGACGCGGTGAGGACGCCCTTCGCGCCCTTCTCCATGTGGAAGAGGACGTTGCCGTCGTCATCGACCTTACGGCCTTTCACGAACGACGTCAGGTCGGCCAACACCTCGGTGATCCGGAGCCCCGTCACGAACTCGGCGAGGTTCGCCGCGTGCGTACCGATGTCGCCCATGCAGCCGGCACGGCCGCTGCGCTTCGGATCCGTGCGCCAGTCCGCCTGCATATTTTCCTTGCCGGTCGGCTTGTAGAGCCAGCCCTGCGGATACTGCACGACGACCTTGCGGATCTTGCCGAGGTCGCCCGCCTTCACCATGTCGCGAGCGAGCTTGACCATCGGATACCCCGTGTACGTGTGCATCAACCCGAAGGTGAGTTTCGTCTTCTTGACGAGTTCCGCCAGCTCTTCCGCCTGCGCAACGGTGAGCGTCATCGGTTTTTCACACATCACGTTGAAGCCCGCCTCAAGGAACGCCTTGGCGATCGGGAAGTGGGTGTGGTTGGGCGTGCAGATTGAGACGAAATCAATCCGCTCGTCTTTCGGCAGGGCCAGTTCGCCGGCAATCATCTCGTCGGACGTGCGGTAGACGCGCTTCGGATCAAGCCCGAGGTTGCGCCCCTGCTCGAGCGACTTTTCCGGATCGATGTCAAACGCGCCCGCAACGATATCCGCGCCGCCGTCCAACCGCGCCGCCTTGCGGTGTACCTCGCCGATGAACGCGCCGATGCCGCCGCCGACCATACCCATTTTCAACTTCTTCATACAAAACTTCTCCTTTTTTTGGCTTCCGACAACTGGGAATCCCCCGGCGACGCAACTGCGTTTCCCGACACAGGGAAATCCCGCCGCCGATGACTACGCCGGGAATCGTACCACACACCCGCTTTCACAGCAAGGCGAAATGCGAAAATGCGAAATGGAAAATGAATAGCCAGCCGTCCGCGCCGCGTGGGAATGCAAATGAGGGTACCTGGACAGCTTGGCAGGGGCAACGTCCACGTTACCCTTTTTCTCTGCGCCTCTCGTCTATAACTTCACCCCGCGGCTTGCCGGGGGGCACAGTATAGCAGGTTATCCGAATCGACTCACTCGCACCGAGGCGCGAGCGGAGGCTGCGGTCAAAAAGTTGATAAAGCAGGGCGGCCGCTCTTTGCGACCGCCCCGCCTTGTCCTGTGTCCAGACAATTCTGTCTGGCGTCTTCCCGTTTACTTGAACGGTGTAAGGACACCGCCCGTCGGCGTCATGCGGAAGATAGTCCCGGAGCCTTCCGCCGAGTTCGTGACGGGGGGCGGGTTGCCGCCTTCCGGACGGCGCACGATACAGTCGCTGACGCTGATCTTCGCCGCGTCGCCGGAAACAATCCGGGCATAGCTTTTCTTCGGTTCGACTTTTTCCACCTGGATCTTCGCAATCTCCAGCTCTTCGCGGCCGAGGCTTTCCTTGGTCACCGGATCGATCACGTCCTCACCCAGCAGGAAGACGTTCAGCGTTTCGCCGACGCTCACCGTGTTCCCACCCTGGTTGAGGATGACCCGTCCGTCAAGGCCGACCTTCGCGACCCGCATCGGGATGATGTTCTCCATCACCGAGTCGCAAGTGTCCGCGGCCGCGAACGTAAGCAGGTTCATGAACGCCTGGTCCGGCGAGGCGCCGACCGCGAAATCCTGGTAGACGTTGACGGTCTTCGCCCACTTCAACTGTCCCGTCGGGGCGAGGAGGACGCGGTACGCAATCTGCATGACCGGCGTGTTCGCCTGGCTCGCGACACCTGTGTACGGGTTGATCGAGGCCGTCGGCGGATCGAAGAAGGTCACCTCACCGCAGAAGAGGTAGTCGGTGACGAGCTTCTGGTTCATCCGCGCGAAGTCGGCGGAGGCTGCGTTCGCCTGGGTGAGGCGCGCCAGCTCGGCGTTGACCTCTGCGTCGTACTTCCGGTCTAGCATCGTGAACTTCCGCGTCTGGGTGAACCCTTCGGCGAGCTTGTCCTCCAACGCGGAGAGGATTGTTGCGACCGGCCGTTCCTTGCCGCAGAGGGCGACGACCTTCTGCTTGCAGATCAGCGGCGAGAGCGCCATGCGGCGCCGCTTGGAGGGATCCGTCCCGAGGATGTAACGCGAGTAGATCTTGACCATGACGTTCGCGATCCACTTGCCGTTGGAGGGGTCTTTCGCGACGGATTCCACGTCGAATCCCTCGATACGCCCCTGGGCGACGGTCTGGCAGTTATGCTTCAGCTGGTCGTTGACATTGCTGTCGCCGTTCGCCGTGATCGCCTCCGCTTGGGTGCGACGTGTGATACTGACGGTCATGCCGCACTGCGAAAGCAGCGCTTTTTCCAATGCGTCTGCGACGGCGTCTTCCGACGAATCGCCCTTGCCGATCGTGCGGATCGTGCTGATGCCGCCATCCGCGAACAGACAGGTAGCGGCGAAAAGGGCGAGTAGAAACACTTTTGCGTGATTCATAGCGTGAACCTCCCGTTGAGGGGTGTTTTTAGAAGTCATATTCCTGACCGACCTGCAGACCGCCCTGCGTCGGCTTGGCGGGCGGCGCCACGGGCGCGGGGGCGGGCGGGCGCGGAGTGAAGCCGTTCAGGCGCTGCTGGGCCTGCTCAAGCTGGGCGAAACTCCAGTTGATCGCGACGACGGCGACCTCGCCCGCGCCTTCGTGCGGGTGCTGGACGATTTCGCTATAGACGACGCGGCGTCCCTTCAGCTGATCGGACGCGGTGGTCTTGCTTTCCTGACCGAGCTGCTGGATAATCTTGTTCACCCCTGTCTCGCGGAGAAGACCGGCAGAGTGGAAGATATTGCTGCGCTCGAAGACTTCGCCAAGCTTGGTGTTGTCGGAGTAGACGAAACTGCCGGCGATGAACTCGTTGAGCATCGTGTTGGCCTCGGCCTCGGCGTACTTCTGGGCGGCGGATCCCGCCTGGCGGCGGCGGATCACATCGTTCCCTTGGTAGCTGACGCCCCACTGGCCGAACGCGAGCAGGCAGGGTGCGCCGACTTCGTTGTAGTAGAAACGGACGCCAAAGTTGTTGCTCTGGTTGCCGGTGAGCAGGGAGGCCAGCGGAACGCCGGGTTTCGGGGCCGGCGGCGGGATGACCTTGTTCTTTACGGAGAGGAAGATCCCCTGCAAAGCGGGGTCGTACTTCGCAATCACGCCGATTTCGTACTCACCTTCCCTACCCTTGCCTTCGAACGTCTTCACGACGCTGATACCCGCACAGGAACCGACGGCCTTGGCGGCGGAGGAACGGGAGAGGTTGTCGAGGTAGGCGAGCACTTTCACCTCCTGCTTCTTCTCGAACCGCTCCGGATCGATACCGAGGTCGAGCAACGCCTTGTCGAGTTTCGCTTCGCCCAACGCCTTGACCTTGGCGGCGATACTCTCCATCCGCTGGTCGAACTCGGAGGGATCCGGCTCGGCGTTGTTTTCCGTCAAGTTGTGGACGGTCTCGCTCATGGAACGCCCTGCCGTGTATTTCACGTTCTGGATCTTCACGTCGTCAAACGCACGGTTGAACGCCATCTCGCGTTTGGAGAGGAAGTCCGCGTCACCGGGCTTTGAGAAGACAGGGGCGCTTGCCTTGAAGTAGACGATCCCCGTTGTGGAGGAAGGCTCGCCGTAAACGATCTGCTTCTTCTCCGCGAAGGTGCGGAACCCCGCTTCGACCTGCTGGAGCGCGTTCAACTTCAGGCCGAGGTCTTCATTCGCCGCCGTGACGGAAACTTCCGCCTGCACGACGGGCTGCACGACGGGCTGCTGGATGGCGGCGGGCTGCGTCGCGACCGCGCCGTCCGCCGGAAGGGGCGGAAGCGTCGGCGACTCGACGGGCTGGACGACGGGTTGCTGGACAGCGGCGGGCTGGGTCGCGACCGCGCCGCCAGCCGGAAGGGGCGGTAACGCCGGCGACTCGACAGACTGAATCTCTTGCGCGGTCGCGGTAAAGGAGAGTCCGACGGCGAGGGCGCAGAGGGCGAAATCGACATGGTGGATAATCTGTTTCATGGTTCGTGTTCCTTTCTGTTTGTCTGGTTTAATAGATGGCATGACGGTCTGCACGCTTCCCGATGAAGATGCGCTTCTGCCAGACTTCCAACCCCGTCGCCGTCTCGACGAGCGAGAGGTTCAGGTTGTACTCGATCTGACGGTCTCTGTTGTCCAGGAAGAGCGACCGCGAGTTGATCGTGCCGATCAACGCGAACTGCGGCACGACGGCGGTCTGTGCGAACCGGGCAACGGAGGGATTGAAGATCACGCACTTGCCGCTGTTGGTCAACTCCTCACGGAGACTGGTGTGGATCGCTTCGGAAAGCGCCCCCGTGTCGCGCGCCATGTTGCTGGTGTCGTCCTTGACGGGCATGACGTTTACGACCCAGCGGCCGCCATCGTTACGCTGCATACGCCCGCTGGCAAGCATATTCCCGACAGCCTCGCAGATGCTGCGGTTGATGTCGCGGTAATCAAACCCGGCGATCGCGCCGGCCTGATCGTTCACGCGGTCAATGTTCTGCGTCGTGGTGCGGCACCCCCCCGCGACACACAGGGACGCGGCGGCGGCCAAGAGGATCATCTGCTTTTTCATTCGGTTTTCCCTTTCTGAATTCGGTTCCGCCTACGAGCGGCCCCACTGGATGTAACAACGGAAGTTCGTGACATCCGGGCGGGGCGACACCGCCCGAAGCGTCGTGATGTCTTTCGGCATAATCGAAACCAGTTGCCACGTGGAGAGGGCGGTTTCGACCTCGACACCTTCTTTATCGACCCAGATGACGCGGTATTTCACCGGCAGGACGGAGCGGGTGATATTCTGGAGCGTCGCCTGGAACGTAAGGTGGTCGGAGTTACCCGGCGCGAGCCGGACGTCGGTCACCACCACCTGACCGCGCAGGTTGTCCGCGACATAGATGCGCGGATCGAGCGGCGGGTTCTGCAGCGGGGCCACACAACCTGTAATCGCGGCGACGCCAAGCCCGGCGCTCGCGGCGAGGAAATTTCTACGGGATACGGTCTTCATTTCTGGTTCCTTCCTACTCTTGCGGGTTAAACGTGATAAACGAAATCGAGGGGGCGGACGAGACCGCCGGATAACGGACTACGACGATGGCGTTCTCGCACGACGGCATCGGGACGGGAATCGCGCGGGTGTCCGCTTGCAATGTGACGGTCTCCCCCGGCGTAAACGCGATGCGCTGGCAGAAGACGCGCTTGGGCAGCGCCGTCCAGGAGCGCAAGTCCGCGCCGACCGTCGCGGCAGTCCACCCGGCCGTGCCAAGCTGCACGAGAAACATCGAGGCCGCGAGAATATCGCCGGCTTTCGAACGGGGCGCATTCCGGGCAACCACCCCCGCCGCGACCTGGATCGCCGTCTTGATGGAGAAACGGAGGATCTCGCGCTGAAGCACCCCTCGGAACGCGACATCGAACTCTGCCTTGCAGAGGCGGTCGGTGTCCATGATCGGCTCCAACGCAAACGAGCCGCCAGAGCCGTGGACGGAGTACTGCGAGGAGGCGAAGGGCCGGTAGACGAGCTTCGGCAGCGCGATACCGGTGTAGAGGACGTACCTCCGCACCCACGGCAGAAGACCGAGCGGGAGATGGATGACCGTCTGGTCGCGCATCGGGCAGAGTCCGTCTTCCACATAGATCCACGCCTGGCCGTGCGGCTTCGTCCCCGCCTCGTACTCGGTGAAATCGCGGGAGGCGCACGACGTCTCCGGCAGCATCTCAAACGTTCCGCGCAGGTCGTTGCGGGCGTTATCGCCGTTCAGCCAACGGAAAACGCCGCGAATGTGCTGCGCGTAGGTGTTGTAATAGTCCGCCTTGGCGAGCGACGCCAACACGTCTCCCTGGTTCAGCGAGACATCGTGCATATACCCGCACGAGGTCTGGAGCGATTGTCCGAGTTCCGGAGAACGCAGAAGCGTCGAGGCGATCTCGTCCTTCCGCGCCGCCTTGCGTCCGTTCGCCTCGCCCGCCAGCTGCTCCTCGTAGTTCGTGATCTCGCGCTGGCGGTCCGCAAGGTAGGTGTTCTGCCACTCGTTGGCCCGGTTCAATTCGACACGCGCACCGTCATGGTTACCGAGCGACGCATAGGCGAGCCCTTTATAGAGGGAACAGAAAATCCGCTCCTGCCCCGTGCCAGAGTAAGGCAGGAAACGATCGTTCGACAAAACCGAAATCGAGCGGTCGTACCCCCGCTTCAGTGCGGCGGTCCGGTCAATATCGAGAAAACCCTCCTCCGCCACATCCAGCGTCGCGGTCGCCTCAGAAAACTTCGTCTGCAACACAAGGGCGCTCCCCTTATGAAGCTTCCAGCAAAGTCCGTCATCGCCGTCATTCTCTTTTTCCGCCGCAATCTGTTCGGCACGGCCGTACTGGCCAAGGGAGACCGCCTGTGAATACCGGTTCAGGCGTTCCTTCGTGGACATACACCCGCCGGCGAGCAAGACCCCGGCGAGTGCGACACTCAATCGAACGATCTGGTTTTTCATACGGCTTTCTCGTTCGAAGGGACGGTTAGAAGCGGCAGTTCAGGATCGGGAAGAAGGGGAGCTCGGAATTCTCGATGACGTTGACGAGCCCGATCTGGACGCCGTTGCAGTTGCGCGTCGTGTTCACAAGGCCGATCTGCAGCCCGTGGAAATCGTCGCACTGGTTGAACACGCCGATCTGCAACCCGTCCATGGCGCGGGCGGACTCGATAACGCCGATCTGGGCGCCGCGGCAGTAGTTTCCCACCACTTCGATCGCACCGATCTGAAGGCTGTAGGCGTCGCACTTGTTCCAGATGATCGGGGCGATCTGCAAACTGTGCGTGTTCCCGTTGACGACGCTGAACAACGCGCCGATGTCGATGCCGTTCATGTCCGAAACTTCGCTGTAGAGCAAGTTCAGTCGAATCCCGTTGACGCTGATCACGCCGGGCGGAAGCTGCACCGGATACCAGAAGGCGAGCGTGAACGGCGTGAAGTACCCCTGCCCGACCGCCGGCTGGGCATACGGCGCGACCGCCGGCGCGGGCGCGTAATTCGGTTGCGGCTGGTTACTGTAAATCACCTGCGCCTGAGCGTGAGCCGAAACTGCGGCCGCACAAAACGCCAACATCGTCCATACCTTTTTCATCGTGCATCCTTTCTCGTTCGGTCGCGAAGGGAAAACCTCCGTGCCATCTGTTTCCTTATTCCGTTCCCGGAACGCCTTTTTCCAAAAACCAATCCAAAAATCGCGACCGGCGCCACAACCGACCGCCCTGTGACGAAAAGTATACCAGACCGTCCGCCCCTTCTGCAACCCCTAAAGATGCCGCCGGGCGGTCACGCAAACGTCTTGCGGGCGACGATGCGGCTATGCGCGACATCATGGACGGTGATCTGCAGGCGTCCGCCTTCCACGCGCCCTTCGATCACGGAGGGGAAATACCTCTTCTTACCCGGCACGATATCGCAGCCGCCGCCCACAATCTGTGCCCACGGACGCCCCTCCGCCGGCGCGTCATACCGGAAACTGTGCTGGTGCGCGGCGATGACGAGCTGCACGCCCGCCTGTTCGAAAAGCGGACCCCAGAGTTTCGCGCACGTCCGTTGCCAGGACGCCCAGGGGCGGGAATATTGCGGGGAACTGTCGTCCGGCGCGACATCACCCGGATTCTGATCCGGGCGCGGATCAAAAAGCGGGATATGGCAGAAGGCGACCTTGAACTTCGCCGTTTTCACGGCAGGGGTTTCAAGAACGTGCGCCAGCCACCGCGCCTGTCGCTCGCGGTAGGGCTGCATCTGGAAGATACCGGCGAATCGCGGGTTTGTGTCGAGCTTGTCCTCCCCCGTATCCAGCCCGATGAGGGCGGTGTCGCCGAGCCGCTGCACAAAGTTCCGTCCAAGTTCCGCGTATTCGCCCGGCCTTTCGGCCGGCTCGCGAAACATCATCAATCCGCCGAGGCGGCGCATGAAACGCCCCCGGAAGTCGTGGTTTCCAGGTACGAACAGATAGGGCGTGTCGGCGGCATACGCGGGATGGTTCACATGCGGGCGGAGGAAGATATTGACCGCCTCGTCAATCGTCTCGGTGCAGTTGGAGACGTCTCCGTTCCAAATGACGGCGGCGGGTTTCAACTCCGCCAGTTTCGCGAACACCATGTCGAGGATCGGCTTCCGGTCGTGCGTGTCGTTGATCACGCAGAACGAGCCGGACGCCGTTGCGCCGAGCGTCGTGAAGGAATGGATCGCGGAATCGGTTTCCGGGCCAAGATTCTTCATCGAATACCCGCCCTTGTACAGGATCCGGTCCGCCCCGATGCGGTAATAATAGCGCGTCGCCGGCTTCAGGGAGGTCAGGCGGATAAGCGCAACCTTGCCGTTGACTTCCATCAAGCCACCCGCTCCCGAATACGCGCGGACCGCATCGGAAAGGTTGGGCGACTCCGCGTAGTCCACCCACCCGCTCGCGTCCGCCGAAACGGCAAAGGAAACCCCCATCGAGGTCTCCGCCGCGTTCTGCAGCACCGGTGCGGAGACGATCAACCGTCCGGGCTTCCCCCCGGCGGCAACCTTTTTCGGAGCGTGTTTCGGGGTTGCCGCACGCACGGTGCCAGACGCGGCGGAAGCGGCCAGAGCGGAAAGCAGAAACGTTCTCCGGTTCATACGCAGGCTCCGTTACTCTTCGACAAGGATCGGGACGCCGGGCGAAACCATGTGCATCAGCTTGTTGGCGTTCCAGTTGGCCAGCCGGAAACAACCGTGCGACGCCGCCTGTCCGATTTTGTCCGGTGCCGGCGTCCCGTGGATCCCGTATCCCTGCAAGGAAAGCCCGATCCATCCAGTCCCGACGGGATTGTTCGGTCCGGCGGGAATCTGGAGTTTCACCTTGTCCTTTGTACCCGGCGTGAACAACTGCGGATCGTACAGGTACGTCGGGTTCGCTGCGACATTTTTGACGGCAAGCTGTCCGGCGGGACGATGTGCCTTTTCGCGGGCGATGGAACAGGGAAAGAGCGCGATCAACTTCCCCTCCGCGTTAAATGCGGTGATCTCCATGCGCGAAAGCGAAATCCGCAGCACGGTGGCGTATTCCTTCGCCCTCCACTTTCCGGAAGGATTGCACGCGGGAAGGCGGATCACCGTGCCGATCGCCGGGTTCGGCCAGCGCGCGGAGGGATTGAGACGGCGGAGCAGCCCCTCCGTCGCATGGGATTTTTCCGCCAGACGCTCAAGGACGGAACTGTAATTCATCGAAGCCAGCCGCGCGCGCGCCTTCCAATCCTGCGGAATGTTCACGAGGCCGGCGTAGTCGGACGCGGAGACCACAACCGACTGCAGAACGTTGGTGTCGCCGCCGAGCGCGTCCAGCACCTTCGCATCGGGTTTTCCCGTCGGTTCGAGCCCGTTAAGCAGCTGCCAGGTCATCAGGGCAATCTCTGTTTTCGCCCCCCAATAACCGTCGATGCAATTGCAGGAGAGGTTACGCCGGTCGAGCTGGACCTGCAGCGCGAGCGTGTCATAGCTGAAGGCGTGGCGGTAACGTGAGAACCGTTCCGCCCCTTGCGCGGCAAAGAGCGGCGCGGCCATAAGAAGAAAGCAAATTGTCCGTAGTCCGTTCATGTCGTTATCACCTTGTCAAACGTAAGTACGTGTTCAGTCTACCACAGCCTTCGCGCCAAAAGCAACGCGAAAAACCGACCTTGGTTTATCGTTTTCATGCTTCAACGTTTTTGTGGGAGAGAACTACGTACAATCTTTTGGCCCTTTAAAGAAAACGGTGAAAATGTTCGTGATCTTCAACCCTCATTGTTCAACACTCGACAATCCCGATTTTCTTCTAGCACACGGATTTGTTCGCCGTTAATGCGGTTCACTTCCTCCTCGCGAACGCCGTCAGGCGTGAAGGAATCCGTTTGTTTGCTTTCATTGGTATGGGTGGACACCCGTTCCACTAAAAACCCCGAAGAACCAATCTGTGTAACGCAGCCCCTCGCTCGCGCCCCGGCGCGAGTGATTCGATTCGGATAACTTGCTATACTGTCCCCGGTAAGCCGTTGGGTGAAGGTATAGACGAAAAAACACCCACACATATACCTGAAGTACCCTCATTTGCGGATTTTACCAATCCGTCCATGAAGATCGGGAAACCGGGAAATGATAAGCAGGCAGGAAGGGGGAAAGGCCCCTTCCGTGTGAATCAGGGCGGTATCCCCCAGTCGTCGCGTATCATTTACCGACCGACAGGATAAACCCGCCCTCTGCGGGAATTTCAATCGGCTTCGACAGGTCGGGAACCGGCCCGGCGTCTTGCACGCCGCCGATCGAAGGCTGCCGCCAGACGGTTTTCGCGGCATCCAGACCGAGTCCGCGCGAATCGAATGCGAACGAAGCCGAACGTGGCTTCTGCGCGAAGTTGGCGATGACCAGAACCGCGACGCCGTGCCCTTTCCACACGCTCGCCTTGACATCGTCCGATCCAGAGACCTTGACGGGGCAGGCATCGTCCCACCAGCCGACGAGTTCCATGTCGCCGAGTTTCACCTCGTCAAAGAACTTCCAGAGCCCCGCCGGGGTGCCGCCCCATCCGGCGCGGTCGGTCATGCCGAACAGCAACCCCCGGAACGGGTTGCCACGTCCGAGCATTTCGCCCGCGATGCCGAACGCGATGCCGGAGCGCTCGATCAGCCAGAAGTCGGACGGCGTGTTGTTGTAGAAGCCCTCACCGCGCCAGAGCAAGTCGAAATACGGATAGAGGTCGATGAACGCGAGGTTCGTGTTGCCGCTTCCGGCGCGGCGATCGTGGTGGTTCCAGCTGTGGTTGTCGACGAGGCGGCGCTTCCCGTCGCGGTCGAGGATGCGACGTGCGCGCTGCATCGACTCGCCCGTGAGCGCGGTATCGTCGATGTAGAGCCCGTCGATGCCGTATTCGCGCACAAGGTAGTCGAGACCCTCGAGGTAGAAGTTGTCCCAGCGCGTGTCGGGCGTCGTGATCACGGCGAGGTCGAGACGGGGCTTGTACGCCTGCGGGAAACGCACGTTCTCGCGCCACGCGGGAAGGATGTCCATTCCAACGTGTTCGCGCAGCCACGGGTGCGGACCGTTCCTGTTCGTGCAGGGCCAGCCCGGCACGGACTTGTCGCGCTTCAGCAGTGCCTCGCCGTCGAGCGACTTGAGCGCGAAGAACTCGGGCAGGTTCTGCGTCAGCTCGCGCGTCGTGTAATAGACCTTCAGTTTCAACCCCGTCGCGTGCGCATCCGCTACCGCTTTCTTCAGGAGCGGACTGCTATCGTCGTTGTAGGGATAGTTGATGTACGGATTCCAGATCGTGTTGTGGTGGAGATTCACGACCGTCGCGCCCGCCTCGCGGATTTTCTTCGCGTCGAAACTGGACTTCCTCTGGCTGAGGTGCCAATATCTGTCGCCGAGGTGCGTCTTCATGTCGAGTCTGTGGAACGGCGTGATGTAGAGGTCGAAGTTCCACTCCGCGCCCTCCGGCGCGTCCCTACCCTCCGCCCGGACAGTCGCCACGCCGACATTCTTCTCAAGCGACATGATACCGTCGCCGGAAGCCCAGCTTTCAGGCATACGCAGTTTCTGCCAGGCGTAGTAGGCATTGATGAGCGGACGACGGTAGTTCGCGCCTTTGAAGCGCACGACGAGTCCGCCGTTGATGCTTCCCATCCACATCGCGTCGCGGTTGAGTGCCGCGTCCCATTTCTGTTCCACTTTCCCCGCAGGGAAGAACCCGCCGTTGATTCCGAACCCCTCCCGGAACCTGGCCACCTCCGACGGCATCGCGAGTTCGAACGAGGCAGAGGCCGCCCGGATACCCTCGTGGCGGATACGGAACCGGCACTCGCCCGTAAACTCGACCCGTCCTTCAAGAATCCGTTTCGCCCCGCCACCGAGACCAGTCTCCACCCGCCAAGACGCATGCGTGGGCATCGTCTCCGTAAAGGCGAAAGAACCCGGTTTCGACGGAGTGCGATCCGTCTTGAACGATACCGGGCGAGCAAGGAGGTTCATCCCCTTTTCGAGGATGCGCGTGTTGGAACCGTTGAAATACGAGACGATCTGCGCGGGCAGTCCGTCCTCGCCCAACACGAGCTCGCGTCCGAGAATCCTCACCGTGCGTGACGCCGCATCGACCGTGACAGGCGTGTACGGCTTCGTCACGGCGTTCTCGCGCCCGATGCTGGAGTTGAGCCACTTGAGGCGCGCAAGACGCCAGGCGTCGGAGATGCCGCCGTCTTTCAAGACGGCGCCCTTCACCTCGATTTCAAACGGGAGGGTCGCACTTGTCGCATCCGTCGGGTCTTCCACGCGTACTTCACCCTTCAGCGTCCTCCCCGCCGCGTCTTTCGGGACATCGACCATCACCCAGATCGGTTTCACGCCGTTCGCGGCGACTTCGCAAGTTTCCGGCGTTATGCGGTTCACTTTGAGGCCGGTATTCGCACTCCAGCGGAGCTTTCGCGCCTTCTCCGACACGACGCACACCTGAAACGGATAGAACTCGCCGGGTTGCGCCTCGCCGCAGAAAACCTGCGCGGCACGGGAATCCTTTCTAAACCAATGCGCCGGGACAATGCCGTTGCGCACGGCATACTTGCGGTCTTCGCCGAAAAGGAGGAACGGCGCGGGATGCGCCTTGCGGAAAACCGCGAGAACCGCAGGATCGACGGCGTTCTCCATACGTAGCATGGCGGCGTCCACCGACATTGAGCCGCCCCGGATGTTTTCCGGAATGTTATCCTCGGCGGACCCGATTTCGGTCAAGACGAGCCAATCGACATTGTACCCGTTTGAAACGCGCCCGGTGGGCAGTACCGAATAAGCGGGCTGCTGGACGGTGCGCGAGAGCGTGTCGAAATTCTCGCCTATCCTGTCCATGCCGTGTTCCGTGCAGTATCGGGCGTACAGCACGCGCCCGACTACATCGTTCCCCTTCTGTGCGAGACGCAACTTCACGCATTTCGTCAAACGGCAGTCGAAAACCTGGCACTGCGCTTCAAGCACACGCCCGCCGTCGGTGCGGCGGACATGGCAGATGTTGCCCTCGCCGACACTCATGGCGCGTGTCCCGTCTGCACGGACGCGCCCCGCCTTGTTGAACCAGCACCGGGCAAGGCGGTGGTTCGCAAGCGACACGCCCTTGAAAAGGACAATGTCGTTCGTCTCCGTCATCAACCGTCCGTCCTTCGTCGCATCCCAGACCGACTGCCCGCCGAAGAGCGTAAACGCGGCCATCGCAACACACATTAAAAACATCCGTTTCATCGTTTTGTCTCCCGTTTTGTGTTTACACGTATGTTAGTTTAGCAGAAAACCGCGAAACATAGAACCAAAAAGAATGAGACTTCGTGTATGCGTGTGGGGCCGATTCAGCCAGCAAAGGGCATTTTCGAGGTGTAAAACGACGACTTCTCCAAGAAAGCAACGGGAGAGAATCCTCACGCGTTTCCTGAACGGAGAGATGCAGAGGTATAACAGACCGTCCCCGCCGGAACGAAGGCATCGGGGACATTGCCCCTCCCGGAAACATCGCCGACAACAGCCTGTCCCCCTTTGCGTTCCCTGCGCCGAACACCCGCACCTTGAAATCCGTTCTTCCCTGCGCCCCCACGTCCCAGTGTTTTAATCAAGCGGAAAGTCGGCATAAAACACCCGCACGTATGCCTGAAGAGGCAACTGTTCATGATCTTCAATCCCCATTGTTCAACCATCGACAATCCCGATTCCCTTCTGGCACACGGATTTGTTCGCCCTTAACGCGGCTCACTTCCTCCTCGCGAACGCCGTTAGGCGTGAGTAAATCTGTTTATTTGCTTTCATTGGTATGGGTAGGTAAGGATGATTTTTGAACAAGGATGATTCCCGTTCCGTTAAAAACTTCGAAGAACCGTTTTGTGGACATAGAGAATAGAAGAGCCAGGAAGATTTGACAGGCGTTGAGGAGAAGACAAAAATGGCGATGCGATTCAGGTTCATTTTGGATTCCACCCGAATGGTGCAATATCACGTTCACGTATACAGACCGATGTGCGTTGATATTCAACATCTTTCCCTTTACTCCGGGCGCGAAGGGCGGGAGAGAAGCGTACATATCGGTATTCTCCTTGCGTTTCGCGTGGATCGTGTGGCATACTACTCCCGTTTCAGCCGTTGGGTATTGTATGTCCAAGCGTGGACGGGAAACCGAGAACACGGGAGGAATGAAGATGGGTAACATTGTCGAAACGAATGGGGGAATAGGGTACGTACGGGGCGTGTCCGTTCTCGTTGCGAGTTTACGAAGTGTATTTTCTGTAACCGTCGTTTGTATGGCTATGACGATGTTTCCCGTTCTGGAGGCGGACGGTGCGGAAGCCGTCGTCGGGAATCCCGTCAGCGCACGGATTGGGCATCCCGTGGGCGATCCGCACATGATCGAGTGGAAGGGACGATTGTACCTGTTTGCGGGTCACGACTTCGCGCCGGAGAGCAAGGACTACGACCTCCGCGACTGGTGGGTGTGGTCAACATCGGACTTGCTTGAATGGAAGCTTGAAAGCGTATTGAAGCCCGAGGACACGTTCCTGCGACGTCCGTCCAAGTCGTGCTGGGCCACGTTCGGGGTGCCGTTCCCGGACGGATGGCGGTATTACTTCTCGGCGGGGCCGACGGAGATCGGCGTCGTGACGGCCAAGACCCCGGCCGGTCCCTGGAACGATCCGCTCGGCAAGCCGCTCGTGTCGAAAGGTGAGTACAAGACTGCTGCGCGCGACCCGGACGTCCTCCTCGACGATGACGGATCGGCGTACATCGTGTTCGGCACGTTCAAGTACTTCATCGCAAAACTCGGTGCCGACGGCCTTTCCCTCGCAGAGAAAGCCCGGCCCGTCGAGATCAAGGGCGAGTTCGGTCCGTACGGACACGGAAAGACCGACGACAAGCCCTCGCTCCACAAGCGCGGCGGGCTCTACTACCTTTCGTGGTCGAGTTTCTATGCCGTCTCCGAGAACGTGTACGGCCCCTACCGCTACCGTGGGTCGGTGATCGACGCGGCGTACGTCGCGCCGAAATTCAGGCGCGACAGGATCGAGCTCCACTACGACCGGCACGGAAACTTCTTCCAGTTCAACGGGCAGTGGTACTACGTGGCGAACGACTACAGCCAGCCCGGCCAGACGCGGTTCTTCCGCGACGCCGTGATGGGATACGTCCACTACCGCGAGAACGGCGACATCGCACCCGTCAGGATCGACGAGGTCGGCGTAGGGCAGTACGATGCATCGCGCGGGGAGATCGAGGCGGAGGACTTCTTCGCCGTGCGAGGGGCGGAGGTGGGGGAGTGTCCCGTCGGCGGCTTCGAGCTGCGTATGGGCGACGGCAGCGCGGTGCGCTACCCGCACATCCGCAACGTGCCCGAAAACGCCACGCTTAAGATTTCGCTCTGGTGCAAGGCCGGCGGGACGCTCGAGTTCCGGGAAGGAAAGCCCGACGGACGCATCCTCGGTTCCGTCAATGTGAAACGTGGGCATCCTGGCCATTTCAGGAAACTCTCCGCCAAGTTGCAAAACGCGCCCGGCACGCTCGACCTCTGGATCGTCGCGAAAGGCGGCGGCGCGGAACTCTGCCGCCTCGACTGGTTCGCGTTTAATCTAGAAAACAAGGAGAAACGGAAATGAGCAAAGTCGTGAAAACGAATGTATGGGGCGCACTTGCCGCGCCCGTAACCTGCGTGGCTGTGGCAATCGCGACGTTTGTCCCGTGTATGGCGGATCATGCCTCCGGCGCGTGTACCCTTCGGTTGCTGAGTTACAATGTGCACCATTGCGAGGGAATGGACAATCGACTGGACTGTTCCAGGACTGCGGTCGCGATCCGGAGGGAGGTGCCGGATTTCGCCGGGCTTCAGGAGATCGACGTCGGAACGACGCGCAGCGGAGGCGTTGACCAGGCATCGGAGTTGTCGCGCCTCACGGGGATGCATGCGACATTCGCGAAGGCGATCGACTACAAGGGAGGCGCCTACGGCGTGGCGGTATTGTCGAAAGAGAAACCGCTTTCCGTCATCCGCAAGCCGTTGCCGGGACCGGAACCGAGGGTTCTTCTATTGTGCGAGTTTACAAACTGCTGGTTCGGGACGACACACCTTGACAGCGGAGTGTGCAAGGGAGACGTTGAGCCGGCGCATATCCTCTCGGTGCCGATCATCAGCAATGCCGTCTTCCAATGCGCGTCCGGCGGCAAACCGGTCTTTCTGACGGGTGACTGGAACGCAACGCCACAGTCCCGGCTTGTCAAGGAAATGGAAGGCTTTCTCAAGATCGCAAATGACAAGAAGATGCCCACAAACGGCAATGAACGGCGAACCATCGACTACGTGACGGTGGATGCACGTCATGCCGGCCGCGTGACGGTCAAGGAGGTGCACGTTACTCCGGACAGGATGACGTCCGACCACAAGCCCGTGCTGGCTGCGATTACGGTTGACACGGACGCACTTTCAAAGGGACTGTCTGCGATCGAGTTTAATTCCAACTGGCCGGTACGCGGCAAGCGCGTGATCAACATCAACACCGTTGTGCGCGTGAACCAGATCGAGGTGTCGCGCGACACAAACAGGGGCAAGGACGAGGCGCACAAGCACTCTGTTGAGGATGTCGAGACGTTCCGCAAGGCGGTGGCGGACGCAATCCCCGAGGCGAAGGTCACGTGGTCGTTTTCGTGGCGCGCGCTGCATGATCAGCGTCCCAACTACGTCGCCATCCGCAAGCGCGTGGTCGAATACCACCGCCAGTACGGCGACGAGATCACGTTCATCCCGGGCGCGTACTTCGCGCCGATGTACAACTCGCGCGCGCAGACGAACCACGACATCCACGACGGACTGAAGCTCGTGAGCGAGATGGTCGGCGGCGGGTATCGTCCGCGCAGCATCGTCGCAGGCTTCCTCGCGGCGGACAACCTCCGCTTCCTTGCGGAAGAGGAGGGCATACACGTCGCGCAGGGCACGATCTGGAGCCAGTACGGAATCGACAACGGCGACGGCGACGGTTCCATCAGCTATCCGTACTATCCGAGCCGCGAACACGCCTGCAAGCCCGCGCAGGGCAAGTCGGACTTCATCGACTGTGTGAACCTCGACGGCTGGACATGTGACTTTCTTTGCGCGCGCAAGTTCGGCTACGATGGCGGCGGCAACAGCCGCACGGGCGTGGGTCCAATTGAAACATACGGTCGAATGGGCATCGAGAACGGGCTCAAGGAATCGCTTGCGGTTGTCCGCTCGCACTTTGGCGACAACTTCAAGCGCAACGGTTTCGGCTGGATCATCGTCAACTGGGAAATCTGCCTCGTGAAGCAATACAAGCCGGAGGTCACGGCCATGATGACCACGTGGCTGAGGGAGATACGCAAGGAGTTCCCCGACGCGATCGTTCCGCTGATGAGCGAGTTCGGCGAGGCTTGGCGGCGCGAGAACCCGAACAACGACAAGCTGGACTACCGTTTCGTCCAGCGCGGCACCGGACTGCCCCGGATCCTTTCGGAGGCGAACCTGGAGATCCGCTGGTACATGAACCGCAAGTTCCGTCTGGCGACGCTGCGCGACTGGACGAAGAACGAACCGGAGATGATCATTGACTTCACGCGCTACGACCTGCCCGCGAAGGAACCGCCGGACGCCTCGGTCAAGAAGCCCACGCGCAACTGGAGCCTCATCAACCGCATCAATCAGAAACGGCGACGTCCCGAGGACACGCCGATCCCGTTTTCCGGGTTGACTGCCGAGGAGCGCGACCTTATTAAAAAATATGGTGTCGGGGTGAAAAGCCAGTAAGGTAATTCCTCACCTTCACCATAGAGCAGACTATCGAACATCCGCGTGGGTTGGCGCGGACAAGACGGTCTCCGCTTTTCAAAAACGGGTGTGCGCAAGGATATTTCGCCGTTGCCAAATCAAGCTTATTTTACTATACTTGCCGCCATGCAGACGGTAAACAAAGACTCAAACGACTTCGGCGAAATTCGCCGCAGGAGCTACGTCTATGTCGACAAGACGGCGTGGTTCCACCGTCTCGCCACGGCAGCGGGCGAGAAGATGTTCTTCCTTGTGCGTCCGCGCAGGTTCGGTAAGTCGCTGATGATCTCCACCCTTGAGGCGATGTTCCAGGGGAAGCGCGAACTGTTCGAGAGGCTCGCCATCATGGACACCGACTGGGACTGGAAGAAGAAGTACCCCGTCATCCACCTCAACATGGGGATGTGCGCGTCAGGCGAGTTCAGAACGTTTGAGCAGAGTCTGCCCGATTGTATTGAGGCGGGGCTTTCGGGTGCGGGCGTCAAGTACGACAGGAAGAAAACGCCGTCATCAAATTTTGGCATCGCAATCGACAAGCTTGCCGAGAAGGGTACTCCGCCGGTCATACTGATCGACGAGTACGACGACCCCGTTGCGCAGGCGTTCAAGAACCCCGATGACGCAGAGAGGGTACGTGACGCCCTTGCCCCTGTTTATCGCCAGATGAAGGATCGCTCCGGGAAAATTCGATTCCTGATGATCACGGGAGTTTCGAAGTTCACGCAGCACTCCGTGTTCTCCGCGCTTTCTTCGCTCGTCGATATTTCCTTTGAGGACGCCTACGCCTCCATGCTCGGCTATACTGAGGATGAGCTCGACCGCTACTTCTCCGAGCACATGGAGGCGCACCGCAAGGTGATGGGGCTTTCGGCGAAGGCGTATCGCGCCGAGATCAAGAGGCGCTACAACGGTTACCGCTTCTGGTTGGATAAAGGAGAAAACGTTTACAACCCCGTCTCGATCAACCTCACGATGGCGAACCTGAAAAAGCACTTCGAGCTCTACTGGGCGAAGACCGGCAAAGCGTCGTTCATGATGAATTTCCTGAAGCGAGGCGACATGCTTGCTTTGGCCCCCGCCGACTTGAGTAGTGTTTCCGATGCCGTGTTCGACGTGTCGGACCTTTGCAACATCCCCGTGGTGGGAATGTTGTTCCAGGCCGGCTACCTGACGATCAAAGACTACAAGTACGGACTCTATACCCTTGGAGTCCCCGACGAGGAGGTACGGCAGGACCTTTCCGCCTTGATGACCAACCTCGTTTCCGACAAGGACGTTCTCTGGGCGGTAAACATCGGCGCGAAGCTGCGCGAGGCGAACTGGCCCGCGTTCTTCGACGGCCTTGCCGCGCTCTACGCGGGCGCGGTGTACGGCTCCACGGAAGGGAAACCGAACGAGCTTTCCTACGCGCACTGCCTGAAGTTCCTCCTGCACGGGCAGGGCTTCCGCGTGGAGCAGGAAGTGTCGCACGCGGGCGGGCGCACGAACATCGTGGCGGACCATCCCTGCGGCACGTACATCTTCGAGCTGAAGGTGAACAAGCCGCCGAAGGTCGCGATGTCGCAGACGCAGCGGAAGAAATACGCCGCGCCCTACCGTGCGGCAGGCAAGCCCGTCTGGGCGGAGGGGCTTTCCTTCAACGGCAGGACCCGCCAGTTCAAGGACGGCATCGCCGAGGCGGTGCAGGGATAAGGGGGGCCGGGGAAGCGAGGCCGGACGGGAAATCAAACCATACCTCGTTCTTGCATGAGATCGCCGCAAGAGGAAGATTGAAAAAGTCCGAGGGACGTGGTAGAATGGTGGACATCGATTTCACAAACAGGAAAAGGAGATTCAGAGAATGAGACCCGTTGTATTCATCATCCGCGACGGCTGGGGCGTCAATCCCCGCCAAGAAGGCAACAGCGCCTTTGCGGCGAGAACCCCCGTCATCGACCAGATTCGTGCGCGTTATCCGCATTGCCTGTTGGACTGTTGCGGCGAAGCCGTCGGCCTTCCCGACGGGTATCAGGGCAGTTCCGAGGTCGGGCACCTGAACATGGGCGCGGGACGTATCGTCGTGCAGGAGCTGAAGCGGATCGACGACGGACTTTCCTCCGGCGAGCTTTTCAAAAGCCCCAAATGGACGGCGCTGATCGAGAACTGGAAAACGAACCGTTCGCAGCTCCATTTCTTCGGCTTGCTCCAGGACGAGGGCGTCCATGCGCATCAGGAGCATTTGTTCAAATTGATGAAGCGCGCCCGTTCGGAGTTCTCCGAAGGACGTATCGTCGTTCACCCGTTCCTCGACGGGCGCGACACCCCGCCTCGCTCGACGCTGGAATACCTCGCGCGCCTCAAGCAGGAACTGGCGTCGGTCGGCAACGCCGTCGTCGGCACGGTCATGGGCCGCTACTACGGGATGGACCGCGTGAAGAACTGGAAGCTCACCAGCGAGGCCTACAACTGTATCGTCTCCTGCGCGGGGAAACGTGCGGCGACCCCGGAAGAAGCGGTCAAGGCCGAGTACGCGGAGGGCAAGACGCCCGACGGAACCCCGATGACGGACGAGTACATCCCCTGCTACGTCGTGGGTGACTACGCGGGTGTGAAGGACGGCGACTCGGTGATGCACACGAACTACCGGCAGGATCGAGCGATTCAGCTGACCCAGGCGTTCGTCTGCGATGACTATGCGGGCGAACGCACGGAGCGTCCCAAGGTCGTCTATCTCGGCTTTACGCGTTACTGGGACGAATTCGGCGACTATCTTCTCGGCGCGATGGGTGCGGGAGGCGGCATGGACAACCTGCTCGGCGAGGTCGTTTCCCGCGCCGGCATCAAACAGTTGCGTCTCGCTGAAACGCAGAAGTTCCGCCACGTCACGAGTTTCTTCAACGGCAAGTCCACCACGCCTTCGGAAGGCGAGGATCAGGTCGAGGTCAAGAGCCGTTTCGATCCCGCGACGTTCGCGAGCCATCCTGAAATGGACGCCTACAATGTGACGGACGAACTGCTCCGCCGTCTGGAGGGAAATCCCTACGGGTTCATCGTCGTCAACTACGCCAACTGTGACATGGTCGGGCACACAGGCGACCAGGCCGCCGCCACCAAGGCTGTCGAAGTGACGGATGAATGTATCGGGAAAATCCTTCCGCGTCTCCTGGAACTCGACGCCCATGTGCTGATTTTCGCGGATCACGGCAACGCGGAACAGATGGTCGATTACAAGACCGGACTGACGAAGACCTCCCATACGCTCAACCTTGTCGATTGTTTCTACGTGGCAAACGACGCCGCCGGCGTGCGCCTGACGCCGCTGGCGAAACTCTCCGCCGTCGCGCCGACCGCGCTCCAGATGCTTGGTCTCCCGGTCCCGCCCGAGATGACGACGCCCTCGCTGCTCGCCGGCAAAGAGAACTGGTCGAGAACCGGACTTGCGATTTAACCGTTTACGGAAACCTGTTGTTCTAGGAGTCATAAAGACTATGCATCCCAATGCCCAAGTTGAAGCGTTCATGCAGAACTTCCCCTTCGAGGGGCTTACGTTCGACGACGTGACGCTGGTGACGCGGTACGCGGACTTTCTGCCTGCGGACGCCAACACCTCGACGCGCTTGACCACGCGGATCACCCTCAACATTCCTTTCGTCAGCGCCGCGATGGATACCGTGACCGAATCCGGCATGGCCATCGAGATGGCCAAGCTGGGTGGTATCGGTGTCATCCACAAGAATCTCACGGCGGACGTCCAGGCCGGACAGGTCCGCCGGGTGAAACACTATCTCAACGGTTTGATAGCGAACCCCGTGACCTTCCATCCGGAGGACAGTCTGTCGTTCATCCGCGCCTACCGGGAGGAACACCATCTCGGTTTCAGCGGGTTCCCGATCATTGACGAGGAAGGCCGCCTCAGGGGCATCATCACCTCCAGTGACACGCGTTACGCCAAGAAGAGCGCTGTCCGCGCCGACGAGGTGATGACGACCGACTTGATCACCTCCGGTCCGCAGACGACGCTTCAGGAAGCCTACGCGATTATGATGGAGCACAAGATCGGCAAGCTTCCGCTCGTCGATGCCGCAGGACGACTCGTCGCGCTCTATTCGTTCACCGACGTGCAAGGGCTGATCGAGGATGCCCAACCGCTGTACACACGTGACTCCAAGTACCGTCTGCGCGTTGCTGCGGCGGTCTCTGCAAACGACCACGAGCGCATGGAACGCCTGGCGGACGCGGAGGTGGATGTCGTCGTGGTGGACAGTGCGCACGGTCACTCCAAGGGGATCCTGGAAATGGTGACGTGGATCACGAAGCACTTCCCGAACGTGGACGTCATCGGCGGCAACGTCGCAACGAGCGAAGGCGCGCTTGCGCTCGCCAAGGCCGGCGCCCATGCGGTCAAGGTCGGCATCGGCCCCGGTTCAATCTGCACGACGCGCGTCGTCTGTGGTGTCGGCATCCCGCAGATCACCGCCGTCTACAACGCCGCGAAGGTGCTGGGCGACGAAATCCCGATTATCGCCGACGGCGGCATCCGCCTTTCCGGCGACGTGCCCAAGGCGCTCGTCGCGGGCGCGAGCACGGTGATGCTCGGCTCGATCCTCGCGGGCACCGAAGAGAGTCCAGGTGAAAAAATCATCCACGAGGGGCGTCACTACGTCGTCTACCGCGGCATGGGCTCTCTCGCCGCGCTCAAGGCGGGCAAGGGAAGTCGCCAGCGCTATGGACAGGAAGGTGTCAAGGAGAACGACCTCGTGCCGCAGGGCATCGAGGGTATCGTCCCGATGACGGGGTCTGTCCGCAAGATTATGACGCAGTTCTGCGGCGGGCTTGCCGCGACGCTCGGGTATTGCGGTTCCCGCACCATCGCGGAATTGCAGAAGAACGGTTCGTTCTACCGTGTCACGAATGCCGGTATGCGCGAGGCGCATCCGCATGACGTGAAAATCATCAAGGAGGCACCCAACTACCGTAGTTAACGGAGGAATGACGGCGGGTAGCCCGGTTCCCCGTTTCATACGGAAATGAAACGGGGACAACTTTCTTGACCACTTTGTGTAACAATCCGTTTGCATGAGGGACAATGAAAGTATAAACAAGCCCCTTCCCGCTACCCGCTAACTTCTCGCCACCGCCTACCAACCACTCGCATGGACACACTGACGTTCATCCAGAATATGGCGGTCATCTTGATGGCCGTCGGCTTTGTTTCCGTCGTCTTCACGCGGTTCGGGTTGCCGCGCGCGATCGGTTACATTCTGGCGGGCGTCCTTCTCGGCCAATATACGCTGGGCGGTTCGCTCATCACGCGGAATGCAACCGAGACGATCAACGTACTCGGCCAGATGGGCGTCCTCTTCCTCATGTTCACGTTGGGGTTGGAGTTCAGTCTGCGGAAGTTGAAGGAGGTGGGAGGCGTCGCCCTCCCGACGGGTATCCTCGACCTTGCCGTCATGGTCTGGGCCGGGCATTTCGTCGGAACGCATTTCCTCGGAATGGGGGACGTCCCCTCGCTTTTCCTCGGCGCCGCGTTGAGCGACTCCGCGACGACCGTGCTGGCGAAAACCATCGACGAGCTGGGTTGGAAACGGCGACCGTTCACCGGGTACGTCATGGGTATCACGATGACGGAGGACATCCTCTGCGTCGGGCTCATCGCCTTGTTGACGGGGGTTGCCCGCAACCACGGGGCGATGGACTGGACGCTTATCGGATCCTCACTCGGCGGGTTGTCGCTCTTTCTCATCTGCGTGGTCGTATTCGGCCTTCTCCTCGTTCCCCGTACCGCGAACTGGGTCGGCCGCCTGAAAGATGACGAATCCCTGCTGCTCTGCATCCTCGGATTCTGTTTCCTCGTCGCGTTCATCGCGATCAAACTTGATTACGGGGTCGCGCTTGGCGCGTTCTTGGTCGGTATGATGTGCGCGGAGTCTAACGTTGTGGCGCGGATCTATCGCCAGAGCGTCGCGTTGCGTTCGATGTTCAGCGCGATCTTTTTCGTGACCATCGGCCTAGTTGTCGATCCCGCGCAGCTCTGGCTCTACAAGGGACAGATCCTCGCCCTCTCCGCGCTGGTGATTCTGGGCAAGACATTGAACTGCACCATCGGATCGCTCCTGCTCGGACAGCGGTTCAAAGATTCGCTCCAGACGGGGATGAGCATGGCGCAGGTCGGGGAATTCGCCCTGATTATCGCCTTCCTCGGCGTACACCTGGAAGTCTTCTCCGCGCAATCGATGTTTTATCCCGTGGTCGTCGGCGTTTCGTTGCTGACCACGATGCTCAATTCCATCCTGATCCGCCTTTCCGACCCGCTTGCGGATTTCGTCGAGGCTCGGATGCCCTCCCGTTGGAAGGCGGGTATCCAGACGTACGGGAACTGGGTGGCGCGGTTCCGCACGCAGCGCGACTCCGGGAAGAACCGTTCGGAGATCCGGTTCGATTTTATTCTGCTCGCGATTCTGCTCGCTATCGAAATCGCCATTTTTGTCACGGCGGGAATGTTGAAAGACGCCGCCTTCCTGAAAATGTTGCCGAAAGATTTCCACGGCCATGAACAGGTCCTGCTCTGGATGGCGGCGCTCTTCCTGACGACGCCCTGCTCCATCTTCTATTTCCACCGCTCGAATACGCTGGGGGAACGGATCGGGGATTTCCTGATTCCGGAAAAGGCGCGCGACACCAGCTGGGCGCAGGCGTTCAAACGCCTCGTGACGGTTGTCGTCGTCTGTATCTCGCTCGCCGTCCTGTTTATTGTGGCGACCATGTTCAGTAACACCCTGCTTCCCGAAAACCAGTTCGAGAAGTGGCTGGTGTTGATTTTCATCGCGGTTCTCGGTATCGTCGGTTGGACCCGCTTCCGCCACATGGGCGGCGAGGCGCTGGAGACGTTGCGCGAGGTCGTCTCGCGGGAAGGCGACGCGGATTCCGGAGAATCGGCTGCCGATCTGCTGGACATCCATACGGAACGCCTGACCGTGCCCGCCGGCGCGTCGGTATGCGGTAAATCCCTCCGCGAACTCAATCTCCGTGCGACGACCGGCGCGAGCGTGATCGGCATCGACCGGCGCGGACATTCAACGGTCAATCCGACGGCGGACGAGAAACTGCTTCCCGGCGACCGCGTCCTCCTCCTCGGCGACGACGAACAACTCGCCGCCGCACGCCGGCTGATTGCCACCGTCGGATAACTTGCGGGAAAGGTGTTTGTATGAAGAAGATGTTGTCGTTTCCGATGTTTGCGTTTTTCGTCGTTTCCGTGGGCTTGGCCTCGGAATTCCGCTTTATCGCGGTTCCCGGAACGATACCGAACGGCGGTAGCGGTGTCTGCGACACGGCGACATTCGTCAAGGTTGTTGACATCGGCAAACCGGTGGAGAAAGCCGTATGGACGGTTTCCGGGCTCGGCGTGTTCCGGACTTGGCTGAATGGCGACGAGGTGGGGTCGGACGATTTCCTGAAGCCCGGGTTCACGCACGTACGCAAACGCCGCCACTCGTTTTCCTACGATGTCTCCGGCCTACTGAAAAACGGAAGGAATGTCCTCTCGGCGGAAGTCTCGACGGGGTGGTGGCGCGACGGCATCGTGGGCGGCAGAAGAGGTGTGAAGTCCGGTTTCGGCGGAAAATTTGAAATCACGTACAAAGACGGCACAAAGGATATTGTGCAGACGGACGAGAGCTGGAGAGCCGCATACACCAATCCCGTCGTCCATGCCGAAATCTATTGGGGCGAGAAGTTCGACGCGCGTGTAGAACCGGCGTGGCGCGTGTCGGACGCAACCGGCTGGTCTGCGGCGAAGGTGTCGGACGACTTCAAGGGCGAAGTCACGCCCGTCGAAGGCAGGACGATCAAGGTGCGGCGCGATCTTGCGCTGTCTCCCGTCTCGGTTTACGCCTGGCGGGGCGCGGAAGGCGCGACGCCCAAAGCGTTCGGCAAGGCCAAGGTCGTCAGGCGCTGGAAGCCGGGGGAGTGTTGCGCGCTCGACAAGGGCGAGACACTTGTCGTCGATTTCGGACAGAACGCCGCCGGAGTGCCTGAGTTCGTTGCACAAGCGGCAGAGGGGACGGTTTTGAACGCCCGTCCGGCGGAGATGTTGAACGATGCCTGCGGCGAGAAATCCAGAGGAAATGACGGACCGGCGGGGAGCGCCTATTTCGCCAACTACAGGGTCGCCCGCTCCACGATGACCTACGTGTTCGCGGGCAAGGGAGAGGAAACGTACAGGCCCTCCTTCACATTCTTCGGGGGACGCTATTTCTCGTTCACGGCAAGTGCAAAGGTGGCGTTCGTGTCCATCAGGTTCCTTCCGGTCATGTCGATCGCGCCAGAGGACGAGACAGGACGCTTGGAAACCGGGCGCGCGGATCTCAACAGGCTCATCTCGAACTGTGTGTGGGGAATGCGCTCCAACTATCTTTCCGTCCCGACCGACTGCCCGCAGCGCAATGAGCGCTGGGGATGGACCGGCGACGCACAGGTGTTCGTCGGGGCGGCTGTCTATGCGGCGAACGTGTACGGTTTTCTCTCGAAATGGATGACGGACATGCGCGATTCCCAGGCGGGACCGGGATCGAAATATCCGGGAATGTTCCCGAAAATCGCCCCCGGAGACTTCGGCGGCAGACTGATCGGCTGGGCGGATGCGGGAGTCGTCGTTCCGTACACGCTTTGGCAACAGTTCGGGAACGATGCGGTGGTAAAGGTGAACTGGGACGCCATGATGCGTTACATGGGGCATCTCGACAAGACGGACTGGACGACGCCGGAGGGCGAGCGGCAGTGTGCGGACTGGCTGTCGCCGTCCATGTACGAAGGCCATCGGCGCGGGTGGGGTGCGCGCTTTTCAAAGAATCCGTTCTGGGACGGCGAGACGAAGGCGGACGAACAGCAGTACTGGGATATGCTGGGTGCCTGCCACCACATCCGGGATCTTCGGATGATGCGCGATATGGCGCGGGCGATCGGCAAGGAGAAAGAGGCGGAGGCGTTCGCGAAACGCGAGGCGCGGGCCGTCGCCCGTTACCGCGACCTGTTCCTCGATTATCGGGGGCGCCTTGCGGAACGCTACCGCAGTATGCAGACACCGAACCTCTTCCCTCTCATGTTGAAGCTGTTCCCGTCGAAGGCGGCGGAGGACGCCGCGAAGGCGGATCTCGTGGCAAGCCTTGAGCGGGACGGCTTCCGCGTGGGGACGGGATTCCTCGGGACGCCGATTCTCCTCGATGTCCTTTCAGACGTCGTTGGTGATCCGGCACTTGCCTATTCAGTCCTCCTCCAGCACGAATGCCCCGGATGGCTGTATTCCGTCGATCAGGGCGCGACGACGATCTGGGAACGCTGGAACGGGTACACGAAAAAGGATGGGTTCGGCCCGCCCGAAATGAACAGTTTCAACCATTATGCGAGCGGGGCTGTTCTGGGGTGGATGTACCGCACGATGGCGGGGATACGTCCGGGGAAGGATGGCGGCTACCGTAGGTTTACGCTGGCTCCGAAACCAGACCGCCGCGTGGAATGGGTCAAGGCGGAGTATAAATCCGGGCAGGGGCTTGTCAAGAGTTCGTGGCGTTACGTCGGCGAAAAGTGCCTTTGGCATTTCGAAGTGCCGCAAGGGACTGTGGCGACTGTTTCCCGAAACGGCACAGAGAAGGATTTCCCCGCGGGAAAGTATGACATGGAAATCCCGTAAACGGGACGAGTCCCCCACCCTGCTGTGCGCATCCGACCACCAGGGGGTTTCGAGAAGTCCGACCGTTCCTTGCGAAGGAAGGGGAAGACTACCGGGATAATTCTTCTTTCACCACGTTGTAGTAGGCGGCAGGATCGGTCTTCGTGGATTCGTGTACATGAATCGGATTACGCGCCTCGCGAACGTCGGCGATTCCCCAGAAGATGCAGTCGCACGTATCGTCGTACGTCCCGATCACGGCGTATTCCTTCGCACCGAGACACCATTTTACACGGTCGCGCCATACTTTCGCGTCGATACGTTTCCAGTCGTTCGGCGGAACGCCGGCGTTCGGCGCGACAAACCGGGCGAGATCTGTGCTGCCTGCGGATTTGTTTCGGTACCCCCAGCCGTCGGACGGTGTCGGCACGATCGGATCATTGACTTGACAGGTACCGATTCGGAACTTGGCGAGCCAGCATTTTTCCGTTTCTGGCGTCTCGGCGAAGTGCTTGGCAAAGTCCTTTCCGGGCAGGAAGATCGTCAGCATGGGGCGGTCGTCCCCGAACCCGTATCTCCGGTAGTGTCTATCCTGCGCGAAGGTCTCCCAGACAAGTTTCGCCTTTTCATTCCAGTATTTCATCGTATGGGCGCGGGTGTTTCCCATAAAGAGGAAATACTGCATATCCAGTTCCGCAGCTGCCTTTACGACGTTCTCCAGCATCGGCCAGTGGTGCGTCCGGAATTGATCCCATTGCGAGGGATTGGTGAAATCGACGCCCACGACGTTGATCCCGGCCTCTTTGATCTTGCGCATCATGTCGCGGGCGAAGTCGTAGTTGCGGTAGTCGTGGCGCGAATCCCAGCCGCCGTTCGCGAGGAATTTCGTGCCTTTATCCGCTGAATGGCAGCACACCATGATGTACGTGACGGGAACCGGCTTTTGTCTCGTTTCGGCGGCCGTCGCGAATCCGGCGAAACACAGCGTCGCCGTCGCAATCATCCGGATACCAGGGGTCATACGTTTCCTTGCGGCAGGGGGCGGTCAACGGGAAAAGAACGGCGGCCATTGATTGCCGCCGTTCCCCCCGTCACGCACCATGTGCTACTTCATGTTTCCGATAACGGCCTTGATGCGCCGGACACCGGCGGAGGAGGACTGTTCCTTGAGGATTTTAAATCCGCCCAGCTCCGAGGTGTTCTGCACGTGGGGGCCTCCGCAGACTTCTTTCGAGAAGTCGCCGATGGTGTACATCGAAACCTGTTCGCCGTATTTCGCGGTGAAGAGCGCGGTCGCACCTTCCGCCTTCGCCGCCTCCAGCGTGGTCATCGTCTTGACGACGGGAACCGCCTTCTTGATCTGCTCGTTCACGAGGTCTTCAACCTGCTGGATCTGTTCCGGCGTCATCTTTTCCGGCCAGGTGAAGTCGAAACGCAGACGTTCCGCCGTGATGTTCGACCCCTTCTGCAGCGCGGTCGGCCCGAGCACCTTGTGCAGCGCGGCATGGAGGAGGTGCGTCGCGGTATGCATCCGCGTGATGACCTCGCTGTGGTCGGCGAGACCTCCGTGGAACGTCCCGGCGTTCTGCTTGCTGAGTTCCTGGTGCTTGTTGAAAGCCGCCTCGTACCCTTCGCGGTCGACAGTCATGCCTTGTTCCGTCGCCAATTCGACGGTGAACTCCAGCGGGAATCCGTAAGTGTCGTAGAGCTTGAACGCGGTCTTGCCGCTGATCTGGGTCTGGCCGTGTTCCTTCATCACGGAGGCGATTTTGTTGAACTCGCGTTCGCCCTGTTCCAGAGTCTTTTCAAAACGGGCGACCTCGTCACGCAGTTCGCGCAGGACGGTCTCGCGGTTCTGCTCCAGTTCGGGGTAGACGTGGCGGTATTCGCCGATGACGACTTCCGCGATGGCCTCGCAATAACCGGGTTTGAGGGCGAGCATTTTCGCGTAACGGACGGAACGGCGGATAAGGCGGCGCAGCACGTAGTTCGCGCCGAGGTTGCCGGGTTTGACGCTCTGTTTCGGATCGCCGAGGATGAACACGCTCGTGCGCAGATGGTCGGCGATGATGCGTTCGGCTTTCGTCCGGGATTCCGCCTCAAGGTTTTCGGCAGTGGCCAGTTCGCGGATCTTCGCGATGATCGGGGTGAACAGTTCGGTTTCAAAGACGGTCGGATACCCGTTCATCATGCAGATGGTACGCTCGACCCCCATGCCGGTGTCGACGTTGTGGCGGCCAAGCGGTTCGTACCGGCCGTCCTCCGTCTTGTTGTACTGCATGAAGACGTCGTTCCAGATTTCGATGTACTTGCCGCAGTGGCATCCGGGGCGGCAGTGCTCGGAACATTTCTCCTTGCCGGTGTCGATAAACATCTCCGTGTCCGGCCCGCAGGGACCGGTCTGTCCGGCGGGTCCCCACCAGTTGTCCTCGCGGGGAGAGGGGAAGATGTGGTCGTCGGCGATGCCGAGCGACTTCCAGATTGCGATCGCCTCGTCGTCGCGGGGAATCCCCTCCTCGCCGGCGAAAACCGTGACGTTGATCTGCTCCGGCTTGAACCCCAGCTCTTTCGTCAGAAAT
Organism: Kiritimatiellia bacterium; assembly: GCA_017962315.1. Lineage (GTDB taxonomy): Bacteria > Verrucomicrobiota > Kiritimatiellia > RFP12 > UBA1067 > RGIG8368. The sequence continues at coordinate 41,537 of JAGCVN010000011.1, forward strand.
TCGAACGACCAGGCGATCGCCTCCTTCTTGAAGTAGTCGTTGAGCGACCAGTTTCCGAGCATTTCAAAGAAAGTGAGGTGCGCGGGGTCGCCGACGGCATCGATGTCGCCCGTGCGGACACACTTCTGGACATCGGTCAGACGCGTCCCCGCAGGGTGCTTCTGTCCGAGCAGATAAGGCACCAGCGGGTGCATCCCGGCGGTGGTGAAAAGGACGGTCGGGTCGTTTTCCGGAATGACGGAGGCGCCCGAGATGATGGTGTGTCCTTTGGATTCAAAGAAACGCAGGTATTTTTCGCGGAGTTCGTTTGCGGTCAGTTTCATGGCAGATTCATTCCTTTCCGGCTTACTTGCGTCCAAGAACGGCGCGGTAGTGGGTGATAAGGGAGTTGGTGGAAGAGTCGTGGGCAAGCGAGGGCGCGGCCTCCGAGGTAAGTTCGTCGAGCACCTTCGTCGCCAACACCTTGCCGAGCTGGACCCCCCACTGGTCGAACGAGAAGATGTTCCAAAGGATCCCCTGGGTGAACACCTTGTGTTCGTAGAGGGCGATCAGCGCACCGAAGGTCTCCGGCGTAAGGTCGTCCGCAAGAAGCGTGTTCGTGGGGTGGTTGCCCTTGAAGGTCTTGTGCGGGACGAGCTTTTCGGGGACGCTTTCGCGGCGGCACTCGGCGGCGGTCTTCCCGAAGGCCAGGGCCTCGGTCTGGGCGAAGAAGTTCGCCATCAGCTTGTCGTGGTGGTCGCCGATCGGGTTGTGCGTCTTGCAGAAACCGATGAAGTCGGCGGGGACCATCTTCGTGCCCTGATGGATGAGCTGGTAGAAGGCGTGCTGCCCGTTCGTGCCGGCCTCGCCCCACAACACGGGGCCGGTCTGGCAGTTGACGGGGTTGCCGTCGCGGTCGACGGACTTCCCGTTGCTCTCCATGTCGAGCTGCTGCAGGTAGGCGGGAAGCCGGGCAAGGTACTGATCATACGGAAGCACGGCATAGGTCTGCGCGTCGAAACCGTTGTTGTAGAGGATACCCAGCAACCCCATGATCACGGGGAGGTTGCGGTTGAACGGGGCGGTCTGGAAATGGCGGTCCATCTTGTAGTAGCCGCGCAGCATCTTCTGGAAGTTGCGCGGGCTGATGGAAAGCATCACCGGCAGCCCGACGGCGGAGGGAAGGGAATACCGCCCGCCGACCCAGTCCCAGAAGCCGAACATGTTCTCGGTATCGATTCCGAATTCACGCACCTTCTCCGCGTTCGTCGAGACGGCGACGAAGTGTTTGGCAACCGCCGAAGCGTCGCCCCCCATCTGCTTTACGAGCCAGTCGCGCGCACTCTCCGCGTTCGTCATCGTCTCCTGCGTCGTGAACGTCTTGGACTCGATGATGAAGAGCGTCTGGTCGGCCTTCACCTGGCGAAGCGTCTCCGCAAGGTGCGTGGAGTCGACGTTGGAGACGAAATGCATCGCGAGACTGCGGCGGGAAAAGTTCTTCAGCGCCATCGTCGCCATGCAGGGACCGAGGTCGGAGCCGCCGATTCCGATGTTGACGATGTACTTGATCCGCTTGCCGGTGTGCCCGAGCCACTTGCCCGTCCGCACGTTGTCGGAAAACGCGGCCATCCTGTCCAGCACCTCCTTCACGCCGGGCATCACGTCTTTCCCGTCGACCAGCACCGGACGTTCCGGCTTGTTGCGGAGCGCGGTGTGCAACACGGCGCGGTTTTCGGTCTCGTTGATTTTCTCGCCCGAAAACATCGCGTCGATCCACTTCTGTAACTCGCCCGCCTCGGCAAACGCGATCAGGAGTTTCATCAGCTTCGGCGTGATGAGGTTCTTCGAATAGTCAAGCGTCCAGCCCGCAGCCTCGACGGTGAACCGCCCGGCACGGGCGGGGTCTTCCGCGAACAGCTCGCGCAGGTTGGTTTTTTTGATCTCCGCGATTTCTGCGGCCACTTCATTCCAAGCTTCCAGGTTCATAACGTATCTCCACTCATCGAAAAAGGAAATGACAGTATACGTGTTTTTCTCCCGTTTGAAAAGCCAAATAGCGAGCGGCATCGAGGAACGTTGCGTGGCGCGCGTTGCCCAACGCGGGAGGGTGGTTCATACCACATTCCCCTTCGTTGTCCGATATTCCCCGGCATCGCAGATTTTCGCGCCAGGGACGGCGTGGAAGTTACCCCGCGAAAACGTTCAGCTCTTCCTGCCGGAAGGCGAGGCGCGCCTGGCAGACCGGACAGCGGGCGGCAAGCGGCGGTGCGTCGGACGGGAGGTGGACGGCTTGCGTGCAGACCAGGCAGCGCGCGATCACGCCTTCGTCCACGGGGATAAACTGCGGTGCCGTTGTGGAGAGGCAGAAGGCGGGACCAATAAAATCCTTCCCAACGCCGGAAAGCGTCCGGTAGGCTTCCTGCACCTGCTTGAATTTCTCCGACGTGAGTTCCAGAATCTCCGGCGGAAGATCCGCGTGGCGGTCTGGATGGTACTTCAGGCTCAATGTGTGATAGGCTTTCTTGACGGTCTCTTCGTCCGCGTCTTCCGCAATCCCCAGCACGGCGGCCGCCTTTGCCGCAGTTCCGTTGTCCATGCGGCGGAGGATGTAGAGCGTGAGCAGGCGGTCGGATGTCTGCGCCGGCAACCGGAGGTCGCGAACCCTGCGCAACACATAGTGCGTTTCGCGGAAACCGGGATTGGCATCGGCCGCCGCGACACGCAGAAACCAGTAGAACAGGCGTTCAGCCAGTTCCGGTATCGCCGCGAACTGGATGGAAAGGCGCGCACCGGCGTGTTCGATCACCTGGGCGTTGTTCAGCAGCATGGGAAGATCCGAGGGCGCCAGGGCGTTTCCCAGCAGGACATTGCACTCGGCGAGGTTCTGGAGGATGACGCGTTCCTCGGCGGAATTCAACGGACTGTCCACAATGGCCAGCTCGTAGAACGCACCCGCCGCAAGGGCGAGGCGTTTACGGTTTTCTTGCAACTGGACGCGGCCCTGCTTGCGGTCGACAAAGAAATGTCCGGCTGCGGCGCCAGCCGCGGCGCCGAGGGGTCCGAACATCATGCCGATACTCCCACCGAGTAGTTTCCCTTGCCAGACCATTCCCAGATCTCCCGTGGACTACGTTACCGGATGCGCAACAGGAAGAAACTCTTTTTCCCCTTGCGCAGAACCGAGATCCGTCCATCGATGAAATCGTCCTCCCCGAAGGTACGCGCCGCATCGGCGACGCGGGCGTTGTTCAGGCTCAGACCGCCCTGCTGCAGCAGGCGGCGCGCCTCGCCTTTGCTCGGCGTGAGGCCGGCTTCAGAGGCGACTTCCCAGACGGGATGTCCGACGACTTTTTCGCGGGTGAGTTCGGCGGACGGGACGTTCGCGAAAATCTTTTCAAGCGTCGCGGCGTCGAGTCCATCCAGCGAACCGCCGAAGAGGGCGTCCGTCGCCTGCTGCGCGATCTTCAGGCCGGCCTCCCCATGGACGCAGCGCACGATATCCTCGGCGAGGGCTTTCTGGGCCTCGCGCTTTTCCGGCTCGGCCTTGAGGGACGCTTCGAGTTCGGCGATCCGTTCGTCGGTGAGGAAGGTGAAGATTTTGAGGTAGCGGATCACGTCGGCGTCGTCGGCGCGGAGGAAGAACTGGTAGAAGTCGTAGTACGAGGTCTTTCTCGCGTCGAGGAACATCGCGTTGCCTTCGCTCTTTCCGAATTTGCGGCCGGTACTGTCGCAGACGATGGGGAAGGTCAACCCGTAGACGGGGACGCCGCGTAGGCGGCGCACCAGGTCGGTCCCCGCCGTGATGTTCCCCCACTGGTCGGCGCCGCCCACCTGGAGGGTGCAGCCGTAGGTGTCATACAGGTGCAGGAAATCCCAGCCTTGCAGGATCTGGTAGCTGAACTCGGTGAAGGTCATTCCGCCGTCGGTCGCCTCCAGGCGCTTGCGCACGCTCTCTTTGGCGAGCATGGCGGGGACGCGGAAGTTCACGCCGATATCGCGCAGAAACTGGATGGCGCTGATGTCCTTGTACCAGTCGTAGTTGTTGACGAGGATCGCGGGGTTGTCGCCGTCGAAACGGAGGAAACGCGAAAGGTTCTCGCGGATTCCCTCCACGTTGTGTTCGACCTGCTCGACCGTCTGCATGACGCGCTCAAGGGATTTTCCGGAAGGGTCGCCGATAAGCCCCGTACCGCCGCCGACGAGGGCGATGACGCGATGCCCCATGCGCTGCAACCGCACGAGCATCTGGATGGTTACGAAATTTCCGGCCTGAAGGCTGTCTGCCGTCGGATCGAAACCGGCATAAACAGTCATGGGCTTGTGCAAAGCCGCTTCAAGGTCTGGACTGGTCACCGCCTCAAGCAAGTGCCGCCCCTTCAACGTTTCAAGAATATTCATAACGCAGGAGAGTATAGCAGAGGAAGCCATACGGGTCAAATTGGTTTTATTCGGGCTTCGTCCCGGAATTCCGTCCGGTCTTCCCGCTTGCTTCGCGCTTCGCGTTGCCTGCGGCGTCTTCTCCGGCGGACAGCAAGGCCGCCGTATGCGGCAGAAGGCGGGCGATGTTCCTGAAAACGGCATCGCCGAACCGTTCGCGTGTGAACGGCACGGGCCTCGTCGCACCGGACCCGTAACCTGCGTTCCGCCCGTATTTGAACGCACGCGCTAGCTGTCCGTCGGCCGTAAGGCAGCCTGCCGGGAGCGCGGGGTTCGGCACGGACATGAACACCATCGACTTCCCTCGCTGCGGCACGGACACAAGCAGGCCGTCGTTCTTCAGGATCTTGTGGCATTCCGCCGCCGTGTAAAACGCCGGATCGACAAAACGCAGGTCGCTTGCGAGCGGTGCGCCGCGCCCGCGCAGTTCCCTTGCCGTCCGCTCCAATGCGTCCAGCACGAACGGATAGTGCGTACAGCCCAGGATAACCGCCTTCAGCGGAATCTTCGCCCCCGAAGCGGCGTGCCGTTCGACCAAAGCCGTGAGATTCGACGCCGCGATCCGCCCGGCATCGGGAGACCCCGCCTCTACCGCGTCGGCCAGTCCGGCGCACCCTTGGTTCACGACCGGAACCTCGCAAGTCACGGAACGCGACGCCAGTTCCGTGCGTATCGTCCGTTCGTACGCGCCCGACGCGATCGTACCGGGCGTGGCCAGTACACCGAGCGCAAAGGGTTTTGACGCCGTACCCGCCCCGGCGATGTCGAGCGCCGCTCGTACCCCCGCCTCGATCACCCCGACGACTTTCGTGGCGTCTCCCTCCGATGCGAGACGGCGGCGTATGTCGGAAAGCCCCCACGCCGTCGCCGTGTTGCAGGCGATGACGATGATCTTCGCGCGCCGCTTCGTTCCGTCCGGGACAGGCGCTTCCACAGTCTGGAAGAAGTTGGTGCCGAGCAGGAAGGAGGCGTCGTCTAGAATGAGTTCGCGCAGGAAGTCGCTCTTCCCCTCCGCCGCGTAGTCGCCATACGGCATGTTCGCCTGATCGCCGAAATAGACGAAGCTTTCGTTGACAAGATCCGGAACGCCGTCCGGTCCGTAGCGTCCGGACGCATTATCGACGGAGTCGACGTCTAGAAGCCGTTCCAGCACGGTGAGCCCGCCGAGGCCGGAATCGAACACGCCTATCGGTGCGTCACAGACCGGGGCATTCCCTGCGGCAAAGCCGAGTCGCTGTATCACCACCGCCGTTGCCACCAACAGCGTGAGTCGATTCAAAGTCGTTTCTTTACAGATGGTCATGGCATCTCCTCCTCGGCAACCTGTTCAAGACGGGCAAGTTCCAACCGTATGGAATCTGTAAATTGTTGTTCATTTGCCGGATAGCCTACCAGATGGCGATATGAAACGCAATATTTTTAGGTTGCGGGGGAGGCAGGGTTGATTCTATACTAACGCTTTGTCGATTGGAGATACATCATGTTGACTTGGAATCCACAGTTACACAACCGTTCGTTACTCCGGCTTGGGGACTTTACCGATGAGGAGATGTTGCAGCTCGTTAAATTGGCGGAGGAGCTTAAGGCGCGCCGCCGTGCGGGCGTGCGCGGCGATCTTTTGTACCGCCGCCACATCGCGTTGATTTTCGAGAAGAGTTCCACGCGCACGCGCAATTCCGCCTCCATCGCCGTCCGGGACGAGGGCGGCGACGCCGAGTTCCTGACCAAGAACGACATTCACCTCGGCGGCAAAGAGTCGGTCAAGGACACCGCCCGCGTCCTGGGCCGGATGTTCGACGGCATTCTCTTCCGCGGGTTCGCGCAAAGCACGGTCGAGCAGCTCGCCCGCTGGTCCGGCGTCCCTGTCTGGAACGGGCTTACCGACGAATGCCATCCTACCCAGATCCTCGCCGACCTGATGACCATGCAGGAGAACTTCGGCGAACTGAAGGGGTTGAAGCTCGCCTACATCGGCGACGGGCGGAACAACGTCGCGAACTCGCTGATGCTCGGATGCGCCAAGGCGGGCGTCCATTACGCGAACTGCACGCCGGCGTCCCTCATGCCGGACGAAGGACTCGTCGCCACCGCACGCGCGGTCGCCGCGAAGAATGGTTCCACCGTCAATGTCTACAACGATCCGCTCGAAGGCGTGAAGGGGGCGAACGTCCTCTACACCGATGTCTGGGTCTCGATGGGCGAGGAGGACAAAAAGGCCGAACGCCTCGCCCTGCTCCGTCCCTATCAGGTGAATGAACGCCTGGTGGATGCGACGGGCAACGCCGGCGGAAAGCTGATCTTTCTCCACTGCCTGCCCGCGTTCCACGACGACCAGACGCTCGCCTCGGCGGAAACCGGTGCGCTGGAGGTGACAGACGAGGTGTTCGAGGCACCGTTCTCCAAAGTCTTCGACGAGGCGGAAAACCGGATGCACACCATCAAGGCGTTGTACGTTTCGTCGCTCGCGGATTGCGCTGCGTTATAACGTGAAGGGAGGGAACGAATGACCCGGCTGTACGATATTTCCTGGGAGGACTACCAGAGACTTTCGCTGGAAGAGAAGGCCCCCTACCTGATGCAGGACGAGGGTGCGCCGTACCACACGCTCTACGCCCAGCAGTTCGACGGTCCCCTGCTCGGACGCCTCGCCCTGTTGGCAAACGAAATCCGGGCCATCGGCAAGACGCGCGTCGGGACGGAGTTCCTGCGTTCGCAGGTTTCCCACAAACGCGCGATGCTCTACTTTACCCAGCCCAGCTCCCGAACGTTCCTTTCGTTCAAGTCCGCCTGCCAGATTCTCGGTGTCCCGACGGGCGAAGTCCGCGACACCTCCATCTCGTCCGAGTTCAAAGGTGAATCCCGCGACGATTCCGTGAGGACGTTCAGCTCCTACTTCGACATGATCATCATGCGGACTCCGGAGAAAGGGTTGGCGGAGAAGAGCGCATGGGTGCTGTCGCACTCCGAACGCCCGATCCCGATCATCAACGCGGGGTCCGGTCCGGACCAGCACCCGACCCAGGCGCTGCTCGACATCTATACGCTGCTCCGGAGTTTCGAGAAGCACGGCGGTCTCCGCAACCGCACGGTCGTCTTCTGCGGCGACCTCCTGCGCGGACGCACCGTCCGTTCGCTCTCCTACCTCCTGACGAACTATCCGGGCATCCGGATGATTTTCGTCGCGCCGGACGAATTGCAGATCCTGCCGGACGTGCTGGAGATGTTGAAGCGCAAGAACATTGAATTCGCCTGTTCAAACAACCTCCGCGCCGTTATCCCGGAAGCGGACGCCGTGTACATGACGCGCATCCAGGACGAGTGGGACAAGTCGAAGGGCGAGAGCGCGAAAATCGACACCAGCCGGTTCAAGTTCGGGGCGGAGGAATTGGCCCTCCTTTCTCCCCGTGCCATCATCATGCACCCGTTGCCGCGCCGGGACGAGATTTCGACCGTCGTCGACAACGACCCGCGCGCCATGTATTGGCGGCAGATGCGGAACGGGATGTGGATACGGACTGCGTTGATCGCCATGACGTTCGGTTGTGAGAATCGGATCCATGACTATTTCCGTTTCAATTTCTAGCGGGGCGGCCTGCCTGTTCGTCGCAGCGACCCTTTCCGCCGCCGGGGTGGCCGAGTTGTCGCCCGAGGTCGCCAACCCGACCGGGACGGTGGACCGCATCGTCAGCCGTCTCCGCATCGGGCCGTTTTACGAACAGGCGGTCACGGAGAGCGGCGCACGCTTCTGGGCGGCGAGGCCGTTTTATTCCCGCCTCATCGACCCGTTGAGCGAGACGCGCATCACCGACGTCCTCTGGCCGATCGGGACCAGCCACAGACTTCACGAGAGCAGTTGGTGGCGGGCGGGGATCGCCTACGGCACGGACGACGACGTGAACGATCCGGAGTCGCCTTCCTCATGGAACCTCTTCCCCGTCTGGTTTTCGGGACGTTCCCGCCAAATGGAGGACTATTGGGCGTTCTTTCCGATTTACGGGCACCTTCCGCACACGCTCTTTGTGCTGGACGACGTGCATTTCACCCTCTTCCCGCTCTATCTCGACTACGAGGTCAACCACGTCCGCCGTCGTTACTGGCTCTGGCCTTTCTTCTCCAGCCACGATGAACGCCCCGGGGTCGAACGGCACGGCTTGTTCCCGTTCTACGGCAGCGCGCGCCACAAGGGGCGCGACGAGGGGGATTCGGTGGAGCAGCGCTATTGCCTCTGGCCGTTCTGGACATCCGGCCGGTACAACGAGGCGAGGAACCCCGGATCGTCCTGGATGCTCTGGCCGCTCTGGGGCAGCGTCGCCCGGTCCAACGAGACGCAGCGGATGTTCCTGCCCCCGTTCTTCTCGTATGCGAAGACGCCTGACACCACGCGCTGGCGGATGCCCTGGCCGCTCTTCGAGAGCGTCCGTTCGCCCCGCGAGACGCGTACCTCCTTCTGGCCGTTCTACGGCGACACCCGCCGCGACGGCGAACGCAGCCACTACATCCTCGGCCCGTTCATCAACTGGTTCACGCTGGAGTCCGGCGGGCAGACGACGAAGCGTTTTTATTTCTTCCCGTTCTACCTCACACAGACGCGCACAGTCCGACAGAAGGACGGCACGTCCAGGCTACACGACAGCTTCACCCGGATCTGGCCCTTCTACGCCACCGAGAAAAAGGCGGACGGTTCCTCGAAGACCCGCGCGCTGGAGCTTCTGCCTATCCGCAGCGCCGGCGGGTTCGAGCGCAACTGGTCGCCTTTCTGGACGTTGTTCAGCCGTTCGGAAAAAGACGGCGTCGTGCAGATCGAGCTGTTCTGGGGGTTGATCAAGATCCGGCGGGAGGTGCGTAAAACAGAGGCAGAGCCGGGGCCGGAACAGAAAAAAGCCGTCCTGGCGCTTCCCCCTGAAGCACCGCTGCTGCAAAACTGGGAGTACACAACGCCATGATCACTCGCGAACCCACGCCTGTCACCGGGCCGCTTTCCGCGCTCGCCCACGCTTTCGGCGAAATCGGGCGCGCGGGCATCCTTGCCTTCCAGTCTGTCCTTCTTCTGCCGGTCACACTCTTCCGGTGGCGGTCGCGAAGGGAGCTTGTCTCGCAGATGTACCAGGCGGGCATCAAGAGTCTGCCGATTATCTCGGTCGTCGCGCTCTTTACCGGCATGATCCTCGCGCTGCAGGTCGGCCTAGAGTTGCGTCGTTACAACCAGGAAATCTATATCGGATCCGCCGTCATGGTTTCGCTGCTCCGCGAAATGGGCCCCTTCATGACGGGGATCGTGCTGACCGCGTGCGTCGGCTCGTCGATGGCGGCGCAGCTCGGCACGATGACGGTGAACGAGGAGATCGCCGCGCTGGAGATGATGGCGATCAACCCGGTGCGCTTCCTGATGGCGCCGCGCATGGGCGCGATGCTGTTCATGACCCCGCTGCTCTCCTTCTACACCTGCGTGCTGGGCGTGATCGGCGGCGGGGTGGTCGGTTTCACGCAGTTGAGCGTCCCGTGGCGGCAGTATATCAAGACGGCCGTCGATTTCGCGGACACGCGCGACCTGTACGTCGGCCTGTTGAAGGCGCTCGTGTTCGCGGTCATCATCACGACCGTCGCCTGTTACGAAGGCTTCACCACCACGCGGGGAGCAGTCGGGGTGGGACAGGCCACGCGGCGTTCGGTGATCTCCTCCCTCCTGTTGATCCTCATGACCGGCTACATCATCACAAGGATGTTCTACGACCTATGATACGCTTTGAACACGTGACAAAGACGTTCGGCGACCAGAACGTCCTGGACGACCTTTCATTTGAACTCCATAAAGGCGAGATTTTCCACATTGTCGGGCCTTCCGGCGCCGGTAAGAGCGTCACGCTGAAGCACATGGTGCGGCTGCTCTCGCCGACAAGCGGCAGCGTCTGGCTCGGCGACCGCGAAATCAACGCGGCGGACGGGCGCGAACTGGAGGAGCTCCGCGAACATTTCGGCTATCTTTTCCAGAGCGCGGCCCTGCTCGGCTGGATGACGGTCGGGGAGAACATCGCCCTCCCCCTCCGCGAGAAGACGAAACTTTCGGAGGACGAAATCGAGGGAAAAGTCCGGTCCGCGCTGAAGATGGTCGGGCTGGAGGACGCGGGGGAAAAGTACCCCAGCGAGATTTCGGGCGGTATGCAGAAACGCGCCGGCCTCGCCCGCGCCATCGTACGCGACCCGGAGATCGTCCTGTACGACGAACCGACGTCCGGCCTAGACCCGATGACCTCCCGCACGATCGACCGGTTGATCCGCGACCTCAACGAACGGCTCGGCATCACAAGCGTCGTCGTCACGCACGACCTCTACAGTTCCTTCCTCACCGCGACGCGCATCGCGATGTTGAGCCGGGGCAAGTTCATCGAACTCGGGACGCCGGAACAGTTCGCCGCTTCGACGCACCCTGAAGTGCGCGGCTTTCTGGATGCGCAGGGGGTGGGGGCCGGCGCGATCGCGCCGCACCTCACCGCCCGCCCGTAATCGGTTTGTAAAGGTCCTTGCGCTGCTTAGGGAAAATCCCCTTGAGCGCGTTCTCGCAGATTTCCCGTGTGTCGAACGGGAAGTCGTTTTTCGTGATCCACTTTAGGAATCCCGGATCGTTCTTGACCAGATCGGCTACGGATTCGCCTTTTTTCTTGCCGAAGTTGATGGTCAGCACGCCGTTCACCCAACGCAACATGCCGCGCCGGTCGGCGTTGAGCGGATCGTTCGGGTTGTAGGTCCGGTCGAGCGTGTCCATATCTTTCGGAAGGTCGCTGTATTTGGCGAACTCACCGCGGATGACTTCAAGCGTCGCCTCGGCGTCCGCCTCGGCCCCGTGCGCGTCCTCGTGGTCGTGCCCGCAGTAGAAACGGACGGCGGCGGCGAGGTTGCGCGACTCGTGCGCGTGGAAAATCTTCTGGGCATCGAGAAGCCGCCGGCGGTCGATATCGAACGGAATCCCCGTGCGCTTGAATTCCTCCTGCAGGAGCGGGATGTCGAAATGCCCGGCGTTGAAACCGCCCAGATCGGCTTCGCCGAAGAACATCAGGATCTCCAGCGCCTTGTCCTTGAAGGTGGGCTGGTCTTTGACGTCTTCGTCGCGGATGCCGTGAATCGCGGTCGTCTCGATCGGGATGTCGATGGTGGGGTTCAGAAGCCAGTACCCGCGAGTCTCCGTGCCGTCTTCGTCGATCCGGATGGCGGCGAGTTCGATGATACGGTCGGTACGGGTCGAAAGCCCGGTCGCCTCGATATCGAGGATGACAAGGGGACGGTCGAGTGGAATGGGGAACATGATCGGATAACCTTTACCTTTCGTCGTAGAAAATGTCGACAGGACGCTTCGGGAGGACTTCTCCGTGCGTCATCGCGTGCTTCAGTTCGGCGGCGGAATCCGCGTCGTACCACCAGTAGCAGAGGGCGGCCTGTTCATCGCCGTATTTCGAGAGCACGGCGCGGGGCGTGCCGAATGCGTCCCAGTAGAGGAGGCGGACGGCGTTGATGTTCCAAAGCAGGACGTACGGGACCTGCTCGGTAAGTCGGGCGTCGATCTGCCGCAGGAGTTTGTTCCGCTCCGTGACGCTGTAGACGGTCTTCTGTTTTTCGATCAATGCGTCGATCTGCGGATCCTTCAACCCCGTCACGTTATTCGAGGCCGGCTTATCCGCCTCCGTGGAGAGCCACATGCTTTCGGGGTCGCGCATGACCGATCCGCTCCAGGATGCCCAGGTGATGTCGAAATTGTATTCGTCCATGTCGCGCATCCAGGCGGCCCAGTCCTTGCGGTCGATCTTCATCTCGATGCCGACTTTCTTGAACGCTTTGTTGCAGAGGACGAGGATTTTGTCGGAACTTGAGTCGCGCGTCAGGAAGGTGAAGGAGAACGGCCGCCCGTCTTTCTCCAGAATCCCCGTGGCTGGATTCTTGACATACCCTGCTTCACGCAGCAGCGCCTCGGCCTTCTCCTCGTCATACTCGAACTGCCGGTTTGTGCAGGGATGCGCTTCGTCGTACAGATCCGAGAAGTAGGAACGCAGCATGAAGTAGGCGTTGAACATCATGGTCTGGTTCATCGTCTTGCGGTCGACCAGGTGCGCGATCGCCTTCCGGACGCGGAGGTCGTCGAACGGCGGACGGCGCATGTTCATGGCGAACCCCTGGAAGCCGATCGGGTGGTGGTTGTGGACGCGGGCTTTGACGATCCAGTTCTTGTCGAACTTCTCGCCGATGGTTTCGTTCGCCCACATCCGCGCGCTGTAGACGGGATAGATGTCGGTGATTCCCTTTTTGAACGCCTCGAAAGCATTCACCTGGTCGGCGAAATAACGGAATACAATCGTGTCGAAATTCATCGTTCCCTTGTTGGAGGGACGGTCGACGGCCCACCAGTCCGGACGCCGGGCGAGACGGACTTCGATCTGCTCCTTCACGGAGGAGACGATGTACGGGCCGGAGACGACGGGGTGGTCGAGGTCGAGCCGGTTGAACGGTTGCGAGGCGAATGCGTGTTTCGGGAGAATCTCGAAATCGCCGCATCCCAGCAGGTTCCGCCAATGGTTCTGGCGCGCCTGGAAACGGATCTTCCGCTCCCCGACGATTTCGGGACGCTTGAAGTTGCCGAGCGAAACCTTGAACGGCCCCGTCGCGTTGGAGGGGTTCATGATGGCGTCGTACGTCCACTGGACGTCCTCCGGCGTGACCGGTACGCCGTCGCTCCAGCGGGCATCCTTGTCCAACTCGAACGTGAATGTCAAACCGTCGTCGGAAATCTCCCAGCGTGAGGCGAGGCCGGGCGTGAACTCGTAGGAGACCGGGTCGATGCCGAGCAGCGTCTCGAACATCAACGAAAACATATAGTGCGTATAAAGCGTGGGATCGACGTAATAGTTGAGGCTTTTCGGCGGTTGCGACGCCGAAAACCGGAGAATCCCGCCCTTGACCGCATGTGGATTCGCGATCGGGTTGACCTTCTCCTGCCAACCTTCCGGGGGAAATGTCGCGCAGGGCGCATTAAACGAGGCGAACCCCGCCAAGAGGGCCGCCGCAACCAGTACCGTTCGTTTCATGCAGTCCAGTATACGGGAATCCACCGGTCATTGCAATCACGGAGGACGGGATTTTTTGGAAACGGACAACGTAAGACAAGACGGGCGTCCTCGCATGCGTCCGGGATTGCCGCTACTCGACCAGAACCGTGGCGCTGCCCTTGCCTTTCAGCACGGCGGTGCCGTAGCCGACGCCGTCCGTGACCGCGCCGTTCACCGTGAACTTCGTCTTGGCGAGCTTGCCGCCCTTCACCGCGTACACCGTGAACGAGCCTTTGAACAGCCCCGTCTTCGCCGTGTAGGTCAGCTTCAGCCCGGAGACGTTCGCGCCGTTCACCGTCAGGGCGCCGCCCTTGTACGCGACCTTCGCCGCCTTGCCCGCGTCCCACTTGGTCCCCTTCACCGTCAACGGGATCTCGAACGGCGTCTGCGCGACCGCCCCCGGCACGAGGACAGAGAGCTTCACGCCGTCCAGCCCGGCGCTGTGCGTCCCGGCGGCGAGGCTTCCCTTCGCGCCGGACCCGGCGACCGCCCAGTCCATCGTGAAGGCCGGCTTCGCCGTGTTCCGCCACGGCGTCAGCGCGGTCACTCCGGCCAGCGCGCGCGTGTCCTTGTCGAACCACGCCACGAACCCGAACTTGCTCTTCTTCGAGTAGATTACGGGGACGCAGCAGTAGGCGTCGCCGACGGTCATCTGCGCGGTGGCCGTCACCTTCGTGCCGTCCGCCAGGACGCCGGAGACCTTCGCCTTGCCCTTCGCCGCCATCGCGATGGAGAGCGTCGAGAAGCCGCCCTGCGCGTAGGCGTCGGGATTCTCCGGCGCGAGCGCGAGCACGTACGCCTTGCCGCTGAACTTCGAGAG
>JAGCVN010000094.1 GCA_017962315.1 Kiritimatiellia bacterium
CCGCTTGATATGCCAAAACCGCCCGCTGCGCCGTCTGCGCCGCCAACACCATTCGCGTCGAAGCGGCTGGAATAATCGTAGCGGTACTCGACAGCCGAGTTTTTGTCAGCCCCCCTGGCGCCCGTACCGCCCGCACCGCCGATGCCGGCGCCCGCGCCGCCGCCGCCCGTGCCGCCCGCACCGCCTTCACCGTTGATGAACTTGTCATCGTCCTCGTCGCCGTCCTGGTCCTTTCCGTACACGGGGTAGGAAGCGCTCCCGCCGTTGGAACCGCCGGTACCGTTCGCGGCCTTGCCGCCAGTCGCCACGAGTTTTCCGCCGCCAGTCACGTAGAGGACTGCGCCGGCGGGAAGGGAGATCCCCGCCCCCGCGCCTGTCGTACCTCTGGCCGCGCCGCCGACCACCGTGAGGGTGATTCCGGTCGGAATGTCCAAAACAACCTGCGCCCCGCTTGCCAGGGCAAGCGCACTCTTGCCCGGCTCGGTGGCGGTGATCGTGATGTTGTTCGTCATCGTGTAGATGACGTTGCGGCTCAGGTTGTGCGACTGCGGCGTGAGTCGGTAGACGGGGAATGCACCGTTCGCGACATGAGGCGAAAGAGCGAGCGAGACCAAAACGACGCCGAAAAATTGGACTGTGGGAAAACGGATGTCCATAGGTTTCAGTCTCCCTCCCCCCGACAGATGTCGGAGAGCAATTCCCTGAGTTTCTGCTTGGCCCGGTGGACACGTACTTTGACGAGCGATTCGCTCGCCCCCGTCAATTTGGAGATCTCGCGGACGGACATCTCCGAAATCTGGAAAAGGGAGAACGCCTCGCGTACCAGCGGGGGAAGCTGCGCCATCGCCTCCTCGATCCGTTTGCGAAGGTGTTCCGCATCGCCCCGCATCACGGCGGGTTCGACCGTCCCGGCGTCTTCGTCACGAATCTCCGGCTGAAGCGTCTCGAAGGACTCCTTTCGCATACGGTCGATGCGGATGTTCCGGGCGACCGTGTAGATGTAGCCGCTCACTTGGGATAGATCATCCTTGAGGGTGTCACGCTTCTTCCAGACGCGGAGGAACGTTTCCTGCACGATGTCACAGGCATTCGCATACGAACACCCGGACCCCACGAGGTAGTTTGTGAGTTTCGGCGCGATTTGATTGTACAGTTCCTCGAACGACATGATTTTACCTCGCCACAAACGGGAAATTCGTGAAAATATCCTGCGTGAACAACAGCAACTCCCCGCCCATCCAGTGGGCGGCCAACATGATGGTAATCGAAATCGCGATCAGTTTCACCGCGAAACCGAGCGTCTGCTCCTGAATCTGCGTCAGCGCCTGAAGCAACGAGACAATCAGACCAATCACCGTCGCCACCGTGATCGGAATCATCGACAGTTTCAAGACGAGGATCAGCGTCGTCTGCGCATAGTCTAGAAGTTGCGCTTCGGTCATTGCACGTAACTCTGCACGAGGCCCTGGATCAACCGCGTCCAACCGTTCACCATCACGAACAGCAGGAGTTTAAACGGCAGCGAAATCGTCACCGGCGACACCATCATCATACCCATCGCCAGAAGGACGTTGGAGACGATGATGTCGATCGCGATAAAGGGAAGGTACACCAGGAAGCCAATCTGGAACGCGCGCGTCAACTCCGACACGCAGAAACTCGGCACAAGGATGTAGTAGCTTTGCGGATCGACCTTCGCCGGCACTTTGACCTTCTGCCCGTTCGCGTCGGTTTCCTCCTTCGCCCAAAGTTTTTCCGCCGTCCTGACGAAGAAGATGTGGTGCTGGTCGGAGGTGTTTTTCACCAGAAACTCCCGGAACGGCTCCGCCGCACGGGCCGCCAGGTCGGTCTGGTAGATAACCTCGGGCTTGTTATCCTTCAACCCCTCGCGCAGCGTTTCCCAGCTCTGGTTCACGAGCGGAGACATGATGTAGAAGGTCAGGATCAAGGCGAGGGCGTTGATCACCATGTTCGGGGGAATCGACTGGATGCCCAGCGCGTTTCGGATCAGCGACATCACCACGACGATTTTGAGGTAACTCGTCGCGATCATCGCCAGAAAAGGCAGCAGGGAAAGCCCGACAAATAGGACAATCAGTGCAAACGGGTCTGCGTTTAACATAAAGCCTCCAGTCTCAAGACGGGGTGTCCCGCGAGTCGGTCCAGTCGTCCGGAGGCGAGGCGTCCCCCGCCTTTCACCAACAGTAGATCGTCCGTCCCCGCCGGGGCGCAGCGGAGGTCACCGTCAAGCGCGAGGTCGGCGAATGTCACATCCACCGGCTTTGCCGCGACCACGCGCAAACGGTCGGAATCGCCTTTTCCCGCCAACACAATCCGTCCCGGTTTTTCCGAAGTCATTTCCGGCAGCAGAAGGCAGTCGCCCGGCGCAAGCCCCGCCTCTTCCTCCGGCGAAAGGTCGAAGACCGCATATTCGATTTCCGCGGCTAGCGGCATCCCGGCGATGGACGCATGCGAACAATCGAGGTTGCGGAGGTCGCCAAAAGCCGCAAGCAACGAGGGGACGGGCGAAAGCGTGAAGGTCGCGACCTGCCCGCCGCCGGCGTCCGTCACCGTGAAACAAAATCGTTCGTCTCCGTCCGGACCGGAGGAAAGCCCATCCACCGCGAGTTCCAGCCGGACGGCGTTTTCCAGCAGCTGGAAGAGCGGGCCGAACTCTTTTTCCACCACTGCCAGCATCACGGCGGAAGGCACCTCGCCACGCTGCGGGAAAAGCCCGGTGAAATCCGGGAACGCCGGCGACGGGGCCAGACCCAACACGGCCGCCTCATGCCCGAAACGGATGTTCAAATCGAGTGTGGCATCCGGGCGGATGCCATCGGCTGACAGCACGGCACCGCCTTCACCCCAGACGGTCGTGAGACGCCACGCGGGGTGTGCGAGGATTTCGCTGGACGAAAGGCGGTTGAACGGTTCCAGACTTTGCAAAAGGTCGATCGGTTTCATGCGGTATCTCCTTTCGTCCGGCGACGGACGTTTACGACGACACGCCCCGAATGGATGACAGACGAGAGCCGTTCCACAAGCTGCGGGGCATTCAGTTCCAGAAGCGCGGCAACCTTCTCCACAGACGCAACAAACTGTATGGTCAACATTCCGCCCGATGAAACCATACGGATCGCCGTCCCCTCCAGTACATCGGAACGCAACTGGATCTGAACCTCGCCGTCACTTCGCAACAGGCCGGGCGAGACAAGAATCGTGTCCACAATTTCCTTCGTCGCCGAGGTGAAGACGACCTCCTTTGAAAGTGTCGCAAAACGAGATAACAGTCCATCCGACAACGGCAGTTCTGACACATTCGCACCTGCCGGAACAACCGCTTCCGGGACAACCGTCGGCGAAAACGGAAACGCCTGGGGTATCTTGACCGCAGATTTCTCTTGCTTCAAAACGGTCTGTACCGTGGCGGGCGTAGTCGTTTCAGTGGTAAACGGCACGCCCACCTTCACTTCGGCGGTCTCAATGACAGGCGTCTGCGCCGTTGTCGGCACGCCCACTTTCACTTCAGCGGTCTCAATGACAGGCGTCTGCGCCGTTGTCGGTACGCCCACCTTCACTTCGGCGGTCTCGGTAACGGGCGTCTGCACCGTTGTCGGCACGCCCACTTTCGGCGCGGCGGTCTCAATGACGGGCGTCTGCACCGTTGTCGGCACGCCCACCTTCACTTCGGCGGTCTCGGTAACGGGCATCTGCGCCGTTGTCGGTACGTCCACTTTCGGCGCGGCGGTCTCAATGACAGGCGTCTGCGCCGTTGTCGGCACGCCCACTTTCGGCGCGGCGGTCTCAATGACGGGCGTCTGCACCGTTGTCGGCACGCCCACCTTCACTTCG
>JAGCVN010000003.1 GCA_017962315.1 Kiritimatiellia bacterium
CACGGCTGAATTCGCGCAAAACAGGACTCCCGACAAGCTTGCCCCTCAACAAAACCCAATAAAATCAAAGGGTTTGCACTTGTTGAGGCAGTCCTGTTTTGAAAACTACACCAGTCCTGTTTTGAAAACTACACGACAGCGAACAGTTTGGACGGGGCGGAAAAGGCGGCGGGCTTGCCTGTAACTTGATTGTTCACAACTTCCATCATTGCCACAAATACAAATATCGGGGATAGCCGAGGTGTTTACCGGCGCTTCCCGCCTCCCCCGGCCCCCGGCATCCCTCGGACATTCTCCGGACGTCCGTGCATGACGCGCCCCTCCCAAAAAAGGCGCATTTTTTAACTTACGCGGGATTGACAGGGAAGGTCATGTAAAATATAATCACGGAATCACTTTCACACAATCAGCGGAAGGTCGTGCCAACCGACTGCTTTGAGTAAGGAGAACGACATGGCAAAGAAAATTATGGTGGACGGCAATCAGGCCGTCGCCGAAGTTGCGTTCGCGTGCAGCGAGGTCGCAGCCATCTACCCGATCACGCCGTCTTCGCCCATGGGCGAATGGGCGGACACCTGGGCCGCGCAGAAGCGCCCGAACATCTGGGGTACGATCCCCTCCGTCGTCGAGATGGAGTCCGAGGGCGGCGCCGCCGGCGCGGTACACGGTTCGCTCACGACGGGTGCGTTGACGACCACGTTCACGGCATCCCAGGGCCTTCTGCTGATGATTCCGAACATGTACAAGATCGCCGGCGAGCTGACCCCGTCGGTTTTCCATGTCTCGGCCCGTTCGCTCGCCTGCCAGGGTCTCTGCATCTTCGGCGACCACGGTGACGTCATGGCCTGTCGCCAGACGGGTTTCGCGATGCTCTGCTCCAACTCCGTCCAGGAAGCGCACGACATGGCGCTCATCGCCCATGCCGCCACGCTGGAGAGCAAGGTGCCCTTCCTCCACTTTTTCGACGGTTTCCGCACCTCCCATGAAGTGCAGAAGATCGACCAGATCCCGGAGGAGACGATCCGCAAGCTGATCAACGACGATTACGTCGCCGATTTCCGCAAGCGCGCGCTGAACCCCGAGCATCCGACCATGCGCGGTACTGCGCAGAATCCGGACGTCTACTTCCAGGGCCGCGAAAGCTCGAACAAGTACTACCTCGCCACGCCCGCGATCGTCCAGAAGTACATGGACCTCTTCGCGAAGGAGACGGGCCGCGTCTACCACCTCTACGATTACGTCGGTGCCCCGGATGCCGAGAACGTCATCATCGCGATGGGTTCCGGTTGCGAGACCCTGCATGAGACCGTTGACGCACTGGTCAAACAGGGTAAGAAGGTCGGTCTCTTGAAGGTCCACCTGTACCGCCCGTTCGACATGGCCCTCTTCGCGAAGGCCCTGCCCGCGACGGTCAAGAAGATCACCGTGCTCGACCGCACGAAGGAACCCGGCGCGATCGGCGACCCGCTCTACCTCGACGTCGCCGCCGCGATCGGCCAGGCGCTCCAGACCGGCGTCGTCTCCTTCAAGTACCCGAAAATCTACGCCGGCCGTTTCGGGCTCGGCTCCAAGGACTTCACCCCGCAGGACTGCAAGGCCGTCTTTGACAACATGGACGCCGCGCAGCCGAAAGACCACTTCGCGGTCGGCATCGTGGACGACGTCACCGGCAACTACATCCTCGCCGACAAGTCGTTCGTCGTCCCGACGGGCGAACGCAAGGAATGCATGTTCTGGGGTCTCGGCGCGGACGGCACCGTCGGCGCGAACAAGAACTCCATCAAGATCATCGGTTCCTACACGGAGAACTACGCGCAGGGTTATTTCGAATACGACTCCAAGAAGTCCGGCGGTCTGACGATCTCCCACCTCCGTTTCGGACCGGACGTCATCCGCAGCCCGTACTACTGCAACAAGGCGGACTTCACCGCGTGCCACTGCTTCCCGTACCTTGAGAAGTACGATATGCTCCAGGCCGCGAAGGAAGGTTCGATCTTCCTGCTCTCCTCCCCCTACTCCGCTGACGAAATCTGGGACCACATGCCCGATGAAGTCGAAGAGCAGATCATCGCGAAGAAGCTCAAGTTCTACGTCATCAACGCGGCGAAGATCGCGCTCGAGACGGGCATGGGCACCCGTACGAACACCGTCCTACAGACGGCCTTCTTCAAGATCTCCGGCATCATCCCCGAGGCGCAGGCCATCGAGCTGCTGAAGAAGTACGCCGAGAAGTCCTACGCCAAGAAGGGCATGGACGTGGTCGAGAAGAACTGGAAGTGCATCGACGCCGCCGTCAGCGCCATCGAGGAAGTCAATTATCCCGACAAGCCGGCCGGCAAGATGCGCCGTCCCGCCGCGGTTCCCGCCGAGGCGCCCGCGTTCATCCAGAAGGTGACCGCCCAGATGATCGCCCAGAAGGGCAACGACCTCAAGGTCTCCGAGATCCCGGACGACGGCACCTGGCCCACCGCCACCACGCAGTGGGAGAAGCGCAACGTCGCCGCGTTCATCCCGCAGTGGGATCCCGCCGCCTGTATCCAGTGCGGCCAGTGCTCGCTCATCTGCCCGCACGCCGCGATCCGGCTGAAGGCATACCCCGCCGCCGCCCTCGAAGGCGCACCGGAGACCTTCAAAGCGGCCGACACCAAGACGCCGAAACTCAAGAAGATCGGCGAGAAGTTCACCGTCCAGGTCGCCCCCGAGGACTGCATGGGCTGCAAGCTCTGCCTCGTGAAGTGCCCGATGTCCCAGCCCAAGCCCAAGAAGGGAGAGGACGGCAAGCCGGTCCTCGACGAGAAGGGCAAGCCGGTCATGGAGGCGAATCCGAAACCCGCCCTGAAGTGGGTCGAACAGATCCCGCTCCGCGCCACCGAGGCCGCCAACTGGAAGTTCTTCCTCGGCCTTCCGGAAGCGGACGACGCCCTGCTCGACACCAAGCAGGTGCTCGACAGCCAGCTGAAGCGCCCGCTCTTCGAATTCTCCGGTGCGTGCGCGGGATGCGGCGAGACGCCCTACGTCAAACTGCTCACCCAGCTCTTCGGCGACCGCCTGTTGATCGCCAACGCGACGGGCTGCTCCTCCATCTACGGCGGCAACCTGCCCACCACCCCGTACTGCCAGCGCAAGGACGGGCGCGGCCCGGCCTGGTCGAACTCCCTCTTCGAGGACAATGCGCAGTTCGGTCTCGGCATGCGCGTCTCCGCCGACAAGCTCCAGCGCTTCGCGTATGAGCTGGTCGACCGCCTGCTCGCCAGCGAAAAGGCGTCCGCGGAACTCAAGGCCGCCCTCCAGGCCGCCAAGGATATCGACCAGTTCGCGCCGCAGGGCGTCGAAAAGATGCGCGCCGCCGTCGCCGAGCTGAAGAAGCAGCTCAAGCCCGGCGTGGACGCGGGCTGCCCGGACTGCAAGGCGCTCGCCGGCGTCGCCGACGACCTCGTGCGCAAGTCCGTGTGGGTGCTCGGCGGTGACGGCTGGGCGTACGACATCGGTTACGGCGGGCTCGACCACGTGCTCGCCTCCGGCCGCAACATCAAGGTGCTGGTCCTCGACACCGAAGTCTACTCCAACACCGGCGGCCAGGCGTCCAAGTCCACCCCGCTCGGCGCGATCGCCAAGTTCGCGGCTTCCGGCAAGCCCTCGATGAAGAAGAGCCTGGGTCTCATGGAGATGTACTACAAGAACATCTACGTCGCCCAGATCTCCATCGCGGCGAACCCGGTCGCGGCGGTCAAGGCGTTCAACGAGGCCGAGGCCTACGACGGCCCCGCGCTGATCATCGCCTACGCGCACTGCATCGAGCAGGGTCTGCTGACGATCAACGGGCCGTCCCGCCAGCAGATCGCGGTCAACTCCGGCCACTTCCCGCTGTACCGTTACAACCCGGCGCTCACCGCCGAGGGCAAGAACGGCCTCACGCTGGACAGCAAGGCGCCGACCATCTCCTTCGCGGAGACCGCCGGCGGCGAGAACCGCTTCAAGCAGCTCTTCAAGCTCAATCCCGACGCCCAGAAGAAGCTGGAACAGGCGGAGGCGGGCTTCAATGAGAACTTCCAGTACATCACGGATCTCTCCAAACTGCCCACGCTCTAATCCGCGAGACGGTTAGGTCAAAAAAGCGCACGGTCTCCCGACCGTGCGCTTTTTTCGTTATTTTACGCAGAGCGGGATACACCCGTCACACCCGCCGCTCGTCAACTGTTTCCCACTTTGCGCACCCCCTTCCCATTTTTCATTTTCCACTCCCCCCTATTCTATTCGAGAGACAAAAATTCGGCTTCTTTGCGGCTTCTTTGGGCTTGCCCCGGAGCGAGGGACATGCTAAAGTAACTCCGCCTCGTTGCACAAGACCGGAAGGTCGGGTGACGCGGGGTGAGATCGTTCGGGAACTGACCGGGGTGTCAAGCGACGTATGTAAGCCGACCTCCCCGCGAATCCTCCCAGGCCGAGAGGCATGGGAGAGTCCACCCCCGGATGTGTTTTTGTTGACGCTGCAAAGCAATCGTCTGGTGAAACGTGAGAAATTTCAAGATGGACGATACTTCGCAGGGAAAGTGCGTATGCACTTCCTCTCCTAGTATTTCCGTCAGGGCATTCTCACGGCCTCACCAGAGATATGAACGAGAGGATTTTTTCGTTCCGATTGCCGGGCGGCGATGTTCAAGGCACGCTGTTCTTCTTTCCTGCGCGAAGGGACACCGTGTAAACAACCGGCGCGGGAAGAGGAAGACGAATGAAAAAGTTGACGATGGTTGCGGCGGCTTTTGCCGTGGCCCTTTCGCTCAAAGCCGCCGAGGACACGGTCGGCGGTTACACGTGGACGTACCAGATCAACGGCGACAAGGCCGAGATCGGCAACGGCGGCAGTTGGGCCGCCGCCGTCAGCCCCGACCCGACCGGGGCGATAACTATCCCCTCCACACTCGGCGGCAAGACGGTGACGAGCATCGGGTGGTCTGCGTTCTATGGTTGCAGCGGCCTGACGAGCGTGACGATCCCGGACTCGGTAACGAACATCGGGTATTCGGCGTTCCACGGTTGCAACGAATCTCTTTTCGACACGACGACCATTTCCGGTGTAAAGTTGGTTGATGGCTGGGCGGTCGACTACACAGAATCGCTCTCCGGCGATTTGGTCCTTACCGGAATACGTGGCATCGGGGACTCGGCGTTCGAGGATTGCGACGGATTGACGAGCGTGACGATCCCGGACTCCGTGACCAGCATCGGGTATCGGGCGTTCTACGGTTGCAGCGGGCTTACTAGCGTGACGATCCCGGACTCCGTGACCAGCATCGGGGATTATGCGTTCTCCGGTTGCACCGGGCTTGCGGATGGGGACGGATTCGTCATTGTTCGCGGCGTTTTGTACGACTACGTGGGTGAAGCAACGGAAATCACGATCCCGGACTCGGTGACGAGCATCGGGGAGGAGGCGTTCTGGGGTTGCGACAGGCTGACGAGCGTGACGATCCCGGACTCCGTGACCAGCATCGGGGAATTTGCGTTCGAGGGGTGCACCGGGCTGGAGAGCGTGACAATCGGGAACGGCGTGACGAGCATCGGGGCTTGGGCGTTCTCTGCTTGCGACGGTCTGACGAGCGTGGAAATTCCGGACTCGGTGACGAGCATCGGGAATAATGCGTTCTACCTAAGCGGGCTGGAGAGCGTGGAGATCCCGGGCTCCGTGACCAGCATCGGGGAGGAGGCGTTCATGGGTTGTAGCGGACTTACGGGCGTGACGATACCAGACGGCGTGACGAGTATCGGGGAGGGGGCTTTCGGGTGGTGTAACGGACTTACGAATGTCGTTTTTGAAGGCGACATGGCGGCCATCGCAATAGATCTTGAGTCTGTGTTTGCAGGGACGCCGTGGCTGGAGGCCTATCTGGAAGGGCTTCCCGCGCCTGAAAACGACGGGCCGGACGGCGCCGTCGAGTTGACGGGCGAATCGGGTTCGACCGAGGGGACGAACGTCAAGGCGACCGCCGATGCGGACGATCCCCTGGCCTTGTCGTTTGAAAGCGAGGCGACCGTCTGGTGGAAGTGGACGGCGGGAACCGACGGCGAGATCACCTTCGACACCATCGGCTCGAATTTCGACACCGTGATGGGCGTTTACACACGGGACGGTGACGGATTTGAAACGGTTGCCGAGAATAATGACGGCGGAGTGGATACGACTTCCTCCGTGACGTTCGAAACCACGGCCGGGACGACCTACTACATTGCGGTCGGCGGTTATGGAGGCGAGTCCGGCGAGATCGCGCTGAACTGGTACCGGTACCAGCTGGTGATCGACGAAGTCGGCATCCTGTCCGGTTACCTCGGCACGCTGCCCGAAGAGCTGGACATACCCGAAGGGGTGACGGACATCGCGTCTTGGGTCTTTGACGATAACTTCGATATCTCAACGATCAACCTCCCGTCCACCCTCCGTTCAATCGGCGAGTACGCTTTCGCATGGAGTTCACTGGAGACGGTGAACGGGCTTTCCGACACGGTCGAGGTCGCACCGAGCGCCTTCTGGGGTACTCGCGCTGAAGCGTCGTTCCCCTTCCGTCTCCTGATCAAGGACAACGTCCTCCTCGGATTTTTCGGTGCCTGCCCCGCGACACTGGACATCCCCGAAGGGGTCGTCGAAATTGCCGAATCCGCGTTCGACAGCGACTACCACGGTTACAACATCAAGGTCGGCGAGGATACGGACGAAGAGTGGGAGTGGCATACCACCCTCGACAGCCTGACGTCCGTGACAATCCCCGCCAGCGTGGAACGAATCGGGATATATGCCTTTTACGGGTGCACGAACCTCGCGTCGGTCTCGGTCGCGAATCCGGATGTCGCCATCGAGTGGACGGCGTTCATAGGGTGCGGCAACCTCGCATCCATCGGGCTGGAGAAAACGGGGTGTGTACAGACCGGCTGGCGGCTGACCTTCGATGCACCCGTATACGCACTCTACTTGATTGAGGATGAGTACGGGAATAGACTGGAGTGCGACAGGGGAAACCCCGTCTATGCGGCGGGCGAGACCCTGGAGTTCCCTGTGGACGACCTCTCCTTCCTTGACGGTATCAGCGTGACGAATGCGGACGGTGTCGTCGGCTGGCTCGAAAGTCAGGAAGAGAAAGAAAACTCATCCTACACCTACTGGGACACCGTCCCGGTCTGGGTCACCGCCGTCTGGGAAGAGGCCGTCCCCACGCCTTCCACCCCCGAACTCTTCGAGGCGGAGCCGGTCGATGCGTTCGAGGGCAACGCCCAGTACACGGGGTGGCTGCGCGACGCGGACGGGAACCTCGTCGGCACGCTCACCGTCAAGGCGGCGAAGGCGAACAAGAAGAGCGGAGCGTCCAAGCTGACCGCCACGGTCGTGATGCTCGACACCGGCAAGAAGCTGGTCTTCAACGGCACGGCGGCCGCCGGGCAGCTCGCGAACGTGACGCTCACCGGCAAGTCCGGCACGCTCAACGTCACGCTCACGGACGACTCGGTGACCGGCACGTTCGGCGCCTACACGGTCGAGGCGGCGAAGAACGTCTTCGCCTCGAAGGCGTCGGACGACAAGGCGTCCGCCGCGCTCGTCGGGAAGAAGACCTGGACGGTGACGCTCGCCTCCGCGAAGGGGTACACGCCCTTCACGCTCGCCGTCGCCGCCAAGGGCAAGGCGAAGGTCACGGGCGTCCTGCCCGACGGCACGAAGGTCTCCGTCTCCGCCCAGGCGGTGGTGGGCGACGGCGGGCGCTGGGCGGTCCCGGTGATGTACGCGAAGAAGTCAAAGTTCGGGTTCGTCGCCTGGTTCGCGAAGGGCGCGGACGGGCAGACGTCGTTCACCGGCGTCTCCGACCTGACGCCGCTCCGCGGCCCGAAGAACGCCGTCACGGAGTGGGAGGCGGTCACGGAGGCCTGCGGCCCCGCCGGTTCGCTCGCGGCGGGCGCGCACGCGCTTACCGTCTCGGCGGAGGACGTCGCCGCGATCGTCCCCGGCGTGAACGCCGACCTCCTGCCGTCCGGCGAGGCGGTCACGGTCGCCAAGGGCAAGTGGACGCTGGCGA